>CAYGBY010000141.1:0-10669 GCA_964348115.1 uncultured Pseudomonadales bacterium
TCAACTGCAACCTGCAGCGCCTGGACGGGCCGGTGCGCGGCAACGGCAAGATCATTCAGGAGCTGGAGCGCTCCTTCCGGGGCGCGGACTGGCATGTCATCAAGGTGATCTGGGGCAGCGGTTGGGACCCGATCCTGGCCCGGGATCACAATGGCGTTCTGCAGGCGCGCATGGAGCAGGCGGTGGACGGGGACTACCAGATGTACACCGTCTCCCCGGGCGACGTGGTGCGCGAGCACTGGGTGGAGCACACCCCGGAACTGCGTGAACTGATGAAGACGCTGACGGATGAAGAGGTGCGCTCCATCAAGCGCGGCGGCCAGGACCATCAGAAGATCTACGCCGCTTTCCGCCAAGCGGCCCAAGTGTGCGGCAAGCCTTGCGTGGTGCTGCTGAAAACGGTCAAGGGCGACGGCTTGGGGCCGGGGACGGAAGGCAGCAACACGGTGCACCAAAAAAAGAACCTGAGCCCGGATGAACGCAAGGAGCTGGCCAAGCGCCTGGACATCCCATTGCCGGACGCAGCCGTAGCGGCTGCGGAGTTCTACCGCCCAGCGCAGGATTCGCCGGAAATGCGCTATCTGAAGGCGCGGCGCGAAGCCTTGGGCGGCTTCATTCCCAGCCGCGCCGTGCAGTGCGCAAGTCTTGAGGCGCCGCCGTTGGAACTGTTTAAGGACATGCTGCAGGGTTCCAAACGGGAGGCCACCACCACGATGGCGGTGGTGCGCATGCTGGCCCGGTTGCTGCGGGACAAGCGCCTTGGCCCCTACATCGTGCCCATCGTGCCGGACGAGGCGCGCACCTTTGGCATGGACGGCCTGTTTCCCCAGGCTGGCATCTATTCGCCGGAGGGCCAGCGCTACCAGCCGGTGGACGCCGGCACGCTGGCGCCCTACAAGGAGTCCAAGGACGGGCAGATCCTGCAGGAGGGCATTTGCGAGACTGGCGCCATGGCCTCGTTCCTGGCTGCCGGCACAGCCTACGCCAACTACGGCCTGCCCATGATCCCCTTCTACATCTTCTATTCCATGTTCGGCTTTCAGCGGGTGGGAGACATGATCTGGGCGTGCGGGGACATGATGTGCAAGGGTTTCCTGCTTGGCGGCACATCCGGCCGCACCACCCTTAACGGCGAGGGGGTGCAGCACCAGGATGGCCATTCCCAGCTAGTGGCCGCCACCATCCCCAACCTGAAGAGCTACGACCCCGCCTTCGCCTACGAGATCGCTCTGATCGTGCGCGATGGCATCCGCGCCATGTACCAGGAGCAGCTTGATCAATTCTACTACATTACCCTGACCAACCAGGCCTACGCCATGCCGCCGATGCCGGAAGGGGTGGAGGACGGCGTTTTGCAAGGCATGTACTGCTTTGCGCGGCAAGCAGGCGCGCAGGTCAACCTGTTTGGCAGCGGCGCCGTCATGGCGGAGGTGCTGCGGGCTCGGGCGATGCTGGCCGAGATGGGCCTGCCTTGCAACGTATGGAGCGTCACCAGCTACAACGAACTGGCCCGCCAGGCGCGGGAAATGGAGCGCCTTGGGTTGCTGCGCTTGGGGGATTGCGGCGCAGCCCCCTACGTGCAGACGCTGCTGGCTGAGGAAGGCGGCGTGTTCGTCGCCGCCACAGACTACATGAAAGCCCTGCCCGGCCTCATAGCCCCCTGGATTCCTGGCCCCTACACCGTGCTGGGCACGGACGGCTTCGGCCTGTCGGAGTCACGGCCGCGCCTGCGCAACCACTTTGAGGTGTCGGGCGAATGGATCGCCTTCGCAGCGCTATCCACCCTGGCGCAACACAATCGCGCCTCCGCCGCCAGCGCCCGAAGCTTCGCCGCCCAGCACGGGCTGGACTTGCAGCAAGCGGACGCGGCGTACGCCTGAGCCGCAAAAGTACGGCGGGTCCGCGAACGCCATATCAAACAGGCCATCGGCATGGCGCTTGAGCAGTGCGTCCATGAACGCAAGACAGTCGCTTTGGTACAGCCACAGGCCCCGGTGTTCATCGCCGAATGCGCAGTTGATGGCCGCGTGGGAAGCGTCCGACGCCGGCAGCGGCGGAAAGGGTGTTTCGTTTGGCTTGGCTTCAGGCAGGGCCCGTTCCGGTCGCCATCCGGCTTGGGGCGCCACGATGGCCGCCGATGGCGGCTTCATCCCCGCCAAGCGCTCACCAAGGTCGCCACTGCGGCCAGGAAGGCGTTGCGGCGTACCTTGGGCCGGTCAAAGCAAGCCGGCGTTTTCGGCTTCCTTCAGGATGGTGATCAGCAGGCGCTGAGCGGATGCCCCTTCCTTGCCTCCCGCATCCTCCTCGCTCCCCATATCTTCGCTCTTGGAGCCGATGCCCGGAATGCGGGCGATCATCAGGGTGCCGGAGACGGAATAGACGCCGGAATAGCGCTTGCCTTTGTAGTCGATGGGCAACTGTGTGGTCTGTGTGGACATGGATGTCTTGGTGGTTTCTTCGCGGCGGTCCAGCGCAAAGAATAGCACAGATGCGCCAGCGGACCGAAGCCGGGAAACGACCGGCGAGGCAGGGGCCCAGCCTGCGGCGCTAGGCGGCGGCGAAGCGCATGTGGATGGCGCATAGCGCCCGCATCCACATGCCCTTGATGTGTTCGTAGCTGTCCTTCTCCGGGACCGGGGACAGTTTGGCCAACCGGGACAGCAGAATTTCCCAAGCCCAGTTCTGCTCCAGGCGGGAAAGGGTGGCGCCGGGGCAAACATGCTCGCCCAACCCGAAAGCCAAGTGGCGTCCGGCGTTTTTGCGGCCAAGGTCTGGTTGTGCGGGATCCGGGAAGCGGGCTGGGTCACGGTTGCCGGCGCCGTAGCGGATGCTCAGCATGGCGCCCTTGCGCAACTGTACGCCAGCCAGTTCGGTGTCTTCGGCCACGAAGCGAAACAAGCCTTGGGTGGGCGACTCTATGCGCAGCACCTCCTCCACAAAATTCTTGATCTTGCTGGGCTCCGCCCGTAGCGCCGCCTCCACTTGGGGATGGCGGAACAGCAGCCACAGTCCGTTGGCGATGGCGAAGGCGGTGGTTTCGTTGCCGCCGATGAGCAGATGATCGGTGATGCCGATGATCTCGGTGTCGGTCAGGGGACGCTTGCGGCCGGCGTCGACGTCCTCCACTTGGGTGGCCAACAGATGGGAAATGATGTCGTCCTTGGGGTTTTTGCGCTTCTCCTGCATGGCGGCGTGGATGTAGTGCTGCAATTGGATATGCTTCTCCACGGCGTCCACTTCCTGGGCCAGGGAAAGCCCCCGCGAAAAGGGCAGCACCCAGGCGGCGGACCATTCCTTCAGTTGTGGCAGATCCATGCGGGGAAAGCCCAGAAATTCGGCGATGACGATCATTGGCAGGGGTTCGGCGAATTGCTTCATGAACTCAATTTCGCCCTGATCGATCCAGCTATCGATGAGTTCATTGATGGCGGCGCGCACGAAGGGCTCCCGCCGGCGCACTGCGGATGCGCTGAGTTTCGGGTCCACCAGGGCGCGGTAGTGCCGGTGCTTGGGCAGGTTCTCCCCTAGGGGCGTGTAGCGGGGCCAGCCCTTGCGTTCGTACAGGGCGCGGGCTTCGGCGAACTTGAGCAGGGGTTCAGCGCTGTTCACATCCGGCCCGGCGGTGAACAGCTGCGGGCGGCGCAGCACGTACTCGATGTCCGCATAGCGGGTGAGCACATGCATCCCAAGTTGGGGCATGAAATAGATTGGCGCCTCCTCCCGCAGGATGTCGTAGGCGTCGAACCAGTTCTCCTGCACCACCGGATCCATCAGATCGATCTCGGCAGCCGTTCGGTACGGACAGCCTCCAGCCATGCGCTTCCCCCCGTGTCGATGTGATTCGACGCGACAAGCTAGCAGAATTTGCGCCAGAATTCCGCACCTGCGGCCTCCGCCCAGGACCATCTAAAGTCCTATACGTCCATCGAACGTGGCGGAGAAAGCCAAAATGCACCCTTGTTTAGGTCCGGTTGGTGGGCGGTGCAGTCTCTTCAAGGAACGAACAGGATGCCGGGGTGGGACTGAGAGGGAATCTTGACTGACTTTGTGGGATGGTCGCGCCCTCCACCATAGGTCTGGCTATGCTTCCGCAGGCGCCCCATCGAAAATTAGGCGACAATTGACGCGGGCTAGTTAGTGGAGACAGACCATGGCCGCAACCAGGGGGCGCCGCAGTTTTTGGACTTGGGGATATGAAGCCGACGAGCCCAGTCTGGCGGCTCGCCAGCAGGCCGCCAAGCGCATCGCCAGACGAACCGGCGTGGAGGTGGCCCCGCCGCCGATTCCCGATTTGGCCGACATCGAGGTGCGTCCCCCTCGCCTGCAGGCGCCTTCAGGCTTGGCGGACTGGGTGACGACGGATGCGGAGGAGCGCCTGCTGCACACCTATGGCGGCCATACGCTGGAGCTGTTGGCCGCCCTGCGCGGGCGTTTCGACGATCCGCCGGATGCGGTGGCCCATCCGCGCACGGTTGAGGAGCTGGAGCGCACCCTGGCCTGGGCTGACGCGCGGGGCCATGCGGTGGTGCCTTATGGGGGCGGCACCACCGTGGTCTGGGGGGTAAGGGCGCCAGCGGAAGCGGACGGCGTGGTGAGCCTGGATCTGGACCGCTTGCGCCAATTGCTGGAACTGGATGAAGTGTCCCGCGCGGTGCGAGTGCAGGCCGGCATCCTAGGGCCGGAACTGGAGGACGCCCTGCGCCCCCGGGGCCTGACTTTGCGCCATTTTCCGCAAAGCTTTCCCTGGTCCACAGTGGGCGGATGGGTGGCCACCCGCTCCGGCGGCCACTACGCCACCAACCATACCCATATCGATGACTTTGTGGAGTCCATCCGTCTGCTCACGCCCCGCGGCTGGTGGGAATCCCGCCGCCTGCCCGGCAGCGGCGCCGGCCCTAGCCCGGACCGCATGGTCATCGGCAGCGAAGGTGTGCTGGGCGTCATCACTGAGTGCTGGCTGCGCTTGCAGAAGCGTCCAACCTTCCGCGCCACCGCTGGCGTTCTGTTCCCCTCTTGGGCGGCGGGGGGCGAAGCCGCCAGACAGATCGTCCAGGCCAAGCTGTGGCCCGCCAACCTGCGCCTGCTGGACTCGGTGGAGGCGAGCCAGAGCGCTGGCGTGCAGGATGGGGCGGCCTTGCTCATTGTCGGATTCGAGTCCGCCGACGTACCCCAGGGCGCCAACATTCAGGCTGCGGTGGCCATCGCCCGGGAAGCTGGCGGCCGGATCGAGGACAGCGCCATCCGCATTGACGACGGCGCCGGTCGGGTCACCGGGCGGGGCGGCGCCGTGGGCGCTTGGCGCAACGCTTTCATCGGCGTGAACGCCGGCTTGGTCAACGGCCTTGGCCTGCTGTCCGACACCTTTGAGACGGCCATCACCTGGGACCGTTTCGCCGAGTTCGACCAGGCCGTTCGCCAGGCGGTGGGCGCCACCCTGAAGGAGGTGCTGGGCAAGGGGGCAAGCCTTTCATGCCGCTTCACCCACGTCTATCCAGATGGCCCAGCGCCTTACTACAGCTTCTCCGGTCCCGCCAAGCTGGGCGGCGAGGCTGAACAATGGCAAGCGATCAAGTCCGCCGCCAGCGAAGCCATCATCGCTGCCGGCGGCACCATCACCCACCACCACGCCGTCGGCAGAATGCATCGCCCTGGCTATGACCGCCAGCGCCCGGAGCTTTTCGCCAAGGCTTACCGCGCCGCCAAGCGCACGGTGGACCCCAACGGCATTATGAACCCCGGCGTTCTGCTCGACCCGGCGTAGCAACAACGCCGACTCAGGCGGGGCAGGAGGGATACTGAGCGCCGCCAGTTCGCGCTAAGCTGCTTGGCCATGAGCCAGCGCGGATTCATATATCAAATGGCGAGCCAAGTCCGTGCAGGACAAACGGAACTGCGCTTCTACGGGCGCTTGCTGGACGGCGGCACTTTCCGCATTCGTGACCGGCGCGCATCCCCCCGTTTCTATGTGCGCAGGCGCGATCTGGCGGCCATGACTGCAGCTGATTGGCAGGGCGCTGTCCTGAAGCCATCCGGGAAAACCAACTTCCAGGGCGCGCCGGTCGTGGAAGTGCAGGCGCCCGGCCAAGCGCAAGGGCAGGCTTTGTGCGGGCGGCTGCATCGGCGTGGCGTTCCCACCTACGAAGCGGACCTGGACATGGCCGTGCGCTACCTCATCGACCGGGGCATCAAGGGTGGCTGCCGCATTCAGGGCCAAGGGCGGCCGGGCAACCCGGAAAGCGGGGTCGACTGGCTGTTTGACGAGCCGAAGGTGACCGCCGCGGATGTGGGCTTTGAGCCGCGTGTCTTGTCTTTCGACATCGAGACGAATGCCAACGCCAGCCGCCTGCTGGCCATCGCCCTTTACGGCTGCGGCGCTGATGAGGTCTATGTGGTGGATCCCAAGCAGCGGCCCATGCCGGAAAGGGCCATCGGCTGCGCAACGGAGGGGGAAGCGCTTTCGGCCTTCCGCCGCCGCCTGCAGGCGCTCGATGTGGATGTGCTGACCGGATGGAATGTCATCGACTTTGACCTGACCGTGATGGCCCGTCTGGCCGCCCGCGCCAGGGCGCCTTTCGATTTGGGGCGTGGCCCTGGCGCCTTGCGCCTGCGCCCGGCGCGAAGCTATTTCGGACACGCCAGCGCCACCATTCCGGGGCGTTTGGTGCTCGATGGCATCGCCCTGCTGCGCGGCGCCTTCGTGCGCATGGGTGACTACTCCCTGGATGCCGTGGCCCGGAAAGTGTTGGGGGAGGGCAAGGCGCTGGCTGGCGACGCCGGCGACAGGGTGGGCGAAATTCTGCGCAACTACGCCCATGACCTGCCGGCGTTCTGCCGATACGCCCGCACGGACGCCCGCTTGGCGCTGCAGATCCTGGAGAAGCTGGATCTCATCAACTTGGCCGTGGCGCGCAGCCGCCTTACCGGCATGATGCCGGATCGGGTGGCGGCCAGCATCGCGTCCTTCGATTTCCTGTATCTGGCGGAACTCGGCAAGCGCAGGCGCGTGGCGCCCACCCTGGAGCGCGACCACAAGCGGCCGCACAGGCCCCAATCCGGAGGGCATGTGCTGCCCCCGACCATTGGGCTGCACAGGAATGTCTGGGTATTTGACTTCAAAAGCCTGTACCCCAGCATCATACGCACCTACAACCTGGACCCCTTGGGGTTCATCCCGCCCCAGGCTGAGGCGAACGACCCCATCAGCGCCCCCAACGGCGCCCGCTTTCGCCGTGCGCCAGGGGTGCTGCCGCAGTTGTTGGATCGTCTGGCGCCAGCGCGGGAGCAAGCCAAGCGGGGCGGCGATGCCGTGGCCGCCCAGGCCATCAAGATTCTGATGAATTCCTTTTACGGGGTATTGGGCGCCGACGGGTGCCGCTTCTACAACCCGGACATCTGCAACGCCATCACCAGCCAGGGCAAGCGTCTGCTGCTGTGGTCCAAGGACTGGTTTGAGCGACGCGGCTTTCGGGTGCTGTACGGGGACACGGACAGTCTGTTCGTCGGCGCCGGCCTGCATGATGGCGATGCGGCGCTTAGGGCGGGGCCGAAGCTGGCGGCGGCCCTGACGGAGGAGTTGGCCGCGTTCATCAAGGAGGAAGCCAAGCTGACCAGCCATCTGGAGATGGAGTTCGAGAAGCTATACGCAAAGCTCTTTCTGCCCCAAGTCCGCTCTGGCGCGGGCGGCGCCCGCAAACGCTACGTTGGCCTCGTCTGGGGACAGGACGCCCCGGAATTTGTCGGCATGGAAGTGGTGCGCCGGGATTGGACGGAATTGGCCAAGGAGACCCAGCGGGCGTTGTACCAGCGCTTCTTCCGCGATGAGCCCGTGGACGGCCTGCTAAGAAGTTTGGTGGCCTCCCTGCGGGCCGGCGAACTGGACCATCAGCTTGTCTATCGCAAGGGCTTGCGCAAGGCGGTGGACGCCTACCAAGCCACCACCCCACCCCATGTGGCGGCGGCGCGCAAATCCCGCGCCCCGGCAGGCCCCGTGGTCTCCTACCTGATGACCCTGGCGGGTCCGGAGCCGTTGGACAACCAAACGAGACCGCCCGATCGGGAGCATTATGTGCACAAGCAGGTAAAGCCGGTGGTGGAGCCGGTCCTGGAGGCGTTGGGCCTGAATTTCGAGCAGGTAATCGGCGACGACAGGCAGCTTGGCCTGTTCTAAGGAACCTCTGAACAAGCCGCGGTGCCCTGCGGGGGGGCTAACCCAAGTTTACCAACCATTTTGACAAATTCTTTTGCATCAACTGGTTACGTTAAAAAAATCCGCGTATGGCACTACTGAAGGTCTGCTCGATGCCGCTGTAGGCGGCCGTGATGAACGGCCACGCACCCGCGATCTCGGTCCCGATTCCAAGTCATGCCCCTTAAACGTCACCTCGTATGCCTCCCGGGTGCGCCGGTAGGCGGTTTCCAGGCGGTGGACGATCTCCCAGTGGTCCCGGCTCATGGCTGTTTCCATAGGCGTTTGGGATTTGAGGGTATTAACGAGAGGCCCTGCTATTTTAGCAGGTCAGCATCCGGAAACCGCCCCAATTCCAAACCCCAGTGGGCTAGATGGACCATGCCCGGCGCGCCATCGCCTCGACCCTTGCCCCTCGGGCACTATTGTCCGTTCATCGCAGGCGATGGGAAAGGAGCTCATCGGCCGCGTCGTTGCTCGGACGGGGCCGCACTGTCCCTGTCCGGGTGGACGCCAAGCGCGGCAAGGGGGGCCAATTAGCCCATTTCTCCCGGCCCGCCGGACATGCCGGACCCCCCGCCGTTGTCGTGTTTCCTTTCCGGGGACCTCTTCGGCCAGTCGAATTCGGGCCAGGTTCCGCGCGCGGTCGCGCCGGCGGCGTCCGGCGCGTCGGGGTCGCCTCCCGCGTCGAGCAGCGTCTCCGCCGCGTCCGTCCAGCGGCACTCGGCGGCCACGTGCAGCGGCGTGCGACCCATCGCATCGCGGATGTCGAGCGCGCCGCGGTCCCGGCTGGCCAGGGCATTCAGCGCGTCGACGTCGCCCAGCGTCGCGGCCGCGTGCGGCGGGAATTCGCAGGCGGCCGCGTGGGACGCCAGCGAGGGGATGGGACAGGCGTAGCGCCGCGCCCAGCCGGACGCCGGACCGGGAACGGACTGCAGGAAGCCCCGTTCGCGCAGAACCCCGAACATGCGCCGGGCGTCCTCCCTTTCTCCGTACTGGAACGCGCCCTGGATGGCGTCGAGCGTGTTCCTTAGGTCGGCCGGGCCGTTCCTGCGAATGGTCGCCATGGCCTCGGCGACCTCGCGCCCGCGCTCCTGAACAAGCGCGTTGTCATAGCGCGTGTCGTAGTAGGCGAGGCGCCGCCTTGCGGCGTCGCGGCGCACCGCGTCGAGGTCGGCCGGGGCCAGCCGCCCCGGGTCGCTTCCCGGCAACAGAAGCTGGCCCGCCAGCGCGGTCAGGAAGTGGTTGGTGTGCATCGGCCACCCCTGGCTGTCGCGGACCAGCGCGTCGGCCCAGCGTGCGGCGCCGCCGGCCGTCGCCGACACACCGAAGCGGTCCAGCCAGCCATCGAACAGCTCGCGGACTTCGCTGTCGGCCAGGGCGCCGAGCGTATGGATGCTCCCGAGCTCGTTCGAGAAGCGGCTCAGCCGGATGCCCGGCTGGCCCAAGTGCTCCCGCAGATGCCCCAGGCCCGCGAGCACGGGCAGGACGGGCAGACGGGCGAAGTGCCCCTCGTGGAGGTGGGCGAACAAGGCCGACTCGCTCTCGTACGGCCGTGCGTTCTGCGCCTCGTCGACCATCAGCACCACGGGATGCGGCAGGTCGCGCCGTTCGGCCAGCGCGCGAACCTCCTTCTCCGCTTCCTCGGACAGGCGCGTGCCCGGCGTGACCAGCTTGACCAGGGCGCCGGCGATGACCGGCGCGTACCGCTTGCCGATCGACGCGGGAACCTTCCGGCCGACCTCATCCACGAAGCTGTCCGGGTCGCGCAGATCCAGCAGGCCGATGTTGACGGCGACCGGGGCGCCGGGATCCCCGGCCGCCCGCGCCGCTTCCCATTTTCCCCGCAGATGCGCCAGAAGCGACGACTTCCCGGCGCCGGGGGCGCCCTGGACCACGCGTGTCAGGCCGGGGAATTGGCGACCATCCCGCCAACGCGCAAGCGTTGTTGCCGCCGTTGCCTCGATGTCGGCGACCACGCCGCGCCTACCCGCGAAAACAGGCGGAGCTTCCCGCGCCTCTCCGGCCACATAGTCCCGCAGCGCCTCCCTCTGCCCGGCGCGCCGGGTGTGTTTCTCCATGGTTCCCGTCCGGTCGGCCCCGATACCTCCATTGTATCGCGATGCCGTGCGTCCCGGATGACTGGATGGGCACCGGCATGGGGAGGTGCAATCCCCGTACCCGCGATTTGTATCCTCATACAATCCCAAACGCCTACTCGTCGTCTCGTTCCGCGACCTGCCGGAATGCCTTACCTCGGGCGAGGATTCCGATATGGCCCTCGCCGCCGCCGATGCCCTCGCCAGCCGCATCGACGACGGCGAGCCCATCCCGCACCCGTCGGGTGCGGCGCCTGGTGGACACGAGGTCGCGGTGCCCCCGGCATCGCGGCCAAGGCGGCGCTCACGCTGGCCTTCCGGGACAGCGGCCTCACGCTGACCGCGCTTCGTGGTAGGTCAGGTGAAACATCCTTTCCGTGAGCCA
>CAYGBY010000142.1:0-10591 GCA_964348115.1 uncultured Pseudomonadales bacterium
CGGCGCGGGCGGGTGGACTTCGGCGCAAGGCCGCGCTGGCCGCCGGCGGCCAGCGGGGCCTCATCGACGGCGAAACTGCGGTGCGATCTGATCCGCATGGACTCAATGTTCATGGATCGGTCTCCTTTCAGTGGGTTTGTCGTTCACTGAAGGCTGCCCGATCCGGCGCCGGGGCGGGGGCTTCCCAGCCTCGGCGCCGCTCTCCCGGTCACCCCCGGGAGTGTGCCAAATGTGTCTGAGCTAGAACACCTGTGTGCGGAAGCACCGCCTTCGCGGCGCCTCTACATCCCCAACCCAAAACTGGGCTAACAAACTTGATCAAGATGGCCGGTCTGTGGAGCATCAGCGTGTCGGGCAACCGGCGCGCGGCATTCCGCTTCCAAGATAAAGAGGCGCTGGACCTGGACCTTGTGGCGGACCCCACACAACCCGCCGCAACACAGCCAGTGCGCCTTTAGGCACTCCCGAAGGGCGCCCCGCAGTGCGCGGACAGCGGAACCCCCGCCGCGGGTCGCCTTCCCATGGCCGCAACGCGATCTCCGCCCGCAAACAGCGGAGCGCTGAGCGAACACGACTTGTTCAGAGGTTCCCTAGTGTACTGTCCCATAAATAACTTATGTAATGGTGAGCGTGTCCAATCCAAGGAATCCGCTCATGCCCCGTGGTCGACCGGTTGCCCCCGTCCCGCTCAGCGACGAAGAAAAATCCCACCTGCTCAGCATCTCCCGCTCCCGCTCACCGCCCCACGCTGTGGCGCAGCGGGCGCAGATCGTGCTGGCCTGCGCCTAGGGCGAGTCCAACACCACCATCGCCAAGCGCGTGGAAGTGAGCCACGTCACCGTTGGCAAGTGGCGCCGCCGCCACCGGGAGCAGGGACTTGAAGGCCTGCGCGACGAATTGCATCCCGGGCGGCCCAGAACCCATGAGGACGAGCGCGTCGCTGAAGTGATCAACACCGCCCTTAAGGCCAAGCCTTCCGATGCGATGCAGTGGCGCGTGCGCGGTATGGCTGAGCACGCCGACGTCTCCAAATCCACCGTGCGGCGTTGGTTTGATCTGTTCGGCGTGCAGCCGCACCGACAGCGTCACTTCAAACTGTCCAACGACCCTTCTTCATCGAAAAAGTCCGCGGCATCGTTGGACTTCACCTGAATCCGCCGGACCATGCCGTGGTCCTGTGCGTGGATGAAAAGACCCAGATCCGGGCGCCGGAGCGCACCCAGCCCATGTTGCCGACGGAGCTCGGCTACGTCGAAGGGGTGACCCACGACTATGTCCACCATGGCGCCACAACCTTGTTCGCCGCCTTGCACATCGCCACCGGTGCGGTGCTCACGCAGTGCAAGCGCCGCCACCGACACCAGGAATTTCTCGCCTTCCTGCGCCACATCGACAGCAGCGTACCGGCACACTTGGACATCCACCTCGTCGTCGACAACTACGCCACGCACAAGCATCCCAAGGTCAAGGCCTGGATGGCCCGCAGGGAGCGATGCCACATGCATTACACCCCAACCTACGCCTCCTGGATCAACCAGGTCGAGCGCTGGTTCGGCCTCATCACCCAACAGGCCATCCGCCGCGACCCATTCTCCAACGTCAGGGAACTGGTGAACAAAATCAATGCCTACGTGGAGCGCTACAATGCGAAGGCAAGCCCGTTCGTCTGGGTCGCCACCGCCGAATCGATCCTCGCCAAAATCGAGCGACTTTGTTCAGTTATTTGCGGGACAGCACACTAGCTGGGAACGTGCTACTTTGGCGCCGCCGTTCGCCACGGGACCGTCACTCTGGGCTTCTCCGCACAACGCCTGATCATCGGCCATCGCGGCGCCAGCGGGCTGGCGCCGGAAAACACCTTGGCGGCTTTTCGCCTGGCGGCGGAACTAGGTGTGGATGCCGTGGAGCTGGATGTCCACCGTGTGCAGGGGCGCTTGGTGGCGCTGCATGACGAGACTCTCGACCGCACCACTTCAGGCAGCGGCGCCCTGGATGGCTGCGGCTTGGCGGCGCTGCGCCGCCTGGATGCCGGAGAGGGGCAGCAGGTGCCCTTGCTGGAGGAGGTGTTTCGGGCGCTGCCCGCCCAAGTGGGGGTCAACATAGAACTCAAAGGGCGCAACACAGCGCAGTTGGCCGCTGAGTTGGCGTTGCGGGAGCAGGCGATGAGCGGGCGGCAGGTGCTGATCTCCTCCTTCCACCGGGAGGAACTGCGCCAAGCGGCGGCGCTGTGCGGCAAGGATGTTCATCTGGCGCCGCTGTTCGCGCGCTGGCCCCAAGACGGTTGGCGCTTCGCCGCTGAAGTGGGCGCCTGGAGCCTAAACCTAAGCCTGCCCTGCGCCCAAAGGGCGCGGCTTGCGGAAGCCCGCAGGCGCGGACTGCGGGTGCTGGTCTATACAGTCAACGGAAGGGCGGATGCGCAACGGCTGTTTCGCTGGGGCGCCGCTGGGGTATTTACGGACTACCCGAACCGCCTGATCTTCCCGGGACGCCAAGCGCCCTGACTAGGGAACCTCTGAACAAGTCCCGGAAGCCCAGAGGAGCCTAAAGGGTGGGATGGCAAGGCGCGGCGAAGCCCTGTGGCTTGCCCCCCACACAATGAGCCGCGACACAGCCGGCGCGCCCTTTAGGCCCTCCCGCGGCGTACGGACTGGGGAATCCCCGCCGCGTTGCGGCTCGCCTTGCCATGGCCGCAACGCCGTCTCCGCCCGCAAACAGCGGGGCGCTTGGCGAACGCGACTTGTTCAGAGGTTCCCTATCGCATCGGGATTTTACCCGCACACAGGGGCTGGAGTTCCAAAAGGCGGAGAACTTCCCCCTCTATGAGGTTTCGCCCGTGTGCGCAACGGTTGGGGCCGAGCGCGACGACTCCACCGTGCGCAGGAGCAGTTTCGCCCGCGTCCGCAAGGGCTGGGGCGACGAGATCATACTCATGTACGGCGACAAGTCGTTTCGCCCGTGTGCGCAAGGGCCGGGGTTTCTCCACCGCCCCGAAGCGGCGGAACGTTTGGGGCTTCCCCTGCGCACAAGGGCCGGGGGGTTACTTGCGGGGGTTCTGGGCGGAGGGGCGCTGTGCGCCTCCTGCAAGGCCGTCGATTTCCTTGGCTAGGTTGTAGTTCTCATCGGTGACGATTTGCTCAAGCACCTCCACGCGGCTGCGCAGGTCATCCAAGGCTTGCTGCACATCGTCACTGTCCTGGGCGCTGCGCTGCCGGGCGCGGTTGTCGAAGTATTTTGCCGCCACGCTGGTTGCGCAGGCGATGAATACGATGATCACCACCATGGTGAATACGTCCATGCTCTCCTTCTCCTGTTTCGCTGTTTTTGCTTGGTCCGGCTGGCCGCCGCGTGCCGCCCGCGCCTGATGCGCCTAGGCCGGACGGTCGTCAATCTCCTGAAAGGCCTTCTGCAGTTCGTATTGGCCGGACGTGACATGGGCCTCCATGCGCCGCAGGCGCAACTCCGTCTGGTTCAAGTCCGCCCGCACGTTGCGCAGGATGCGCCGGGGCGAAGGCGTGCGCAACGCATCCGACGGCGCCTGATCCCCGCCGGCGGACGGGTCGGACGCCGCCGCTTCCGGCCGTTGGCGGCCTGTCCCCCGTCCGCGCTCCCCCTGCCAATGGCTCATGATCAAGAACAGGACCCAGTAGGCGGGGAATACGATTGACGGCAGGAATATCAACCCGGTCAAGGCGACGCAGCGCACCTGCCAAGGCTGCAGCCCGTAGTAGCGAGCCAAGCCGGCGCACACCCCGGCGATCTTGGCCCGTTGCCGGTCACGCCGCAGGCGCCTGGTGCGTGGCGGGGTGTCCGACCAATCCCAGCGATGGTGGTGGCCCCGCCCGCTCATTGGTGGGCGCCATCCATGCGCCTGCGCCAGTCCGGCGTCTGCGCATCCAAGATGGCCTCCAGGGTTTCGATGCGCTCCGTCATGCCCTCCGCCCTTTGCGCCAGTTCCTCAAGCTCCTCGCGCTCCTCCTGGGTCAGCGCACTTTGCGCATGCTGCTTGCTGCGGTAGTGCATGAAAATCCAGATGGGCGCCACGATGCACAGGAACAGGACGGTGGGCACGAAGAATGCGACGATTAAGCCGTCCATTGCAGATCCTCAGTTGCTCAGCCTTGTTGGGTCTAGGCGGCGGACGATGCTTGGCTGCGGGCGGCCATGCCGGCCTTCAGCACCTGCAGCTGATCCTCCACCTGCTCGTCCTTCTCCAAGTCCGCAATTTCATCCGACAGGGTTTTTTGCCCCATGTCGTAGGATTCGATCTGGCCTTCAAGATCATCCATCTTACGCTCATAGGATTCAAACCGCTGCAGCGCCTCGTCCACATTGTGGTCGCTCAGCCGCCGACGCACACCCAGCCGCGTCTGCGCCGCCTTGCTGCGCACCACAAGCGCGTTTTGGCGGGCCTTGGCGTCCTTCAGCTTGACCTGCAGGGCGCCTACGTCGCCGTTCAGCTTCTCCAGGGTCTCATCGAGCAGCTGCAGCTCCTGGTGCAGGGCGTCCGCGCCCTCCTGGGATTTGTTGCGCTCCAGCAGGGCGCGCTTGGCGAGATCATCGCGGCCCTTGCCCACCGCCACTTCCGCCTTGCGCTGCCATTCCTCCACCTCGCTGGTGAACCATTCCTGGCGCCGCTCCAGCGTTTTGCGGTCCGCGATGGCGCGGGCGGCCGTGGAGCGCACCTCCACAAGCGCATCCTCCATTTCCTTGATGATCAAACGAACCATCTTCTCCGGGTCCTCCGCCTTGTCTAGCAGGGCGTTGAGGTTGGAGTTCACGATGTCCGTCATCCGCGAAAAAATGGTCATTGGTTGTTTGCCTCCGCTTTGGTTGCCAACTTTTGCTGTCAGCTATTAGCTGTCACATACCGTGCCAAACTGGACTGAAGATGAATTTTCTTTGTTTTTTAGGTAGTTAGTTGATACGCCAAAAAATCGTCCCAATTGGCTTTGGCCAAGTTCGCCAAGTTTTGGCACAATTCGCGGCATGGTGAATGAGTTGGCGACGCCACTGGGAGAGTCCCCCGCCTTCCTCAGGGCCTTGGAGGAGACCTCCCAAGTGGCGCCCCTGCACAAGCCGGTGCTCATTGTCGGGGAGCGGGGCACCGGCAAGGAACTGGTGGCGGAACGGCTGCACTTCCTGTCCGCCCGCGCTGGCGAGGCATTCCTGAAGATGAACTGCGCCGCCATTGCCGATGCCCTGCTGGAAAGCGAGCTGTTCGGTCACGAGGCCGGCGCCTTCACCGGCGCAACCCGCACCCATCAGGGACGTTTCGAGCGGGCGGACGGCGGCACCCTATTCTTGGACGAGTTGGCCACCACCTCCGCCCTGGTGCAGGAGAAACTGCTGCGCATCATCGAATATGGCGAGTTTGAGCGGGTGGGAGGCGTCAAGACCCTGCAGGTGGATGTGCGCCTCATCGCCGCCACCAACGAAGACCTGCCCCGTTTGGCCCATGCGGGCAAGTTCCGGCATGATCTGCTGGACCGTCTGGCCTTTGACGTCATCACCCTGCCGCCCCTGCGGGAGCGGCGCGACGACATCCTGCTGCTCGCCGAGCACTTCGCCATCAGCATGTGCCGGGAACTCGGCCGCAACCTTTTCCCTGGCTTCTCCCCCAAAGCCCAGGAACGCTTGCTGGCGCACAGTTGGCCGGGCAATGTTCGGGAATTGAAGAACGTGGTGGAACGTTGCGTTTACCGCACCAACCCGGAGGCGGCCGTGGAGCGGGTGATTCTGGACCCGTTCGATTCTCCCCACCGGCCCAGCGCTGCGGCCGCAAAGCAGCCTTCCGCCGCCAGCCCAGCAGTACAAGTGCCCATGGATCTAAAAGCGCAGGTGCAGGCCTTCGAAGTCGCGGCCATCGAGGAGGCCCTTGCGGTGGCCAAGCACAACCAAGGCAAGGCGGCGGAACTGCTGGGCCTCACCTACCATCAGTTGCGCGGCTACCTGAAAAAATATGCGATCACGAAGGATTGAATTAACGGGCCCACGACCATCCCAAAGTCCCATGCGTCCACCGGCAGCGGCAGGACAAGCCGGGACCAGCCTTGGTTAAGGAACCTCTGAACAAGTCGCGTTCGCCCAGCGCCCCGCTGTTGGCGAGCGCAGATGGCGTTGCGGCCATGAGAAGGCAAGCCGCGGCGCGGCGGGGATACCGCAGTCCGCGCGCCGCGGGGCGCCCTTCGGGAGGGCCAAAAGAAAGCGCTGGCTGTGTTGCGGCGCATTGTGTGCGGCCCGCCGCACGGCTTCGCCGCGCCTTGCCGTCACGCCCTTCAGGCTCCTCCGGGCTTGCAGGACTTGTTCAGAGACCAGTCCGCCAATTGGCGCAGGTTCGAGAGGCTTTAGGCTCCTCTGGGCTCCCGGGACTTGTTCAGAGGTTCCTTAACTCCGACTGGCGGATCTTGAGTGGAGGGACTGAAAGGCATAGTGAGAATTGCTGAAGGTGCGGAAAAAAAATTTGCGCCCACACCAGCTTTACGTATAATTGCGCGTTTGGCGCTGCGCTTGGCACCCAAGCATGACCAGCCTGATGGACACCTACGCCCGCCTGCCGGTGGCCTTCGTGAAGGGAGAAGGCGCCTACCTCACCGACGCGGACGGCAAGCAATACCTCGATGCGCTCACGGGCTTGGCGGTATGCGGCCTCGGCCATGCGCATCCCGCGGTGGCCAAGGCGCTGGCGCAGCAAGCCGGCAAGCTGCTGCACACCTCCAACCTCTATGAAATCCCCCGTCAGGCGGCGTTGGCGGATCGGCTGGCCGCCCTTTCCGGCATGGACAGGGCGTTCTTCGCCAACTCCGGCGCGGAGGCCAACGAAGCAGCCATCAAGATAGCTAGGCTGCACGGCCACAAACGCGGCATTCAGCGTCCGGTGCTGGTGGTCACGGAAGCCAGCTTTCATGGGCGCACCCTGGCCACCCTGACGGCCACCGGCCAACGCAAGGTCCATGCCGGGTTTGAGCCCCTGCTGACTGGTTTTGTGCGCATACCCTACAACGACATTGCGGCTGTGGAGCAGGTGGCGGCAAACAACCCGGACGTGGTGGGCGTGTTCGTGGAGCCGGTGCAGGGGGAGGCCGGCATCCGCATTCCAGACGCAGGCTACCTGGAGGCGCTGCGCCGCATCTGCGACGCCCACCAATGGCTGCTGATGCTGGATGAGGTGCAGACCGGCAACGGGCGCACCGGCGCCTTTTTCGCCTATCAGCACACCACCTGCCTGCCCGACTTGGTCACCACCGCCAAGGGCTTGGGCAACGGCATGCCCATCGGCGCCTGCCTGGCGCGCGGGGAGGCGGCGCAGCTGTTCCAGCCCGGCCATCACGGCTCCACCTTCGGCGGCAACCTGCTGGCCTGCGCCGCAGCCCATGCGGTGCTTGACGTCCTGGAGCAGGACGGCCTAATCGCCCGCGCCGCCGTGCTGGGGGAGCGCATAGTGGCCGGCCTGCAGGCCGCGCTGAAGGGCAACAACAACATCAAGGAGATTCGCGGCAAGGGGCTTATGATTGCGGTGGAACTGCATGCGCCCCGCACCGGCCTGGTGCAGGCTGGACTCGCCGCGGGTGTGCTGATCAACGCCATCGGCGACAGCGTCGTGCGCCTGCTGCCGCCGCTGATCCTCAGCGACGCCCAAGCCGACGATCTGGTGGCCTTGGTGGCCGCTTTGCTCAACGACTAGTCCAGCCTGCCCTGATATGGCGAAGCGGGATTTCCTCAGGCTGCTGGACTGTTCGCCCAAGGAGCTGCAAGGGTTGACCCGGCGCGCCGCGGAACTGAAGCGTCTGCAGCAGGCTGGCACGCCGCACCAGTCCCTGTCGGGCCGCATCGGCGCCCTCATCCTGCAACTGCACAGCACCCGCACCCGGGTCGCCTTTGAGGCGGGAATGCACCAACTCGGCGGCCACATCCTGTTCCTGAGCCCGGCGGACAGCCACCTTGGCCGCGGCGAACCCATCGCCGACACGGCCCGCGTACTCTCCGAGATGGTGGACATCGCCATGATCAGGGGGCCGAGCCACCAGGATGTGCAAACCTTCGCCCGCACCGCCAGCATTCCAGTCATCAACGCCATGACGGACCTCTACCACCCGTGCCAGCTATTGGCGGACGTGCAGACTTACGAGGAACTGCGCGGCCCCATCGCCGGACGCCGCGTCGCCTTTCTGGGCGACGGCCACAACATGTGCAATTCCTACATCAACGCCGCCCGCCAGTGGGGCTTCGAGCTGCGCGTTGCCTGCCCGAAAGGCTACGAACCCAAGCGGGAGCTGCTGGCCGGCGCCCCCAGCGTCAAGCTAGTCGCCAACCCTAGGGACGCGGTCGCCGGGGCGGAACTGATCGTCACCGACGTCTGGTCCTCCATGGGCCAGGAGGCCGAAGCGCGAAGACGCCGCACCGCCTTCGCGCCCTACCAAGTCAACGAAGCCCTGCTCGACCAAGGCGCGCCCAACGCCCTGTTCCTGCACTGCCTGCCAGCCCATCGCGGCGAAGAAGTCAACCACAGAGTCCTTGACGACCCGCGCTGCGGCGCCTGGACGGCAGCCGGCAACCGCCTGCACAGCCAAAAGGCGTTGCTGGAGTTTCTGCTTGGGGCGGCAAGCCCCAAGGGGTAATCTCGGCGCGTTTCCGGCCTGCAGGCCCATCAGGGGGTCTAGGGAACCTGTGAACAAGTCGCGTTCGCCCAGCGCCCCGCTGTTTGCGGACGGAGACGGCGTTGCGGCCATGGCAGGGCGAGCCGCAGCGCGGCGGGGATTCCCGCAGTCCGTACGCCGCGGGGCGCCCTTCGGGAGGGCCTAAAAGGCGCGCTGGCTGTGTTGCGGCGCATTGTGTGGGGCAAGCCACACGGCTTCGCCGCGCCTTGCCATCACGCCCTTTAGGCTCCTCTGGGCTTCCGGGACTTGTTCAGAGGTTCCCTAGCAGTTTTCATCCCGTTCGCCCGCCCCTCCGCCGTAGGCTCGGCCATGCCTGCGGTCGCGGGCCCACGCCCTTCAAGGCTGCAATTGCTGAGCACGGCCGCTTCCTATGAACCGGGCGACTGCCGCCCGGCGTCCGTCGGGCTCGCTGATGAGGCCCTCCTCCTGATGCAGAACAACCAAGTCCGGCAGCAGGCGGCGCAGTTCCCCGGGCTGGGCGCGGAAAGCGGGATTGGACGGGCCGATGACTGGCTTGTCTGTCGCCAAGTGCTCCTCCACCATCACAAGGCCATTTTCCATCAACAGCCCCGGCAGCCTGCGGATGAGCTTTGGGTCGAAGTAGCGAAACAGGCAGATCAGGTTGAATGCGCCAAGCTTGGGCAAACCCTCATCGAGATCGTGCTGCACCCAGCGAATGGCCAAGCCATGCCGCTCGGCGGAAGCCCGGGCCCGCGCCAAGCCCGCCGCTGAGACGTCGACTCCGGTAACCTCATAGCCATGCCGAGCCAGGAAAAGACTGTTGCGGCCCGCCCCGCAAGCCAAGTCCAACGCCCGGCCCCGGGGCAGCAGCCGCGCCCATTCCGCCAACAACGCACTGGGATGCGTACGCTCCGCAAAGGCGCCGGCGCGGTACCGCTCATCCCATTTGACCTGATCCGCCAAGCTCATCGGTTCTGTCTTCGGTCCCGCCCGCCCCGCTCAACGATCCTGATCCGTCCTGTTCTTCGGCGCCAATCCGCCCCGCGCCCCTGATTCGACTTGTTCAACAGCACTGATCCGCCCTGCCTGTCGGCACTACTCCGCCCTGCTCCGTTCTTTTCATTGGCCCTGATTCGCCAGGACCATCCCAAAGCCGTCCCCCAGTCTTCGGCAAAGCCCCATATAGATGGTTTATGAATACTTTTCAGAAGATCCCACAATATTCTGCGGCATCTAATGGCCTTTCGGAAGCTTCCTTTCAAGAGCAAACACTTGGGGATGGTCCTGCCCTGATCCGCCCCGCCCCGGGCCACCCCATCCGGCGACAGGATGCAAGCCTGCACGGTGCGCATCAGCAGCCAGTGTTGTACTTCCCCGGCGACCGCCAATCGTCGCCATTCCGATTCTTTGCCAATTCTGGTTCAATCCGGTTATGGGATGCTGGACGTCAACCTTGGGACGCCGGGCGGCGTCGCAATGGCCAGCATCCTCAGCTTCGCAATACGTATAAGGAGGCTTACAGCCATGTTGGACTTTTCCGCGCTGAACTGGTGGGCGATATTCGTGGCCACGATCGCAGCCTTTGTGTTGGGCGGCATTTGGTATGGGCCGGTCTTCGGGCAGGCTTGGCTGAATGCCTTGGGCAAGAAGCAGGAGGACCTCAAGCCCTCCCCGACACCTTTCGTCATCAGCTTTTTCACATCCCTGCTGACCTGCGTGATTCTGGCGGCCATCATGAACACCCTGGGGATGCAGACCCTTGCGGATGGCCTAGTGCTGGGCACCCTGGTCGGCCTAGGCTTCATCGCCACGGCCATGGCCTCAGACGGCGCCTTCTGCAGAACCGGAATGCCGCTGTTCCTGATTCAGGCCGGCTATCGGGTGCTCTACAGCATCCTTATGGGCGGGATTCTTGGTGCTTGGCCCTAGGGAACCTCTGAACAAGTCCCGGAAGCCCAGAGGAGCCTAAAGGGCGT
>CAYGBY010000143.1:0-10588 GCA_964348115.1 uncultured Pseudomonadales bacterium
GGTGCGCCTGGCCAAACAGTCCGTGGACTGCGCGGAGAAGCCCCTTGCGGAGGGCTTGCTTGACGAGGCCTACCTGTTCCAACGTCTCCTGCGCAACGAAAGCGCCCGGACAGCCATGAGCCGGTTTCTGAAGTTGGGCGGCCAGACCAAGGCCGGGGAGCTGCGCGTCAACGAACTCTGCGCGGACATCAATCAGTGATGAGCCTCTGAAAAGTTCGCTTCCGCCCTTCGGGAGGGCTAAAGGGCGCCTCAGGGCGGGCGATGCAGCACGCTGGTGTTGCTGGCCAAGTCGGGCCAGGTTTTGCGCTCCGGGTGGGCAAGGGCCCAGAGGTAGCCCAGCCCCAAGACGGCGATGGACAGCATGGCGACGAACAGGCGCACCATCGCCTGGTTGAGGGTGACGGGGCCGCCTTCATTGGCCACTAGATGCAGCCGCCAAGCCCTCATGCCTGCGGTTTGCCCGGCGGCGCACCAGAAGTAGGCGAAAAAGGTGGCCATCTCCAGAAACAGAAGGGCCTGCACCGCCGCGCCGAACACGGGTTCGCCGCCATTGGCGACCACCATGAGGAGCAGCGTCACCATCCACAGTGCCAGGATCAGCAGGCCGTCGTAGCACAGGGCGCCAAGGCGGCGCAGCAACCCGGCCGGGGCGCAAACGTCAGCAGGGCTGGGGCCTGCCAACACTATTCCGGTTGTCTCTGCTGGACGCAGCATTCCCTACGACGCCGAGGCGCAGCGCATGCGCAACAGAACCAACCCGAACAATGCGGAAAGCCCCTACTCCAACAGCGATGAGCTAAGGCTTGGGCAGGCGTACGCCGGTGATTTCTTCTACGGCTCTCTTGAACAGCCACATGCCCTCCGCACCCCGCACACGCCAATAATGGCGCTGCCTGTCAAGGATTTTCTGGCGGATTCTGTCAAAACCGAAGTGCTCAAGGATGATCTGGAAGCTCGGATTCAGAGCTGAAATACTTGTTCTCTCAAGCACGTACCAATGCGGGCCATTGCTGTCATCGGCCCAGCCCCCGATTGGTTTGCCGTTGAACAAAAGTTGAACGCGCCCCGTTGGAAACTCCTTGCGACTATAAAGATCCTCTCTTTCGACCCCCAGAAACAGATGGACCACGGCTTTTGGTTGGTTGTCCAGTTGCATTTTTCGGTGCCTTGTCCTGTAGCCGGCAGCATAAATAGTGCGAGTGCGGTGCCGGCTCACGCACTAGATAACCTCGAGTTTCCCTAGAAGTGCGCTACGCCCCCCGCGACCGTTACGGCGCGGCCGCAGAACTCCTGCTCCGTCATGGCCTGCATGACGTCTAGATCTTCGCAGTTGGCCCAGGTGCGCTCGCCGCCGGCCAGGCGGGCGGCGACGTGCGCCTGTTCCGGGCCTTGGGCGCCGTAGATGACGGAGTAGCCCTCCACCTCGGCTTGGCCATTGTGGTCCGTCGCCAGCGGACGGGCCGGCAGGGCGTCCACCTCTTCCTGCGGGTTCGCGTATTGAAAGGGCTTGGACGGCGGTTCGGCGGCGTAAATGCCGAAAGCGTGTTTGGTGATGTAGCCGCCGTTGGCGGTGATCAGGCCCTTGTGCGTTGGGGATTCGCGCAGCAGTTCCGCCATGCGGGCGATGGAGTGCATCACGTAGTTGTTCAGGGGGCCGCCGGCGAAGGTAAGGCCGCCGGTCACGGTGAGGGGACGGTCCGTGCCGAGCTTAAGCTCCGCAGCCGCCACCTGCACGGCGATGGGGAAACAGCTGTACAGGTCCACTAGGTGCAAGTCATCCGGGCTTAGGCCGGCCAGCTCCAGGGCGCGCCCGCCGGCGATGCGGATGGCTGGGGAACTGTGCAGATTGTCCCGGTTGGAGACGTAGTAGTGGTCGTGGGCGTCCGTGCCCACCCAGGGATATATCCACTTCTCCTTGGGAATGCCCAGAGCGGCGGCCTTGCGCGCCGAACAGAGTATCAGCGCCGCCGCCTGATCCACCTTGTCGTTGGAGTTCATGAACTTGGGGTAGGGGAATGAGACTGGGCGGTTCACTGCGGAGGCAGTGCGGATTTCCTCCGCGGTCTTCGCCTCCCGCAGCCAGGCGTGGGGGTTGTCCGCTGCCACGGCGCTGAACCCCGCCCAAAGTTCGGAGATGCGCTTGAGGTGGTCTTGGACGCCTTCGCCTACATGATGCCTGCGGGCCACCTCCAGCAGGGGATACATGCGGATGGGGCGGGTCAGGCGCAGGGCCTTCTCCACATCGTTGACCATCATCACGTCTTCGCCCAGATAGACATCCGGGGTTCCGTCGATGTCCCGCCAATTGACCTGCTTGCCGGCCCGCAGCGTTTTGGCGCGGCTGTTGCCGCACTCGGCGCCGGTGATGAGGATGAGTTCATGCTTGCCGGCCTGTATGTCCAGGGCGGATTTATTCACCGTGCTCTGCACGAAGTTGCCCCCGTAGGGCGTAAGGCCTGTTTCCGCCTCCGGTGCGCCCACGGCTTCGCGCACCACCCGGGCCGGATTCTTGTAGGGCCACCAGCCGCGCACCACGCGCACGGATGTGGCTTGGGCCAGCAAAGCCGGCGCATCGGCGTCCGCCGCCGCCATGCGGCTGGCGTCGATCATCAGTTCAATGGGCTCCTTGGGCTGCCCGGCAGCGTCGCTGCGTTGATTGAGCTGGGCAACGCCCACCAGAACAGGAGTTTCCATTTGCTGCCTCAAGTTGGCCAAAACCCCCATGATAACGCGAGTGCGCAGTCAACGGCTTGCCGCCGCGCCCAACACCTCGATTTCGAACAGCCTCGGCCAGCGTTTGCCGGTGACGAACAGGCGGCCAGTGGCCGCGTCATAGGCGATGCCGTTCAGCACGTCGATGCCCGGATGGTGGAACGCCACCGGCAGAATGCCCTCAAGGTCCAGCCAGCCTTGCACTTGGCCGTCGGCTGGGTTCAGGATGGCGATGCGGTTGCTGGGCCAGATGTTGGCGTACAGCAGGCCCTGCACATACTCCAACTCGTTCAGGCCGGTGACGGGGGTTGCGCCGTCGCGCACCTCCACCATGCGCACAACGGCTTGGTCCTGCAGGCTGAGGAAACGCAATTGGGCGCTGCCGTCGCTCATCACCAATCGCTCGCCGTCGAATGCCAGGCCCCAGCCCTCGCCGGCGTAGGGGAACTCTCCGGTCAGCCTGAAGGTCGACGCCTCATAGATGCGCCCCAAGCCCGCCTTCCAGACCAGTTGGTAGAGCCGGTCTCCAGCCAAGGCCAGCCCTTCGCCGAACAGGTGCGGCGGCAGCTGGTGCTGGCGCATGATGCGCCCGCTGGGCAGGTGCACTTCGCGCAAGGTCGATTCGCCGTAGCCGCCGGTGCTTTCATATAGCCGGCCGTTGTGGCTGAGCAGCCCCTGGGTGAAAGCGGCCTTGTCGTGGGGATGGCTGGCGACCACGCGATGCTGGTAAGTGGGCGCGGTCTGTTCAGCGCCCATAGCTGGGCGCCACAGCGTCAGCAGCGCGAGCCCCAATAGGGCGCCAAGCGCTCTGCTGGTTGCCGGCCTCAGTCCAGCACCCCTTGCAAGGCGAACAGGGCCGCCACCGCCGCCACGGCGCCGATGACCAGGATAACCAGAAAAACGCCGCGTCCGTCGCCGTCGCCCTGCTGCGAGCGGCGACGGCTGATCAGGTAGATCACTGCGAATAGAATGAGCGCCGGAATGAGGAACTGAACGAAGTAACGCATGGGAAGGATGCACAATTGCGTGGTTTCCTGAGGGCAAGCATAGCGGCAATTGCCGGGCGACGTGAGGTTTTTGCCGCCGCCCGCCGCCCGCCCCGCAGCGCTGCGTCACCGGGGCGCGGCGTGCAAGGCTTCAGTCCGCCGCTCCGGCGCACCGACGGCGCCGCCGCGCCTGGGAGGGGCTGGTGAGCTGGGGCTGGTGGGCGGAGCATTGGCTGGCCGGGGCGCTCCTGCTGGCCTACACCGCCCTGCTGCTGCACCACGCCAACTTCGGCCGGCGGCGGGCCAAGGGCGTATCCGGCTACTACGTGGGCGGGCGCAACGCGGGCGGCTTCGTCATCGGCGTGTCCTTCTTCGCCACCTACGCCAGCACCAACAGCTACGTGGGCAACGCCGGCAAGGGTTATGAGTATGGTTTGGCCTGGCTCATCATGGCCGGGGTGATGGTCCTGTTCACCTGGCTTTCCTGGACGGCGGTGGCGCCGCGCATGCGCCGTTTCGCCGCCCATTGGGACGCCATGACCCTGCCGGAACTGCTGCACGCCCGCTTCGCCCCAAGGACCGGCGCCTTACGCTTGGTTGCCGCCTTGGTGGTGGTGTGCTCGAGCCTTTTGTATCTCATCGCCATCTTCAAGGGGGCCGGCACGCTGTTCCAGCATTTTCTGCAGATCCCCTACACGACCGCCGTGGGCCTGACCCTGATCATCGTCATGCTGTACACGTCCGTGGGCGGCTTTGTTTCCGTGGTGCGCACGGATGTAGTGCAGGGATGCCTGATGGTCGTGGGCTCCGTGCTGATGTTCCTGTTCGTGACCGCGGCCGCCGGCGGGGGGGCGAGGCTGCCGGAACTGCGCACCCAGGAAAGCACCGCCTTTCTGTTCGACTGGAATGGCGGCATCCCCTTGGTGGTGCTGTTGGGCATCGCCCTGTCCGGTGCCCTTAAGTTGCTGGTGGACCCAAGGCAGCTTTCCCGCTTCTACGCGCTTAAGGATGACCGGGCGCTCAAGGTTGGCATGTGGGTTTCCGTGCTGGGCATCGCCCTGGTGCAGTTTTGCCTGTATCCCATCGGCATCTACGCGCACTTCCTGGTGGAAGGGGTGACGGATACCGACAGCATCGTGCCCATGCTGGTGAACGACCGCAGCGTTTTTCCCCTCGCGGTGTCGGATTTCCTGATCATCGCCATCCTGGCGGCGGCCATGAGCTCCATGGACAGCGTGTTGCTGGTGGCGGCTTCCGTGCTGTATAAGGACATCGTGGCGCCGCTGAAGCCGCAGCGCGCCCCCCTGGCCTGGACCCGCGGCGGCATTGTCGGCTGCGCCGCCCTGGCAGCGGCGTTGGCCTTAAACCCGCCGGCCGGCATCGTGGAGATCACCATCTTCTCCGGCAGCCTGTATGCGGTATGCTTCTTTGCGCCCATCGTGTTTGGCCTGCATTGGCGCCGCGGCTCGGATCGCGCCGCCTTGGGCGGCATCGCCGTGGGCGTGCCTGTGCTGTTGGGCTGGATGGTCGCCGGGCTCTCCGAGCATGTGCATGAGGTCTTCCCAGCGCTGGCCGCCGCCTGCGCCACCTACATCCTGGTGGCGCGCGGCGGCGGGCGGAAGCTGCAGGCTTGGCCGGAATAGGGCCGCGCAGCGGGCAGCCCCCGCCGGCATCCGCGCCGAAACGCAGCCCGGCGAACGGCGGCCGGCCACAATGCGCAGCGGAAACAGCTTGCGGCATGGCCATACGGCGAGTTGACTGTGGCAACATGGACGCCAAGCACGGACATTTGCAGTAAAATCCGGCCAGACGATCAAGGTGCGTGTGCATGTTAAGCGGCAGCATGGTGGCGTTGGTGACGCCGATGAAGCCTTCCGGGGCGGTCGACTGGGCCGCCTTGGAGGGGCTGGTGGCTTGGCACTTGGAAAGCGGGACCCAAGGCATCGTGCCCATGGGCACCACTGGGGAATCCGCCACCCTGACCACGCAGGAGCACCTGGAAGTCATCCAGCGGGTCATCGACATCGTCGCCCGGCAGGTGCCTGTTGTCGCCGGCACCGGCAGCAACGCAACGGCGGAGGCCATCCACCAGACCCGGGAGGCGCACCGGCTTGGGGCGGATGCCTGCCTCGTCGTCACCCCCTACTACAATAGGCCCACCGCAGAAGGCCTGTACCAGCACTACAAGGCCATCGCGACGGCCTGTGACGCCCAGATTGTGCTGTACAACGTCCCGCCCCGCACAGCCTGCGACCTGCTGCCGGAGACCGTCGCTCGGCTGGCCTCCCTGCCCAACGTCATCGGCATCAAGGAGGCCTGCGGCGACCCATCCCGCATCACGGTGCTGCGGGAACTGTGCGGCGAGGGTTTCATATTGCTGTCCGGAGAGGACGGGCAGAACTTGCAGATGATGCGCCTCGGCGCCGTCGGGGCCATTTCCGTCACCGCCAATGTGCTGCCGCGGCAGATGGCCGAGTTTTGCGGCGCCTTCCTGCGTGGCGATCGGGCGCGGGCTGAAGCCATCGATGCCGCCCTGCAGCCGGTCCACGCCGCCCTGTTTGTGGAGACCAGCCCGGTGCCGGCCAAGTGGGCCCTGCATGCCATGGGCAAAATCGATGTCGGCATCCGCCTGCCCCTGGTGCCCCTTTCGGAAAGCCGGCGTGAGGAGGTGATGGAAACCGTCGCCTCCGTGGCGGTCTGAGCCATGGCCAAGTTCGTCTGTACCCTGCTCTTGGCTTGCGCCGTCGCCGGCTGCGGCTGGTTCTCCGATGACCGGGGCTTTTTCGTCAACCGCTCCGATGACTACATCGACGCTCGTGAAGGGCCGGTGCTGATCATTCCGCAAGACATGGACCGCGAGCTGCAGGATCCCTTTCCCATCCCACGGGTGGGCGCCCAGCAGAACGTCCGGTTTTTCCCGGGTCGCGCCCCCTTGCCGGACGCCATCTACGCCAACGACAATAGGGAGCAGATCCGTCTGCAGCGCCTTGGCCAGCGCATTTGGCTGGTGGTGCCTGAAGCGCCCGCCACCGTATGGCCGAAGATCAAGCAGTTTTTGGCCGAAAACGGCGTCGCCATTGCCGAGGAGGCGCCCAGCCAAGGGCGCATCACCACGGCGTTGCTCACCATAGAGGAGACCCAGTATCGGGATGTGGTGCGTACGCTGCTGCAGGAGTTGAAGGGCGCCGCACAGGCCACGGGGGGGCAGGACCGGTTGACGGTTCAGGTGGAGCAAGGTTTGCGCGAGCGGACCTCGGAGGTGCATGTCCGCCATGAGGCCGTCGGCCAGCCTGTGGAGGAGGCGCCGTCCAGCCTTGCGGATTTGCAGCCGAGGCTGCTGAACGAACTTGGCGCCTATATTGCGGCCCGGGTGGCGGAACAGACCGTCTCCATGATGGCCCAGGAGATTGCCGGCCAAGCCAAGTCCGAATTGACCTGGGATGAAGACTCCGGCCACCCGATTCTGCGCCTGTTTCTGGATGAGGAGCGCACTTGGGCCACCTTGGGTCAGGCGTTCAACAACGCTGAGGTGGAGGTTCTGCAGTTGGACCGTGCGGCTGGCGTCTATCACATCCGCATCCCGCAGACCGCATTCTTGGGCGAGAAGGAGGAGCGGGGCTTCTTCCGCAGAATGTTCTCTTTTGGCGACGGCGACGCCGCTGAAGTGAAGATTCGTGTGCGTCAGGAGACTGAGCGTGCGTTCGGATTGAGCGTGGAGGGCGTCGATGGCGAGGAAGTGCCCTTCGATTTCGCCCAGCAAGTGTTGGTGCTGGTGCGTGAATACGCCGCCTAGGCGGCGTTCGGCCAGCGTTTTGGTGCAGGAGATGGTTGGGTAGCGTGGCGCAGCAGCAGGTTTTTTCGGTAACGGCAAATTCGTTTCAGGCTGACGTGGTGGAGCGGTCCGCCAGCACGCCAGTGGTGCTGCTGTTTTGGGCGCAGCAGTCGCCGCAGGCGGCTCAGGCTAGGCGCCAGCTGGAGACTTTGGTGGGCCGGTACGGGGACAAGGTGGCTCTGGGCTTGGTGGATGTGGCGGCGGACCAAGCATTGGCGCAGCACCTGCGGGTGCAGGCCCTGCCTAGCCTGCGGGTGGTCGACAAGGGCCAGATTGTGCAGCAGTTGGATGGCCCGCAGCCGGAACGGGTGCTGCGCACCCTGTTGGACAAGCTGACCCTATCGGCTGCGGAGCTTGTCAAGGCGCAACTCGACCAGTATTTGCAGCAAGGTGACCTGCGGGCTGCGGAGCGCTTCCTGCGCCAAGCCCTGCGCGAGGAGCCCAACAACCCCCACTTCCGCGTGGAGCTGGCGGACGTGCTTGCGCGCCAAGGAAGCCTGGCCAACGCCAGAAAAGTCCTCGCCACCGTAGCGGCGGACGCCGCGGAGCGGGAGCGTCCGCAAACCCGCCTGGAACTGGCGGAGGAAGCAGCCGACCTGCCCACCCAAAGCGAAATCCAGGCGGCCTTGGAGCAGGATGGGGACAATCTCGGCGCCCACTTGCAGCTTGCCATCGTGGCCGCCGCCAATGGCGCGCTGGAAACCGCCTTGGAGCACGCACTGCACATCCTGCGTGTGGACCGTAAGTTCGAAGAGGACATCGGACGGCGCACCCTGCTGCGCATTTTCACCGTGGCCGGCAAGGGCAGCGAACTGGCCAGCCGCTATCGGCGGCGCATGTTCAACCTGATGCACTAGTGTGCTGTACCGCAAGTAAGTGTGATTATTCGTGGCCCTTTCGGCCCCCGGCCGCGTTAGATGAATGCCCAACCAACACTGCGAGCCAAGGTCAAGCAGTATCGGGAGAGGGGCGTTTCGCGCATCAAGCTGGGTCTGACGGACCTTGATGGCGTCATCCGCGGCAAATACGTGAGCATCGAGAAATTCCAGTCCCTGGCGGAGCAGGGCGGCGGCTTCTGCGACTGCGTGTTTGGCTGGGATGCGGACGATCAGCTTTACGATGCGGGCCAGCACACCGGCTGGCACACCGGCTTTCCGGATGCGGACTATCGGCTGCTGGCGGACAGCGAGCGTTGGCTGGAGGATGAGCGCTGTCCGTACTTCATCGGCGAATTTGTCGGGCAGGACCAACAGCCCCATCCGCTGTGCCCGCGCACCCAACTCAATCAGGTGTTGGCAAGGCTGGCCGAGCATGGCCTGCAACTGAAGTCCGGCTTCGAATATGAGTTCTTTGTCTTTGCGGAGACGCCGCACAGCGTGCGTGAAAAGGGCTACCGCAACCTTAGGCCCGTTACGCCCGGAAACTTCGGCTACTCCATGCTGCGCGCCACGGCGCAATCGGAGCTTTTCACCGGCCTGATGGATCATTGCCGCGCCCTGCGGCTGGACCTGGAGGGCCTGCACTGCGAAACCGGCCCGGGCGTTTGGGAGGCGGCCCTAGCCGCCAGCCTCGGCGCCGAGGCGGCGGACCGCGCCAACCTGTTCAAGACCTTCAGCAAGGCCTACCTGCACAAGCAGGGCCTGATGGCCACCTTCATGGCGAAGTGGTCCATGGACTACCCAGGCCAAAGCGGCCACTTTCATTTCAGCTTGGTGGATGACCAAGGCGGCAACCGTTTCCAGGATGGCAACGCCGCCCATGGCATGTCTGAACTGCAGCGGCGGGCGGTGGCTGGGCTGCAGCACTGTCTTGGGGACTACTTGGCGCTTCTGGCGCCCACCGTCAACAGCTACGCCCGGCTGGTGCGGGGCGCCTGGGCGCCCACCGGGGCCACCTGGGGGTTGGACAACCGCACTGCGGCCATCCGCGTCATCGGCGCCGGCGGGCCAAGCCAGCGCATCGAATGCCGTGTGTGTGGGGCCGACGCCAACCCCTATCTGGCCGCTGCGGCAGTGGTGGCCTGCGCACTGCATGGCATTGAGGAAACCCTGGATCCTGCGCCCCCGGTGGCGGGCAACGCCTACGAGGCGGAGGAGGCGTTGCCTGAGGCGCAGCGTTTTCCCAGCCAACTGCGCGCCGCGGCGGACCGCTTGGCGGCCAGCCGCCGCGCTCGAAACCTGTTCGGCGACGCCTTCATCGACCACTTCGTGATGTCCCGCCACTGGGAATGCCGTGAATATGAGCGCACCGTGAACAGTTGGCAGTTGGAGCGTTACTTTGAAATCATTTGATGGGCGCTGGTGGCCATGCACCTAGGCATTCTGCAGACTGATGCCGTGCCGCCGCACTTGCAGGCCGCCCACGGCGACTATCCGCAGATGTTTGAGGGGTTGTTCCGGGCGGCCGGGAAGGATTTGGATCTGCGGTTTACCGTCATCGATGCCGTTGCCGGCCAGTACCCCGCGCCGGCTGAGTGCGACCTGTACGTGATCACCGGCAGCCGCTGCAGCGTCTATGACGAACTGCCGTGGATTGGCGAATTGGCCGCCTTCGTGCGCCGTGCGCTGGATGCCGGGGGCCGGGTGGCCGGCATCTGCTTTGGCCACCAGTTGATTGCGCATTTTTTTGGCGGGCGGACGGAGCGGGCCCAAGGCTGGGCGGTGGGTGTGCATGAGAGCGAAGTGCTGGTGCGGGCGCCTTGGCTGGCGCCGACGGCGGAGCGCTTCAGTTTGCTGTCCAGCCACCAGGACCAGGTGACCGCCTTGCCGCCTGGCGCCCAGCTCTTCGCCCGCAACGCCTTCTGTCCGTTGGCCGGCTTCACCCTGGGCGATCAGGTGATCACCCTTCAGGGCCACCCGGAGTTCCCCAAGGGCCTGTCCCATGATCTGATGAACATGCGCCGGGAACTGCTTGGCGAGGCCGCCTACCAAGCGGGCATGGCCTCCTTGGCCAGTGAAACCCACCAAGGTCTGGCGGCGCGCTGGATCCTGAACTTCGCCCAAGCCTAAGGAACCTCTGAACAAGTCCCGGAAGCCCAGAGGAGCCTAAAGGGCGTGAT
>CAYGBY010000144.1:0-10551 GCA_964348115.1 uncultured Pseudomonadales bacterium
CCAAGGCTCCGCCAACGTCAACAACTCCTTGGTCACCAACGGCGCCGGCGTCCTTGATAAAACACAGTAGCCAAGCCAAGTTGGGCTTCCATCTACCTCTGGTTGAGCTGGGGCCGCAATTCGGCTTAGCACTGAATGAGGTCCGCTCTCCCCCGGCCACCGCAAGGTGGCCGGGGTCTTCACAACCCAACGCCCAGCAACGGGGCCCCCGCCTCCCTTCCTTCGTCTCCCTCTCCTTCCAAACCGCCGCCTCCTGACGAAGCCTTCCACCCGCGGCTAATTTGCTCTCACTGCGGAAGTTGCCCCTAAACTGCATGGTGCGCCAAGACTGCTACGGGGACATGCACTACGAAGGACCTTTGGAGCCCACTGTCTACGCCCGCCCGCCCATGCTGAAGCGCATGGCGCCGGTGACGCCAAGAGCCTGGAGCGGCCCCAACAGAACCATCCTTCCGCGCAGGTGGGACCGCCCTGCCAGCGTCCGTTTCGGCTTGGCCGGCAACGCCAAGGGGCGGCGTCCATGCCCGTTGCGGGATCATCACTTTGCGTCCCAGCCGGATTGGCGCTATCTTTTCCCCGTCAGCAGGGAGGCCAACCCATGATCATCGTCAATGCCCGAATTCAGATGACCCCCGAAGCTTTGGCGGCGCTTAAGGCGGCCATCATCACCATGCAGGACGCAACCTTGCAGGAGGAGGGCTGCGAGGACTACAGCTTCAGCGTGGAGCTTGCAAACCTAAGCGCCGTCCGCATCACGGAGCGGTGGGCCAGCAAGGCGGCGCTGACGGCCCACTTCAAGACCCAGCACATGGCCAGCTTCCAGGCCGCCATGCAGGCCCATCCACCCCAAGAGGTAAGCGCCCACTTCTACGAAGCCACCGAGATCGAGATGCCGCGATGAACGGCGCCCAAGCGCACATCCGGCAGCGGCGCGTCCTGCCTGGTCGTGTCCACCCCTTCGGTCTGCCCATGAACGGCCTCCAAGCGCACATCCGGCAGCGACGCAGCCGCGCCGCCGGCAATGGTGCGGAGGCCGGCTCGGCGACATGAAGAGTAAGGCGTGATAACCATCTGGGGGGGCGCCACCACACGCACCATCCGCGCCCACTGGGCGGCCCATGAGTTGGGGCTGGACTATGAGGCCAAGCTCATCGGCCCCCGCACAGGAGAGACGCAAACCGCGGAATTCGCCGCCTTGAACGTCAAGGGCAAGATTCCCGTGCTGGTGGACGATGGCTTCGTGCTGACGGAGAGCGCCGCCATCGTCACCTATCTGGCGGACGCCTACGGCCCGCATACGGGCTTGGCGCCCAAGGCCGGGACCCGGGCCCGGGCGCGATACAATGAATGGCTGTCTTACGTGCAGATGGAGTTGGACGCCCACACCCTGTACGTCCTGCGCAAGCACCGCGACTTGGCCGGACTTTACGGCGAAGCCCCAGCGGCCGTGCGAACCGCCGTGGAGGGCTTCGCCAAGCAAATCAGCTTCGCCGAACAGCGCCTGCGCAGCCACGACCACCTAGTGGGCGCCGCTTTCACCGGCGCCGACATCATGCTCACCAGTTGCCTCACTTGGGCCAGGGCCTACGCGCTGGACCTGTCCCCAATCCTGCAAACCTACTGCGCCCACCAAACCGAACGGGCAGCGTACAAGTGCGCCGCCAAGCTGAACTACCCGGCGACCGCAGCCGCTGGCTAGTGTGCTGTCCGACAAGTAACCATGACAACCACATGTGTTCATAAGCAGAGAAACTGTTTCTATTCCAATAAATTACATAAATTTTGAGTGCTACGAATAATCACACTCACTTGCGGGACAGCACACTAGGCGTGTGCGCCGTGGAGCCGTTCCAGCAGGTGGCGAACATCTGGCAGCGCGTTAGCGTTAGGCTGGAAACGTCTCTATTGCCAACAGGAGAATTACGATGAACGAACTGGCTTGGTTGATGCTGCTTGCGGTGCTGTTTGTGGCGCAACATCTTGGGGTGACCAGTACGGGCCTGCGCGACCGTCTGGCTGGGGCGATGGGTGAGAAGGCCTATGTCGGCCTCTATTCCGTCGTATCGATTGTGTTGCTGGTGCTATTGGTTCGCGCCTACAACGCCGCAGTGCCGAGCGCGCTGCTCTGGCCGACGGTCGACCTGCTCCGCCTAGCGCCCTTGCTGCTGATGCCGCTGGCCCTGCTGCTGGTGGTCGGCGGCCTTGTCACGCGCAACCCCACAACTGTGGGCGTGGTGCTGGACAGCGGCGCGGAGGTGCCGGTTGCGGGGGTCATGCGCATCACGCGCCATCCGGTGCAGTGCGGCATCCTGATCTGGTCGGTCAGCCACCTGCTGGCGAACGGCGACCTGCCGTCGCTGGTGTTCTTCGGGGCCTTCGCGCTGATCTCAGGTTACGGCATGGCGCTCATAGACAAGCGCAAGCAACAGGTTTTTGGGGAAGGCTGGTCGGCGTTTCGCGACGCGACCTCCCTAGTGCCGTTTGCCGCCATCTTCGCCGGCCGCCAAACGCTCAAGCTCTCTGAGATCGGCTGGCTGGCGCCCCTGCTGGCGGCCTTGATTTTCATCGCTCTGTGGTGGGGCCACATCTGGGTTTCCGGCATGCCGGTCGGTCTGGTCTGGTGATGCAGACAGGTCAGCTCGACCCCGTCATCCAGTCGATAATGCGCTCGTTCTCCTCCACGGGGTACGTGTGGGAGAGGTCCGCAATCTCCCTATAAGACACCCTGGCGCCGGCGGCGCTGAGGGCGTCCCGGGCCGTGCGGGCCATCTCGATTGGGAACATCCAGTCCAGAGCGCCGTGCATGAGGTAGACGGGCAGGTTTCTCAGGCGGTTGCCGTCCACCGCCTCCAGCAGCAGGGGATGGAAGGATGCGGAGCAGGGGGCCAAGTGGGTGAAGGGCGCGTTCTCCCGCAGGCCGCACAGATAGCTGAAGGTGCCGCCGTCGGACATGCCGGTGAGCAGAACGCGGCCCGCATCGATGGGCCAATTGGCCTTGATGTGGCTGACCATCGCGTCCAGCGCGGCGTTGTCCGCGTTGGGGTCCATGAGGTTCCAGGTGCGTTCCTGGGAGGACGGGGAGGCGAGCACGGCGCCGCGGGTGCGGGCGTCGCGCAGCCAGGACCACAGGAAGCTGCGCCCGTGGCCGCTGCCGCCGTGCAGGGCGACAATGAGGGGGCGGGTCTCGCCATCGTGATATTCCGGCACATAAAGGGAGAAACCGCCCCGCTGCCCGGCCTTGTTGTCGAAGTGCAGGATGCCGACGTTGTCCCGCGTCGCATCCGCCGCCGCCAGCTTCGCCGCCAGCGCCTCATCCTGGCGATGGTCCTTATGCACGAAGTAGCGGCTGACCGGCGGCAACATCAGGGACACTGGGTAGAGCGCCTCGTTCGCCCGCACGACATTGCTGAGCGCTCGGTAGGCGCCCATGGCCGGCTGCGCGGAGCCCACCGCCACGCGCAGGGCGTCAAAGGCCAGCAGCGCATGGCCGGAGGCGTCCCGGCAATGGGCGGCAAAGCGGCTAAGGCGCGCCGGCCACTGGACGGCCATGAATGCCTCCCGCCCGGCCAATAGCGGCTGACGCCATTGCTGCGCCTCCTCCACCAAGGCCGGAACGTCCGGTGGATGCAGGCGCCGCCCCACATGCGCAAGCGCATCCAAGGCGGTCAGCAGCGGCGGCGCCAAGGCGGTGATGGCGTCGGCCAGAACATCGGTGTCTTGCGGCATAGAGGTCGCGGCCAAGCCCCCCACAATTTCCCCATCAAGGCAGTTGAGATCGCCAAAGGATGTCCTCGCGGCGCTGCATGGACATTGCCATGCAGCCGGACTGCAAGCCTACATCCCACCGGCTTCCCGGCAAGCGCCTCGGCGACGGCTAGTGTACCAGTTCCACCCTCATGCCTCGCCAATGCGGAATCGATCCACAGCCACATGCCAGCGACCAAAAAGCCGGGTTCCTGGAGGACGCCAATTTAGCCGTCCGGCAACGCTCAGTCTGAACTGTAGGCATGGCCGAAAAATCGACAAAGACGGTGTGTCGCCGAAGACCATCCCAGAGTCCCATGCGTCCAGCGAAAGTGGCAGGGAAAACGGGCACCCACTTCAGCTAGTGTGCTGTCCCGCAAGTAAGTGGGTTTTAGTCGCTAGGCCATTTTGGCTCCCGGCAAGGCGCGACGACGCCCCGTGACAGGCCCCACACAAGGAGGAGCAACGCGGCCGGGGGCAAAAAGGGCCGCGAATAGTCACACTTACTTGCGGGACAGCACACTGGGGAACCTCTGACCAAGTCGCGTTCACCCAGCGCCCCGCTGTTTCCGGGTGGAGATGGCGTTGCGGCCATGCGAAGGCAAGCCGCGGCGCGACGGGAGTTCCACAGTCCGATCGCCGCGGGGCGCCCTTCGGGAGGGCCTAAAGGGTGCGCTGGCTGTTAAGCATGGCCGACAAATCGAGAAAGCCGGCGGTCCGCGGCCGTCGCATGAAATCCGTGCGCCGTTTCAGTAAGCTGCAGGGCAGCCGAAGAAGGAGCCGCCTATGAACCTGGCCAGCGAAGCCGTCAATCTCGCCAACTTGGAGACGGAGCCCTACTACCTGCCCGTTGGCGATGAGGTGGCGGTGTTCGAGGCGGCTTACGCCGCGCGGCTGCCGATATTGTTGAAAGGACCAACCGGCTGCGGCAAGACGCGCTTTGTGGAGCACATGGCCTGGCGGCTGCGCCAGCGCAGCGGACGCGACCTCGATGCGCCATTGATGACCATCTCCTGCCACGAAGACCTGACCGCCACGGACTTGGTGGGGCGCTACCTGCTCAAGGGGGACGAAACAGTCTGGAGCGATGGCCCTCTGACCCGGGCCGTGCGCACCGGCGCCCTGTGCTATCTGGATGAAATCGTGGAGGCGCGCAAGGACGCCACCGTGCTGATCCACTCCCTGACCGACCACCGCCGCATCCTGCCCATCGACAAGACCGGAGAACTGGTCAGCGCCCACCCGGACTTCCTGCTGATCATCTCCTACAACCCAGGCTATCAGAGCATCCTCAAGGACTTGAAGCACAGCACCAGACAGCGTTTCGTGAGCTTGGAGTTCGACTACCCGGACGTGGAGCGCGAGACGGAGATCATCGCCCGTGAGGCCGCCCTGCCAGAATCCGTAGCGAAACGCCTAGCCGTCATCGGACAGAAGGTGCGCAACCTCAGCGCCCACGGTTTCGAGGAGGGCGCCAGCACAAGGCTTCTGATCTACACCGGCCAACTGATCAACAAGGGAATAGAACCACGCCGGGCGGCGCAGGCCGCTCTCATCGCTGCGCTGTCTGATGACCGCAGCGTACAGGCCGCCTTGGCGGACATAGTGGACGCGGTGCTGCCGGCCCCTGTTGATGCCTGACGCCTACTGGCGGCGCCACCTAGTGTACTGTCCCGCAAGTAAGCGTGATTGTTCGCGGCCCTCAAAATTTATGTAACTTATTGAAATAGAAAATTTTATCCGCTTATGAACGCATGTAATTGCTATGGTTGCTTGTCGGACAGCACACTAGTGTGCTGTCCCGGAAACAACTGAACAAAGTCGCTCGACTTTGGCGAGGATCGATTCGGCGGCGGCGATGTCCAAGGCGGCGAAAAATGTCGTGGCGCCATGGCGGACAGGGTCGTGGGTCACCCCTTCGACGTGGCAGAGCCCCAAGACTGGACACGCTCACTATTACGTAAGTTGTTTATGGGACGTAACACTAGACGGACGCAGCCGGCGCATCCCCTTAGCATGATCGCCTTAGCCGACATTGAGCGGCGCTTGGCGCTGTTTGCGGAGGCCATGAACGGCGGCCATCTGCACATCAAGTCCAGCGCCGACGCCCCCCTTGACTTCCAGCAGGCCGCCGCAACCCTGGCGGCGCAAAGCGGCGACAGCCTCTACCTGCCAGCCAGCCTGGAAACCGATGATCCCGGCCTGTACCGCCTGCTGGCCCTGCAGCAAATCGCCCGTCGGGAGTTTGGCGGCCTTGGCTTCCGCCTGTCCATCGCCTATCGGCGCGTGCCGGAGTTGGCTGGGGCCGCGGCCTTGGCGCCTGCGGACCGGACGAGCGACCGCTGGCGCTTCTATCATCACTTTTCCAACCCATGGCTGGCGGCGGAGTTGCTGGAGGGCTTCGAGCGCATCCGCCTCAATGCCGCCATGGCGCACGCCTACCCTGGCATCCTGCCGTCGCTGCGCGCCCACCACGCCCTTCTGCGGCAAAATCAGGAAACCCATCCCGCCAGCCCGGCGGCCCTTTCCCTGTTCCAGTTCGCCATCGGCGGTGGGTCATCCTGCCCGCAAGACCACATTCTGCACCCCATCGCCAAGCGGCTGCTGCCGCCAAGCACGGACATCTATGATTCCGCCAAGGCCTTGTGGGACGCCTTCGGCCAACTGGACGCGGAAGCTGGGGAGGCGCTGCAGGAGGCGTCGGCGCCCGCTGCGGCCGCCGTGGAGTGGGCCGAACGGCAGGTGCGTCTTGAGGATTGGCGGCAGGAGGCGCACCGCCTGGACGGCGCCCTGTTGGCCGCGGAGATGCTGGAAAGCGAACAGCTTGAGGCCGGGCGCGGCGAGGGCGGTGGCGCGGTGCGCGATGCGCGGTTCAACATCAAGCGCATCCGCGACCAGCGCGACCAGCTAAGCCGGCGCATTGGCCTGGAGCGCTCCGCCCTGCGCAACGCCTTGGGCGCGGAAAACCAGCAGGCCCGCAGCTACCGCTATGATGAATGGGACTGCCACGCCCAAGCCTACCGCCGCAACTACTGCCGCCTCTTCGAAATGGCCTTGCAGCCCAGGGACGATGCCGATGTGGCTGCGCTAAGGCGCACCCTGGAGGCATGCCGCCCGGCCGTGCAACAGCAGTTGGAGCAGATCAGGCCCCAAGGCCGGCAACGCCGTTGGGGCTTGGCGGACGGCGATGAAGTGGATCTGAACGCCGCCATCGCCGCCCGCCAGGACTTAAGGGCCGGCCGCTTCCCCGATGAGCGCCTATACAGCCGCCGGGAGCGCATCCACCGAGACGTCTGCACCGCCCTGCTGTTGGACCTCTCCGCCTCCACGGACGACCCCGTGGAGAAGCTCGATGCGGCCCCAACCGAAAATCCGCACCGCTCCCATGAGCATGACGCCTACCTCTGGGCCAAGGCGGATGCCGCCCCGGCGCCCCCGCAGCGGCGCATCATCGATGTGCAGAAGGAGGCCGCCGCCGCGATGGCCGCGGCCATGGAGCGCCTCGGCGACAGCTACGGCGTTTACGGCTTCTCCGGCTATGGCCACGAATGCGTGGAGTTCTACCTAGCCAAGGATCTGCACGAGCCCTTCAACGCCACCGCCTTGGCCCGCATCGCCGCCGTGCAGCCCAAGCGCAGCACCCGCATGGGGCCAGCTATCCGCCACGCCGCGCGCAAGCTGACCAACTCCGGCAACGCCTTGAAGGTGCTGCTGATCCTCAGCGACGGCTTCCCCCAGGACTGTGACTACGGCCCCGAGCGCGGCGACCACGACTACGGGCTGCACGATACCGCCAAGGCGCTGGCCGAAGCACGGCAAAAGGGCGTGGAAACCTTCTGCGTCACGGTGGACCGCTCCGGCCACGACTACTTGCGGCGGATGTGCCCCGATGCGCGCTACGCCGTCATCGAGGAGCTTGAAGACCTGCCGGCCGCACTGACCAAGGTGTACCTCGGCCTAGTTGGCTAGCCCGCAAATCGCCGGCGGGCCAGCCAGCGACTAAGCGCGTTCCGGCAGCGCAGGGGCCAAGACCCGGCTAGGGAACCTCTGAACAAGTCGCGTTCGCCCAGCGCCGCGGGGCGCCCTTCGGGTGGGCCAAAGGGCCACGAATAATCACACTTACTTGCGGGACAGCACACTAGGTTCAGTCGTCGCTCATCACCCCGAAGATGTGCAGCAGGGACAGGAACATGTTGTAGAACGACACGAACAGCGTCACCGTGGCGCGAATGTAGTTGGTCTCCCCGCCGTGGATGATGGCGCTGGTCTGCCACAGGATGGCGGCGCCGGAAAACAGCACGAAGCCGGCGGAGATGGCCACGGAGAAGGCCGACATGTCGAACAGCCAACTGAGCAGCACGGCGCCCATGAGCACGAAGAACCCCACCACCAAGAAGCCGGAAAGAAAGCTGAAGTCCTTGCGGGTGATGATGGCGTAGGCGGACAGCCCCACGAAGGCGGCCGCCGTGGTGCTGAGGGCCGACACCACCAGGCTTTGACCATTGGCCAAGCCCAAATAGATGTTCAGGATTGGGCCCAGCGTATAGCCCAGCCAGCCGGTGAACAGGAACACAAACAACAGCCCCATGCTGCTGTCCGCAGTCTTGTGAACGGCGAAGAGCAGGCCAAAGAACACCAGAATATTGATGATGAAGCCTGGATAGGGCGCATTGGCGGCCATCGCCAAGCCCGCCACCAAGGCGGCGAACGCCATGGTAAGCCCCAGCAGCATGTAAGTGTTGCGCAGCACCCGGTCGATTTGCACCGCACCGGCCTGGCGGGCGGCGACCACATCTGAATAAGCCATTTGCGAACCTCTATCGGGATTATCGGTAAAGGTGTGAACTATATTGCGGGTTGCGCAAAAGTTTCAAGGGGCTGCTTTTTCTGACCGGGGCTCAGTTCGACTTTCGGGGCCGGCTTTTCGTGCCCTTGGCCGGGCCGGGCTTCTTCGGCTTTGGCGCCGCCAGCGCGGCCTCCGGCAGCCCGGCCAGATGGCGTGTCGTAGGAATCGGTGCGTGCTTGCCCTGTGGCAATGTCAGTGACCGGTTTGGCCAGCTGGTTGGTGTCTCGTCGACGATCTGAGCCACCGCCCCAACGCGGATGTCGTTGACGTGCCGTACGCAAAGTACGGACGCAAACAAAATCGACACTGAGCTACTAAAATTCATCCGTTTGCGCCGTTTGAGCGCAAACTCGGCGGGGGTGGCGTTGCGTACTGTTGGCCAAGAACATGTTGGTGTAGGGACGGAATGACGCACCGCCATCGCTCGCCTTCCGAGTCGGCGGCCAACAGCCCTCTGCTGATCATGCGGTCCGCCAGACGCTTGGGCGTATGGGCGCCTTCCTCACGCATGCGCTCCAGCCGCTGCGCATCGACGCCGGCGATGGCGTGGGCAAGATCGTCCTCCGCCGCCTCGCGGGACGGCGCGCCGTCCGGGCCCCACTTGGCGAGGACGGCCCGCACCGCCGGCATGGCCGGCCCTAAATCCTCCGTCCTTCGTTGGTAGTAATCGAGCCGCAGCTTGGCGATCCTTTGCGCGATGCGGCCCGCATCCAAGTCGCGCAGCATTGTGCTGTCGGTACGCAGCATCTCTTCGGCCACGGCCGTCATGGCGGAGCGCAGGTGGTGCGGAAAGCCTCCGCACTCTTCCGCAATCCAGTCCGCGAGCCGCCGGCGGGAGCCCCGCGCTTCGCAGTGGTCCAGAACGCCTTGCACGTACTCCTTCGATTCCCGCACGGACAAGGGCTGCATGTGGACGAGATGGTCTCCCGCGAGCCGGCGCGAGACCGACGGCTGAATGACGTCCGGCGTCTGGGAGTGGCCCGCCAGCAGGACGAACAGCGGAAAGCGCACGTAGGCGCCCGCATGGATCATGGCCAGCAGTTCATTGATCTCCCGTCCCGGCGTCGGGCGGAGCTGGTGCGCCTCGTCAACCGTCAGGCACAGCGCAATGTCCTCGGGCGCATCGTCCAGCGCCTTGGCGAGCCCTTCCGCGAGGGGGTCGGCTTGCGGCGGCCTGGGGCCGACGGCGCCGCCGAACCCTAGCGCCGAGACGCTTTGGATGCGCCCGCCGGCCGCCTGGGCTTTGTCCTTCGCCCGCTGGGACGCGGGCTTGATTGCGTCGAGGACCGCCTTCAACCGCTCCAGCACGAAGCGCGGGTCGTGCAGCCGCCAGGGGTCCGCCTCCGCAAACAACGTGAAAGGACCGCCCCGGCCGGCAAGCTCCCGCCGCCGAAGGGCCGCCAAGAAGGCGCTCTTGCCGATCCCCGGCGGTCCGGCGATGCACAGGGTCTGGCCCTGCGGCTGGCCGGACGCGCAGGCCAAGGCTGCCTTCCTGACCGTTTCGAACAGGTCCTTCCGCCCGACGAACAGGGGCTCGACCCCCCGATCCGCATGGCTGACATACAGATCGATTTTCGCTTTTCGCTTCGCGTCCATGGCGTCAGCCCCCGTTTGACTGACGATTATGCCAATTCCACCGCCGCCCCGATGCGAAAAATGTTTGCAAAAGTTGACTTGAGCCAACGTCTTTTTTCTTCCAGCCGGGGCTCGGCGTGAAATCGTTCTCCAAAGGAAACCAGCAACTCCCGCTAACGCCCCGATGCCCAATTTCGCGGCTCGATTTCACGGCGATTCGGTCGCTTTGAGCGTCCAACAAACGGGCGGTTGTTCAGTGTCAGTTTCCCGCCGACGCCGCCGGCGCGGGACTTCAGGCCAAGCCAAAGCTCTCCTTTGGGCGGAGGCCTTGCTGGGGAACCTCTGAACAAGTCGCGTTCGCCCAGCGCCCCGCTGTTTGCGGGCGG
>CAYGBY010000145.1:0-10475 GCA_964348115.1 uncultured Pseudomonadales bacterium
TGGCGCGGCCTGGGACGCAACAGGGCTAACCCAGATAGTGCTAACAGGCCCTAGTCGCTAGGCCGCTTTGGCTCCCGGCAAGGCGCGACGACGCCCTGTGGCAGGCCCCACACAAGGAGGGGCAACGCGGCCGGGGGGCCGAAAGGGCCACGAATAATCACACTTACTTGCGGGACAGCACACTAGGGAATCTCTGCACAGGTCCCGGAAGCCCAGAGGTGCCTAGGCCCTCCCGAAGGGCGCCCCGCGGCGCGTGCGGGCTGTGGAATTCCCGCCGCGCTGCGGGTCGCCTTCCCATGGCCGCGACGCCATCTCCGCCCGCAAACAGCAGGGCGCTGGGCGAACGCGACTTGCTCAGAGGTTCCCTAGAAGCTGTCACCTTGGCGTCCGGTGTGCTGACACGCAAGGACATGGGTACTGGGCCAGTTCGACCCGTTGAACCCTTGCCAAGGTTCCGCCATCATACGCGCCCACTTGCAGCCAAGGGCATTCTCCAAGGCAAGGAAGCGCCATGATCGCAACCCTTGACGCCTATGAGCGGGTGCCGCGCATACTGCGGCTGGACATCAGCGGACGGCCGGTTGACTGGGTCAACTGGCAGGATGCCGTATGCCTGTACGCCAGGGATATCGTGATCTGGACCCTAGGCGACCCCATCCTGCGCCTGCGAGGGGGGCATTCCCGTTTGGATGGGGAACGAAGCACCGTGGACATCTGCAGCATCATCGCCTGCAACGGCAAGCCCGCGCCGGCCACTGGGGTGCCGCCTCTCACCAACCAGGCCCTGTTCGGACGCGACCGCAACACCTGCCTGTACTGCGGCAGCCACTTTCCCGATGGCGCGTTGACCAGGGACCATATCGTGCCAACCTCCAGGGGTGGCCGGGACATTTGGGACAACTGCGTTGCCGCCTGCCGACGCTGCAACCACGCCAAAGGGAACCGGCTGGTGCATGAATGGGGACGGGAGTTGCTTGCACTGCCCTATGTTCCCAACTTCGCTGAGTACCTGGCCCTCATCAACAGCGGCAGAATCCTTGGCGATCAGATGGACTTTCTGCGCCGCAGCTTCAAGGCCCACAGCCGTCTGCTGCATTGATGCTGGCGCAGGCAGGCGCCTGACCATTGCCGTTTAGGGCGGCGATGGCCCCGTATCGAAGCTAGGCCTTAAGGCGGCTTTCCACGCTGTGTCCATGCTCCGTCGCTCTGGGCGATGGCCCGTATCAAGGCTGGGCCCTGATAGATCAAGCCAGTGTAGATCTGCACCAGATTTGCGCCAGCCTTGAACATTTCTGCTGCGTCCGCGGCGCTTAGGATGCCGCCGACGCCGATAATCGGCATTTCAGGCCCAAGGCGGCGCCTCAGCCGGAGCACCGTGCGCCGCGCCAATGGGGCCAAAGGCGCCCCGCTCAGCCCTCCGGCTTCGTTGCCATGCTTCACCTTGGACTTTGGGGAAAGGTCTGTAGCCTGTGCTTGGCGCACGGGGGCGTCCTTAGCTTGGTCCTGCCGCCCAAGTTCGTCGTCTGGGTTTGCCTGGGGTTGCGGGGGCGCGGCGGCGGGTCGGGTCAAGGGCGGGGTGGGCGTTCGGCGAAGGGGTTCCCCGCGATGCCGCGGGGGCGCAGCGGCGGCGGGCCGGGTCAAGGTGGTGTTGGTGGCCACCACGCCATCCACCTGCACGCGCAGCAGGATATCGGCGATGGCCTCTATGGCCGCATCGTCCAGATCCGGCGCCAGCTTCACGCATAGGGGCACGTAGCGGCCATCCCCTTGGGCAAGGCGGGCCTGACGCTCCTTCAGCGCATCCAGCAGGTCGCGCAGCATCGGCCCCTGCTGCAGCCCGCGCAGCCCTGGGGTGTTGGGGGAGGAAAGGTTAACGGTCAGGTAGTCCACGCAGCCGTGCAGTGCGTCCATGCAGCCCAGATAGTCCGCCGCAGCCTTCTTTACAGGCGTATCCCGGTTTTTGCCGATATTCACCCCGATGGGTATTTCTCCAAGGCGTCCCGAGGCCCGCAGAGGCCCAAGCCGTGCGGCCATGGCCGCCGCGCCGGCGTTGTTGAAGCCCATGCGGTTGATCAACGCCTGCTGCGCCTGCAGCCGGAACAGGCGCGGCTTGGGGTTGCCGGGCTGCGGACGAGGCGTTACGGCGCCAAGCTCAAGGTGCCCGAAGCCAAGGCGCGCAAGCCCCGGGGCCGCGATGGCGTCCTTGTCCAGCCCGGCCGCCAGCCCCACGACATTAGGGAACACCAGTCCCATCAGTCTGCGTGGGCGCCCGGGAGCGGGCCGCACCGCGCCGGGCAGTGCGCCGAATGTGCGCAAAGCCCGCAGGGCAAAGCCGTGGGAGCGTTCCGCCGGAATGCTGAACAGCAGTGGCCGCATAAGCCGGTACATGGCGGCGAAGCCTCTTGTCTGTTGCGTTGGCGAACAAGAAGGTTACCAGAGTGGGGGAGGGTGGCTGAATGCCGACGAGTGTCTAGCACTGCCGTAAGGAACCTCTGAACAGCAGATCCAGTGCGCCCTTTAGGTCTCCCGAGGGGCGCCCGGGTTCCGCTCCGTAGAAAAAGCCATGCAGGTCGGCGGCCTCGCTAGGGAAGCTCTGAACAAGTCCTGGGAGCCCAGAGGAGCCTGGGTGGCGTGATGGCAAGGCGCGGTGAAGTCGTGTGGCAGGCGCGACACAAAGAGCCGGAACACCGCGGGCGTACCCTTTAGGGGGCGTCCGAGACTCGCTACGAAGAAACAGCCATGGAGGTCGGCGGCTTAGGTGGGGAACCTCTGAGCCAGTCCTAGAAGCCCAGAGCAGCCTGGGTGGCGCGATGGCAAGGCGCGGCGAAGCCCTGTGGCAGGTGCCACACAATGCGCCGCAACACCGCAAGCGCCTTTTAGGGCCTCCCCGAGGGTGCCCGCGCCGTACGGACAGCTGGCTCTGGTCACCATCATGGTGGCGCTGCAGGGCAGCCGCGCCCGCTGCGTACGGACTGTGGAATCCCCACCGCGCTGCGGGTTGCCTTCCCATGGCCGCAACGCCATCTCTGCCGGCAAACAGCGGGGCGCTGAGCGAACGAGACTTGTTGAGAGGTTCCCGAAGCCCTTTCGGATTGTTCAGCGCCTCGGCGAGACATGACACTGGCGCTGTCGGATATGCGACGCTTTTTGGGTGGATGAGCGGGTCTCAGACTGCGGCGGAGAAAATGCCGGGCAAGCTGTCAAAAAACATGCGTGATATAGCGTATATGGTCTATAAGCTATTGCTGTATAGAGATATTCTATGCTAGAATTCGCGTCAAATAAGTTGTCAAAGAAGTGGCGCAAAAAATGGACTGGAATCGGTTTGATTTCGAGTATCGACTGCGTTCGGAGCACCTGCATGCGCAGTTGGTTCAGATCGAGGGGCACAGGGAAGCCGCCTTGAACCTAGTGCTCCCGCCGGATTGGAGCGAGCAGCTTGATCGCTTGAATCGCGTCCGCACGGCCCATGGAACCACGGCGCTGGAAGGCAATCCGCTGTCCGAAGCTGAAGTTGAGCGGCAGATCGACCTTCTTCCCGAGGTCCAGACCCAGACCGGAGGCTTGTCCAGGGAGCAGATGCAGATTCGCAACGCCGCCATCGCCCAGGATTGGGTCAAGAAGCGATTCATGCCGGAGGCCGCGCCTATCGGATTCGCCGACATCCTTTACATGCACGAACTGGTCACGACGCACTCCGATGAAACGAACAATGTTCCAGGGCAGTTGAGGACATTTTCAGTGGTTGTGGGAACCACGGCCCTGGGGGGCGTGCATCGGGGAGCGCCGCATTCGGACCTGCGCCGACTGATGGAGCGCTTCGTGACGTTTGTCAATTCCCGGCGGCTCGTGGAGGGTGAGCATCCAGTGGTTCGGGCGTTGCTGGCGCATTTCTTCCTAGTCACCATCCACCCTTTTGGCGACGGCAACGGCAGGGTCTCCAGGCTCATCGAGGCTGGCCTGCTCTTTGAGGGGGGATACAACGTTCTCGGGTTCTACGGCCTATCGAACTACTTCTATCAAAACGCTGATGAATACAGGCGTCATCTTCAACGCTGCCGGCGGCGGCAGCCGTTTGACCTGGAAAGCTTTGTGGCCTTCGGCGTCAAGGGGTTCGCTGCCGAATTGGGGGGAATCAACAATTTCATCAAGACGAAGTTGAACCGGGTGATCTACCGGAACATGCTGGCCCGGGCCGCCAATCAGCGTGAAGGCAAGCGCCGCCGTGTGCTCAACGGACGGGAGCATGGCCTCCTGGACTTTCTCCTGCTGGAGACTGAGCCGATTGATCCCTTTTCCCCGGAGCCTTCAAGACAGATCGAGTACTCCCAGTTGCTTCGGGCGCCCTATGTCAAGGCAGCGTACAAAGATGTCACAGCCCGCACGTTCTTTCGGGAGTTGATTCGGCTGGTGGAGCGCGGATTCATAACATTAGAACGTCGCGGAGACGACTTCCTCTTCTCCATTGACTTCTCCGCAATTGGTAGATATTGAGGAACGATGGACGGATTGTGATTTTGGGTTGCGGGAGGCCGTTGTAGTGCAGACAGAGGCATTCAACCGAGGCCCCACGGAGGGATGCTTTCGCGTCGGCTAATGAGAGCTTTGAGTTCGTGCTCATGAGCGCGATTATCGACGGGCATTGCGGCGAAAATGGCTCAAATCGACCGAGGAAGCGAGGAAGTCTTGAATTTACATTTCCTGTGAGTTGCCGGCGGTTGTACCGCCGCAGGCTCATGTGGTTGCGGTGACCTCTCGACGCCACTCCAGCACTAACGCCGGCGAGCTTGGAGGCGCTGTCTCGGAAAGAAGTTCTTGAACCGGCTCACCGAAGAGCTCCATTGCGGCACACATGGCCCGCGCCGCCTCCAAGTCTCGGACTAGGTGATAGGATGCAACAAATGCAGTGGCGTCGCAGGCGTTGCAGGACTCGTCATCATCCTCTTTCTCCGCGCCCCGCAATTCTTCCTCCTTGCTCTGTATTTCATCTTCGAACAAGACGTTCAGGTACTCCAAAAGGTCTCTATTGCTGCGCGCCCCTATCTTCACCTTAATCAATTCGGCTACCGTTATCTCTACCTGCGTTTTTCTAAAAAGGAACTGTAATTCACGATTGATGTAGTCTTCCCGAAGTCCGTAGAGCAGTTCGAATGCCGCCTCGATCATGCTAACCCCTTCCATCCACGCCACCGCTTCGACCGCAGCGTTAGTCTGGAATTGCAAGGGATCGAAGACAGGAGGGAGATCGGAGATGAGGTGCCGTGTTCCATGGCGTTTCGTGATCCACTCGTGCGTCCGCTCGACCTCCGCCGCCGCTCCACGCATCACGCCATCCAGCATACGCCCCGCGAACGACACATCGCCCGCAAGACACCTCGCCCGGCATTCCGCCAGGACTACCGCGACTTCGGCCCGCAACAACTCCGTGCGTACGGCCATCGCGGATTCGGCGGTGGAGTCCCGCTTGTCGGCAAGCCAGCTTCGGAAGACCTGAAGCGTTTCCGCGGCATCGATGAGGCGCTTATCGCGTTGCGGAGTTTTCTTTTCCGACGACAGGAAGTCGAGTGTTTCCAGCGCAGCATGCACCCTGGCCGTTTCGAACGAGACGATAAGGTCGTGGACCCTCGCCAGAGCGGTGACTTGGACTTCATTCAACTCGATAAGCTGATCGACCTTCTGGTCGATGACGCCGACCAGCTCGCCAAGCTCATCGAGTTTCGTTTCAATGCCTTCGATGCGGTCCTCAATCCGCCGCAGAAGTTCGCTGACATGCATGAACCCGATCACGGACACGCCCAAGTTCAGGACTGAGGTGATCGATCCCGCCGCATTGAGGAAATCAAGGCGTTTGTCCCCGCCGCACAGCTTGGCCAAGTCTTCTTTCTCCGCGCTGCCCAATTCCTCAAGTTGGTCTACGATCTTACCTGTTGACTTCTCGCGGATGTTGTTGCGGCTCAACTCATGAAGTTCAGGGTCATAGCCCTCCGGCAGTCTGCGCACTACTACTTTTAATTTGGCCATCAAATGGACCCTCCTTTGCTATGCAGCACTCCGATAAAAGGGGTTGGTCTTGAGTACGCACACTGTGTGGGACGGATAATTATGTCACCTGCTCCAGATAGGCGCAACGCGGACGCGGATTCAGGCACGGCCGACTTATTCTTTCAAGAAATCACCATCGAATCAACCGATTAGATCGAACGGCATCCTATTCCGCCTCTGCCTCCCAATGCCTTCTTGATCGTCAAGTATGCCCCTCCCAGCATTCCAGCGCCAGCGCCCCAAAGCCACTCTTCAAGAATCGACGTGCGCGTCCGAAAACCACTTTTGGATCAATGTAGTACCTGTATGGAGCTTGAATCTCAGAACCGAGAACGAGTTTGCCGTGCGGATTCAGAGTGCGCGGGTTCAGAGGAAGGCGAGCGTATTTGAAGCCGTCGACCTCAACGGTGGTTCGCCGTTGCACGTCCGAAGTTGAGCAGGAAGCCGGCCTGCCAACCGACGCGCTCGATCTTGCCGCGCATTGTCCCTTGGCTGATTGCGTACGGGCAATGGCCAGCGCCAGCCGGCGCAGCACGGCGAGGCTACGCGGCGGCTGCACCTTCGGTTGGGCGACCCATTCTCGAGGATCAGGAACCCGCGGAAGGTGTTCCGCGGCGCACGGCTGCTTTTGGTTGCGTTGCCTGTTCTCGCGGGTGGTCAAATCGAGCACCTAGTGCGGCGAGGTCCCAATCGCCCGGTGCGCGTACGCTATGTGCACGAAACGCTCCGGCTTCATCTTGGCGCTGGCGATGTAGCAGTGGGTCTCGGGGGAGGAGGCCGTGCCGTCTGCGGACTGAAACGTCGCCGTGTCCTTGCCGAAATGGGCAAAAGGGCCCTTCGCGCAGCTGGGGCCATGTCGCAGAGCGGCACCACGCCGAGGCCGGAGGCGGCGGTGCTGGGGGGACGGCTTGCCGTTTCGTTCCAAGGGCCTACTCGCGGCACCGCGCTGAGGCCGGAGGCGGCGGTGCTGGGGACAACTGCGGTACGGTGGCGGGTTTGGAGGTTGGCGCCGGCATCGGGCGGATGCGCTTGCCCGCCGCCCGAGGCTTTTCGCAACGGGAAAGCTGCAACGCCAGTGCCGGTTCCGTCTTGTCTTGCGCCGGAACCGGTTTGTCGAGTTTCCATTGCGTGGAGGGCGGTGTTGGGGGATAAAGGAACTTGGGTTAAATCAAATTCATCCACACGGGCTACAGGAATGCGCAATCCACTGGAAAGACTGCCGAAATTGATTACATGCTGCCTGCTCCCGGTGCTGATGGCCGGCTGTTCGGACAGGGATTCGGCCGAAGTCGAGCCGTTCTATGCGCCGGCGGAGGAGGAATGGGAACTCGTCTGGAGCGACGAATTTGACGGCGACAGTCTGGATGCGGCCGGCTGGGACATTCAGTTGGGGGATGGCGCGGACGTCGGGCTTACCCGCTGGGGCAACAATGAACAGCAATGGTACACCGCCGAAAACATCTCGGTGGCGGATGGCAACCTGACGATCACGGCCCTGTTTGATCAACCCCGTCCCGACTTTTGCTGCACCTCCGCGCGCATCCGCACCGCCGGCAAGTTTGACTTCAAATATGGCCGCGCCGAAGCGCGCGTCCGGGCGGCCAGTGGCCAGGGCATGTGGAATGCGTTCTGGATGTTGCCGACGGATTCACCCTATGGCGGCTGGGCGTCCAGTGGTGAAATCGACGTCATGGAGGTGATAAACGCGGGGACCGACGCCGAGGACGTATGGATTTCCCTGCACCATGGCTTCGCTTGGCCGTTTAATCAGATCCGGTCCGAGTCCATCGAATCCATCGACCCCGGCGGCGACTTCCACGTCTATGCCATCGAGTGGGAAGAAGATGAAATCCGCTGGTATATCGACGACACCCACTATATGACCATCGCCTCCGACCATTGGTACAGCTACTTCTACGCGGATCAGCAAACTGGCTATAAAACCGGCGAAGGCGCCGCCCCCTTCAATGCCGACTTCCACCTGCTGCTGAACTTGGCGGTGGGCGGGAACGGCCCCGGCCCTGTGGACACCAGCGCGCTGCCCAGCGAAATGGTCGTGGATTACGTGCGTGTCTATCGCTGTTCATATAATGAGCCCGACGGCGGCGGCTGCAACTCAAACGCAGACCGCAGCCTGGAGACCCCGCCGTCCCAGTCCCCGTTCGAGGCGAGCTTCCCACTCTACACCGACGGTGCCGAGCCCTTGCGTTGGACGATCGCGGGCGAGGCGGTGGAGCGGCCCTTGGCTGTCAACTCCTTTTGGCCCAATGACGCGCTGTCGTTTGCCGAGGTGGGGGAGGGCGACCGCGGCATGGTCATCGACGTCTCGACCAGCAACTCCGGCAACATTTCCATCAATGCCGTCGATGGCGCTTCCACCAGTCTGTTCGGTTTCGGCAACAACCCGAATTGGTGGGAGCTGGGCGCGGGCGAACTGAAATTCGATCTGTACGTCGATAGCGAAAATACCGACCCGAACGGCGCCCTGCTGATAAAAATGGACAGCGGCTGGCCGGCGCTCGGCTTCGTGGAATTGGCGGTGGCGGATCTGCCTTCCGATGAGTGGACCACCATCAGCGTGAATGTCAACGATTTGCTGCATCCCGACAACAGCGGTGCAGATCCCCTCGACACGGACTCGATTGTCAGCTTCTTCGTGCTGGAGCCCACCAGTTCAGCCCATGTGAAGGTCGATAACATCGTGCTCAAATGCGGCCATCCCGCCCGCAATGGATGCGGCATTTTGCCGCCGGGAGGGGAGGTTGACGGAGAGGTCGTGAACGTCTTCATCGACCAAGTGGATCCAATATGGACCAACGGCATCGGGGCTTGGGATACGGTCGCGGGCGCGGACTACTCTGATGGCGCCAGCGGCAACCATATCACTTGGAGTGTCATGAGCTCCGGGGACCCGGAGCGCGAGAACATTCTCAATGTCAACTTCGGCGGCGGCAGCGCAGATGGCGTGTTCTACGTTCAGTCCGCCGCCGGCATCGACCTGAGCCCCTTCGCGGCGGATGGCAAGCTCATCTTTGATCTGCGGCTGCAGGCGGGTTCGACCCACGGCATCGTCTATAAGGTGGATTGCATGTTCCCCTGCACCTCGGGCGATCAGGTGCTTGATGTATCCGGCCATGTGCGCGGCGAGTGGACCACGGTGGAAATCCCGGTTGCCAACCTTGTGGGCGGCGGGCTCGATATCACCCGGGTGAATACGGGCATCGTGATCTTCCCGCCCTTCGGCGAGCAGCAGGGGGTTTCATTCGACCTGGACAACATCCGCTGGGAGATTCCGAGTTCCACCACCGGCCCCGTCGCAGGTCTGACGCTGGAAGTGCTGGACAACGGCGTGCCGGCGCTGATCTGGGACCAGGGTGTGGGCGCGTTTGACGAACAGATCGGCTGGGGCTCCTGCTTCGGCAATGGCGAAGACTGCCCCAGTGTCGGCTGGGAGATCACCGCCGACGCCGAGCGGGGCGATGTTCTGGAAATAAACTACGCTGGGCCCGGTGCGGCGGGCGTCTTTGTGCAAGCCAGCGCGGGCATGGATCTGTCCGACTACGCGGAAGGCTTTGTCAACTTCGACATCAACGTTGTGGATGCCGGCAGCAACTCCAGCGGCTTTATCATGAAGGTGGACTGCGTTTTTCCCTGCACATCGGGGGATCAGCAGATAGGCGTTATTGGCCTGGGTGATTGGGAAACGGTATCCGTGCCCGTTCCCCAGCTAGTTGCAGGCGGGCTTGATTTGACCAACGTGAACACTGGCCTGGTCATCTGGCCTGCCTTTACGGAGCAGACGGGTGTCGTCTTCCGCCTCGATGACGTCAACTGGACAAGCGGCCCGCCCTCGGCAGGTGGTGGCGGCCTCACCGTTTTTGCGGATCAGTTGGAAGATGTCTGGGAACTCTGGGATTGTTGCGGCGGCGCCAACGTTTCCGTGCAAGACTCCGGTGGTGATTACGGCCAGGTTGCCGAGCTGTCCTTTACCGGTGCTGGCGGCACCGTGTCCGGCTTCCTGTACGGCGGTGACCCGGATGCGGCCACCTCCCTTGACGTAAGCGCCCACGCCAAACTCGAGTTCGATGCCCGGGTGGTTTCCCACCCCGATACGGGGGACGACACCTGGCTGATCAAGATCGAGTCGGAAAACGCGGCCCAGTTTGCGGAAGTAAACCTCAATACCAGCGTGGAAGGGCAATCTCCCGTGGAAGGACAGTGGCAGCACTATACCTTCAACTTGGCGGATCTGTCCGGCGTGGACTGGAGCCAGCTGCAGATCATCCTGATCTTCCCGCCTTGGGGAACCGCCCAGGGCGGCCTGATTCAGATCGACAACGTCCAGTTCACCCAATAGCGATTCAAACTTGGGCAGGTCGGGCGCCTAGGGAACCTCTGAACAAGTCCCGGAAGCCCAGAGGAGCCTAAAGGGC
>CAYGBY010000146.1:0-10457 GCA_964348115.1 uncultured Pseudomonadales bacterium
CTCCCGAAGGGCGCCACGCGGTGCGCGGACTGTGGAATGCCCCTGCTCTGCGGGTTGCCTTCCCATGGCCGCAACGCCGTCTCCGCCCGCAAACAGCGGGGCGCTGGGCGAACGCGACTTGTTCAGAGGTTCCCCAGTGCCCTTCCAGGAACTTTCCTTCAAGAGCGAACACTTTGGGATGGTCCTGGCGGTTCCGCGTTCGGGCTTGATTCGGGCGCGGAATTTTGCCATTGTTTCGCGCTCGCTTTTTTTGTGGGGGCGGGGAGGCGGCTAGGGTCCAGCAAGGACAAGGGCTTCACGGAACAATGGCAGTGAACGGCAGCGATCTTCGGGTTCGCAGCGCGCTGGGCGGCTTTCCCGCCAAGCGTGGCCTGCACGACCCGGCGTTTGAGAAGGACAGTTGCGGGGTCGGCTTCATCTGCGACATCAAGGGCCGTCCGAGCCGCGAGATCATCGAATCGGCGCTCTCCATGAACTGCTGCATGGAGCATCGCGGCGGCCTTGGCTATGAGAAGAACACCGGGGACGGCGCGGGCATCCTGCTGGGCTTGCCCCATCGTTTCATGGTCCGGGTGCTGGCGGAGGACTTGGGCGTCGAACCGCCCAGGCGGGGCGACTATGGCGTGGGCGTCGTCTTCCTGCCTGTGGACGCCGCCGAACGCGCCCGCTGCAAGGCCGTGCTGGCGGAGGAAATCGCTGCCGCCGGCCAAGCCTGCCTCGGTTGGCGCCCGCTGCCGGTGCGGCCGGATGAGGCGGACATCGGCAATGCCGCCCGCGCCGCCATGCCGCATATGGAGCAGCTGTTCATCGGCGCCCAGGGCGTGGCTGGGGATGCCTTCGAACGCCAACTCTACCTTATCCGCAAGTACGCCACCCATCGCCTGCGTGGGGACGCAAGCCTTGTCCAGCGCCAGTCGTTCTACGTCTGCTCCCTTTCCTGCAAGGTCATCGTCTATAAGGGCATGCTCACCCCAGTGCAGCTAGGCGTCTTCTTCACGGACTTGGCGGCGCCGGATTTCGCATCCCACTTGGCCATGGTGCATTCCCGCTTCAGCACCAACACCTTCCCTTCCTGGGACCGCGCCCAGCCCAACCGGTTCATGAGCCACAACGGGGAGATCAACACCCTGCTGGGCAACCAGAACGCCATGAACGCCCGCCAAGGGGTGATGCGCTCGGGTTTGTTTGGCGAGGATCTGCGAAAGCTCTTTCCCATAGTGGAGCCGGACTGTTCGGACTCCGGCACCTTTGACAACGTGCTGGAATTCCTGCTGATGACCGGGCGCAAGCTGCAGGAGGCCGTGCTGATGATGATCCCGGAGGCCTGGCAGCAGCACCGGGACATGGATGCGGCCAAGCGCGCCTTCTATGAATACCACTCCTGCCTGATGGAGCCTTGGGACGGCCCGGCCTCCATCGCCTTCACGGACGGCACCTACATCGGCGCCGTGCTGGACCGCAACGGGCTGCGCCCCTCCCGCTACCTGATCACCGACGACGGCAAGTGCATCATGGCCTCGGAAACCGGCGTGGCGTCGGTGGCCCCGGAACGGGTGGTGGAGAAGGGCCGCCTGCAGCCTGGACGCATCTTCCTCATCGACTTCGCCCAAGGCCGCATGATCCCGGATGCGGAGATCAAGACGGAGTGGGCCAACGCCCGCCCCTACGGGCAGTGGCTGGCCCGGCAGCGCATCGAATTGTCCGAACTGCCCCCAGCCCCAGCGCCGGCCGCGGACAAAGCCAGCCTCAGCGCCCGCATGAACGCGTTCGGCTACACCCTGGAGACCATGCAGATCATGCTGCTGCCCCTGGTCAGGGAACTGCGGGATCCCTTGGGGTCCATGGGCAACGACGCCGCCTTGGCGGTGATGTCCGACAAGCCGCGCATGCTGTACGACTACTTCAAGCAGCGCTTCGCGCAGGTGACCAACCCGGCCATAGACTCCATCCGCGAGGAGGTCATCATGGCCTTGGAGTGCTACTGCGGCCCGGAGCGCAACCTGCTGGAGACCAGCGAAGCCCACGCCCACCGCCTGCGCATCCCGCACCCCATCCTATCCGATGCGCAGCTTGCGGCCATCAAGCATCTGGATCACCGGGGCTGGCGCAGCGCCACCATAGACATCACCTTTCCCGCCGGCGCCGGCGCAGCGGGCCTGCGCAGCGCCCTGCAGCGCATCTGCGCCGCAGCCAGCCAAGCCATCGCCGACGGCTACAGCCTCATCGTGCTGTCCGACCGGGCCGTGGGGCCGAAGACCGCCCCCATCAGCGCCCTGCTGGCGGTGGGCGCCGTGCATCATCATCTGGTTGCGGCGCACGAGCGCACCCGCATCGGCATCATCGTGGAGACCGGCGAGGCCCGGGAAGTGCATCACCACTGCCTGCTGGTGGGCTATGGGGCGGACGCCATCAACCCCTATCTGGCCTTTGAGGCCCTGCAGGACGCCAAGGAGCAGGGCTATTTGCAGGATGCCGCCCACATTCGAAGCGACGCGGACCTCATCACCGCCTACCGCAAGGGCGTGGCCAAGGGCATGCTCAAGGTCATGGCCAAGATGGGCATTTCCACCCTGCAGTCCTACAAGGGCGCACAGATATTCGAGGCGGTGGGGCTGGCGGACGAATTGATCGAGCGGGCCTTCCGCGGCACCGCCAGCCGGGTGCAGGGGGTCGGCCTTGAGGTGCTCGCGGAGGAGATGGAGCGCCGCCACGCCCTTGGCTATCCGGGCCGCAGCGACAGCGTGGCGGTGCTGCCCAACCCTGGGGATTTCCACTGGCGCCGCCATGGCGACACCCACATGTGGGACCCGCAGGCCATCGCGGATCTGCAGGTGGCCGCCCGCGCCAACGACGAGAGCGCCTACTGGCGTTTTGCCGAGCGCGCCAACGCCGAAAGCTCCGCCCGCGCCACCCTGCGCGGGCTGCTGGCGTTCAAGCCGGTGGGGCAGGCCGTGCCCCTCGATGCAGTGGAGCCGGAAAGCGAGATCGTCAAGCGCTTCGCCACTGGCGCCATGAGCTTCGGCTCCATCAGCGCCGAATCCCACGAGGCCCTAGCCATCGCCATGAACCGCATCGGCGGCAAGTCCAACACTGGCGAAGGCGGCGAGGATGCGCGCCGCTTCACCCCCTTGCCCAATGGGGACTCCAAGCGCAGCGCCATCAAGCAGGTGGCCAGCGGCCGCTTCGGCGTGACCATCAACTACTTGGCCAATGCGGACGAACTGCAGATCAAGATCGTCCAGGGCGCCAAGCCCGGCGAAGGCGGCGAGCTGCCTGGCCACAAGGTGGACGAGGTGATCGCCCGTATCCGCCACTCGACGCCGGGCGTTGGCCTCATCAGTCCCCCGCCGCACCATGACATCTACTCCATTGAGGACATCGCCCAGCTCATTCATGACTTGAAGAACGGCAACCCCGAAGCGCGCATCAGCGTCAAGCTGGGCGCGGAGGTGGGCGTGGGCGCGGTGGCCGCCGGGGTGACCAAGGCGCGGGCGGACCACCTGGTCATCGCCGGGGATTCCGGCGGCACCGGCGCCTCCCCGCTGACCTCCATCAAGCACGCCGGCCTGCCTTGGGAGCTGGGCGTTGCGGAGACCCACCAGACCCTGGTGCGCAACAACCTGCGCTCCCGTGTGGTTCTGCAGACGGACGGGCAGATCAAGACCGGGCGGGACGTCGCCGTCGCCTGCCTGCTGGGCGCCGAGGAGTTCGGTTTCGCCACGGCGCCGCTGGTGACCCTAGGCTGCATCATGATGCGCAAGTGCCACCTGAACACCTGCCCCGTGGGCATCGCCACCCAGGACCCGGTGCTGCGCCGCAAGTTCCAGGGCCAGCCGGAGCATGTGATCAACTACTTCTTCATGGTGGCGAAGGAACTGCGCCAGATCATGGCGAAACTGGGCTTTCGCACCCTCAACGCGATGGTGGGCCGTGTGGATGCCCTGGAGGCGCCGGCGGCGGCGCATTGGAAAGCCAAGGGGCTGGACCTTGGCGCCCTGCTGACCCCGGCTGAGGAACCCGCGGAGTTCCTAGGATCCTACGCCATGCACAGCCAGGACCACGGCTTGGACAAGGCCCTGGACAACCAGCTGATGGAACTCGCCGCCCCCGCCTTGGAAGGGCGCGGCAGGGTGCGCCACGAACTGCCCATCGTCAACACAAACCGGGTGGTGGGCGCCATGCTCTCGCACCGCATTTTGCGCACCCGGGGCCCGGAGATGCTGGCCGACGGCGCCATCCACTTCAAGTTCAACGGCAGCGCCGGGCAGAGCTTCGGCGCCTGGCTGGCCAAGGGGGTCACCCTGGAGGTGGAGGGGGACGCCAACGACTACGTGGGCAAGGGCCTGTCCGGCGGGCGGCTCATCATCTACCCGCCCAGAGCTTCCCGTTACGTGGCGGAGGAGAACGTCCTAATCGGCAATGTGGCCCTGTACGGCGCCACCAGCGGCGCCTGCTATTTTCGCGGCGTGGCGGCGGAGCGCTTTGGCGTGCGCAACAGCGGCGCGACCGCAGTGGTGGAGGGCGTGGGAGACCACGGCTGCGAATACATGACCGGCGGGCGGGTGGTGATTCTCGGCCCCACCGGACGTAACTTCGCCGCTGGCATGAGCGGAGGCATCGCCTACGTTTGGTCGCCGGACGGCGCCTTTGCGGAGCTGTGCAACCCGGAGATGGTGCTGCTGGAGCCCCTGGTCAGCGTGGAGGACGTCGGGGACCTGCGGCGCATGATCGAAGCCCATTTGCGGTGCACCGGGTCCAGGGTGGCGCAGCGGCTGCTCCGTGACTGGCAGCGCAGCCTGCCCGAATTCGTCAAGGTCATGCCCGTGGACTACAAGCGGGTGCTGGAGCAGCGCGAATCGGCCAAGGCGGCAGGCTAGTGCGCCATCCGTTGCGCAAGTGGGCTTTGGCTGCGTGGGGTTTGCGCGCCCAGGCCAAGCGCCGCCGCGCCCTGGGGCTGCTCTTGGGCAAAGTGCGGCCGGGCGGTCAGGGCGCACAAGGGTGGTGGATATCGGCGGCCTTGGTGGCCTGTCCGCCAGCGGACACGCGGCTGGGCGGTCAGGATGCACAAGCGCGGTGGATGGCCGCATTCACCTGCAAGATGGCGCGTTAGTGGGCAAGCCAACCGGCTTCATGGAGTTTGAACGCCGCGCGGAACCCTATCGGGACGCACGGGCGCGCCTGCTGGACTTCGCTGAAATCTATACGGACCACGACGCCAAGCGTCTGGCCGTGCAGGGCGCCCGGTGCATGGACTGCGGCGTGCCCTTCTGCCAGTCCGACGATGGCTGCCCCATCCACAACCTGATCCCGGAATGGAACGATCTGGTTTATCGCGGCCACTGGCGGGAGGCGCTGGAGCGGCTGCACAAGACCAACAACTTCCCGGAGTTCACCGGTCGCGTATGTCCGGCGCCCTGCGAAGGCGCTTGCGTACTGGGCATTACGGATCCGGCGGTGACCATCAAGAACATCGAGATGGCCATCATCGACAGGGGCTTTGCGGAGGGCTGGGTGACGCCGGCGCCGCCCGCCCGCCGCACGGGGAAGAAGGTCGCAGTGGTCGGTTCGGGTCCCGCGGGCCTAGCCGCCGCCCAGCAACTGAACCGAGCCGGACACCAAGTGACGGTTTATGAACGGGCGGACCGCATCGGCGGCCTGCTGATGTACGGCATCCCCAACATGAAGCTCGATAAGCTGGCGGTGGTGGAGCGCCGCCTGGAGCTGATGCGCGCGGAAGGCGTGCAGTTCCGCACGAACGCCGCAGTGGCGGACGGCGCTGATGGCACCTTGGACATCCGCGCCCTCGGCGACGCCTGCGACGCCCTGTTGCTGGCCACTGGCGCCACGGTGCCGCGCAACCTGCCCATACCCGGGCGGGAACTGGACGGCGTGCATTTCGCCATGGAGTTCCTCACACAGAACACCAAGAGCCTGCTGGACTCCAACTTTGCCGATGGCGCCTTCATCTCCGCCCGGGACAAGCGGGTGGTGGTCATCGGCGGCGGCGACACCGGCGCGGACTGCATTGGCACCTCGCTGCGCCACGGCTGCAGGAGCCTGGTCAACTTCGAACTCTTCCCCAAGCCCCCGGCGGAGCGGGCGGCTGGCAACCCCTGGCCCACCTGGCCGGTGATCTTCCGGGTGGACTACGCCCACCAGGAGTCCGCCGCCAAGTTTGGCGAGGATCCGCGCGTTTACCTCATTTCCTCCAGCGAGTTTGTCGGGGACAGCGCCGGCCGGGTGCGCGCCGTGCGCACGGTGGATGTGCGCATGGAGGGGGGCAAGTTCGTCAATGTGCCGGGCACGGAGCGGGAATGGCCCGTGGATCTGGTGCTGCTGGCGATGGGCTTTCTCGGGCCGGAGCACGGCGTCTCCGACCCCTTGGGCATCGCCTACGACCAACGCAGCAACTATCAGGCCGAATATGGGCGCTACCACACCGGCGTGGCGAATGTTTTCGCCGCCGGAGACTGCCGCCGCGGCCAATCCTTGGTGGTGCGCGCCATCAATGAAGGGCGCGAAGCCGCCCGGGAAATCGACCGCCATCTGATGGGTGCCACAGAGCTGCCCTAAGCGGGGTGAATCCATAGTGATCGGGGACGAACCCATGCAAAGCAACAGGACCAAGCTGAAAGCCAGGGAGCAGGCCGCGCTATTGGGGGGCGGCGGGCGCCGCATTGCCCGACGCCGCGCCAAGGGCAGGCTGGCTGACCAGATAGCGGACCGTCCCCTGGTCGGCGCCGCAGAGCTTTCGTGATCGGGGACGAACCCATGCAAAGCAACACAACCAAGCTGAAGGCTAGGGAGCAGGCCGCTCTATTGGGGGGCGGCGAGCGCCGTATTGCCCAACAGCACGCCAAGGGCAAGCTGACCGCCCGGGAACGCCTCAGTCTGCTGCTCGACGAAGGCAGCTTCGAGGAGTGGGATCGTTTCGTTGAGCACCGCAACAGCGACTTCGGCATGGCGGACCAGAAGATTCCGGGTGACGGCGTGGTGACCGGGTACGGCGCCATCAACGGCCGCCTCGTCTTCGTGTTCAGCCAGGACTTCACCGTTTTCGGCGGCGCCCTGTCCGAGGCGCACGCGGAGAAGATCTGCAAGGTCATGGATCAGGCCATGAAAGTGGGCGCCCCGGTCATCGGCCTGAATGACTCCGGCGGCGCCCGTATCCAGGAGGGGGTGGCCTCCTTGGGCGGCTATGCGGAAATTTTCCAGCGCAATGTGCTCGCCTCCGGGGTAGTGCCGCAAATATCGGTCATCATGGGGCCCTGCGCCGGCGGCGCAGTCTATTCTCCCGCCATGACGGACTTCATCTTCATGGTGCGGGATTCCGCCTACATGTTCGTCACGGGTCCGGACGTAGTGCGCACGGTGACCCACGAACAGGTCACCCCGGAGCAGCTTGGCGGCGCAGGGGTCCACACCCGCAAGTCCGGCGTGGCGGACTTGGCCATCGCCAATGACGTGGAGGCGCTGCTGCTGACCCGCCGCTTCTTCGACTATCTGCCAGCCAACAACCGTGACCGCCCGCCCCGCTGGCCTACGGCGGATGCGGCCCATCGCGCCACTCCGGCCTTGGAGAGCCTAGTGCCGGCGGACCCGGCCAAACCCTACGACATCAGCGAAGCCATCATCGCCATCGCCGACGAGGGAGAATTCTTCGAGCTGCAGCCGGACTACGCCAGGAACATCGTCATCGGCTTCATCCGCCTGCAGGGTTCGACCATTGGCGTGGTGGCCAATCAGCCCATGGTGCTGGCCGGCTGCCTGGACATAGACTCATCCAAGAAGGGGGCGCGCTTCGTGCGCTTCTGCGACGCCTTCAACATTCCCATCCTCACCTTGGTGGATGTGCCCGGCTTCATGCCCGGCACCGCCCAGGAGTACGGCGGCATCATCAAGAACGGCGCCAAGCTGCTGTACGCCTATGCGGAATGCACCGTGCCCAAGGTGACCCTTATCACCCGCAAGGCCTATGGCGGGGCTTATGACGTGATGGCATCGAAACATCTGCGGGGCGATGTCAACCTGGCTTGGCCGAGCGCGGAGATCGCCGTCATGGGCGCCAAGGGAGCGGTTGAGATCATCTTCCGCAAAGACAAGAACGACGAACAACTGATTCAGGCGCGCACGCAGGAGTACCAGGACAAGTTCGCCAACCCCTTCATCGCCGCCAGCCGCGGCTATGTGGATGACATCATCCGCCCCGACGCCAGCAGGGTGCGCATATGCAGGTCCTTCGCCATGCTGCGGGACAAGCAGCTTGACAACCCCTGGCGCAAACACGGCAACATCCCACTCTAGCCGTCTGTCGGATTTAAGCAAGCGAAAAGTCGTAACTTAATGCCAGCCCGCGCATAGCGCTAAGCCCCTTGATGAGTCGCCGAATGTTCAAGAAAATACTGATCGCCAACCGTGGCGAAATCGCCTGCCGCATCATAAAGACCGCGCGAAGAATGGGCATTGCCACGGTGGCGGTGCATTCCGATGCGGACGCCGGCGCCCTGCATGTGCGCATGGCGGACGAAAGCCGCCGCATTGGCGGCGCCCCTTCCGCGGACAGCTACCTGCGCATGGACCGGCTGCTCGAAGCCGTGGCGGCCAGCGGGGCTGAAGCCGTGCATCCGGGTTACGGCTTCCTTTCCGAGAACGCCAAGTTCGCTGAGGCTTTGACGGCGGCCGGGGTGGTCTTCATCGGCCCCGGTCCCGCCGCCATCACCAGCATGGGGGACAAGATCACATCCAAGCGCATAGCGCAGGAGGCGGGCGTCAACATCATTCCCGGCCATGCGGACGTCATTGAGGATGCTGACCATGCCGTGCGCATCGCCCGGGACATTGGCTACCCTGTAATGCTGAAGGCCAGCGCCGGCGGCGGCGGCAAGGGAATGCGGGTGGTGCATGACGACCGCCAGTGCCGTGATGGCTTCCAGCGGGCCGCCAACGAAGCCCAGTCCAGCTTCGGCGATGGCCGGGTGTTTGCGGAGAAGTTCATAGAACAGCCGCGCCACATTGAAATTCAGATCATCGCGGATGGGCACGGCAACATCGTGCACTTGGGCGAGCGCGAATGCTCCATACAAAGACGCCATCAGAAGGTCATCGAGGAATCTCCGTCGCCGTTCATCGACGCTGACACCCGTGCGGCCATGGGCGCCCAGGCCATCGCCTTGGCCAGGGCCGTGGACTATGTCTCCGCCGGCACCGTGGAATTCATCGTCGATGCGGCGCGCAACTTCTACTTTCTGGAGATGAACACGCGCCTGCAGGTGGAGCACCCCATCACGGAGATGGTCACCGGACAGGACTTGGTCGAGATCATGCTGCGCGTGGCGGCCGGAGAGCCCTTGCCATTGGCGCAGGATGGCTTGGTGCAGAACGGCTGGGCCTTGGAGGCGCGGGTGTATGCCGAGGATCCCCTGCGCGATTTCCTGCCCTCCATCGGCCGTTTGACCCGCTATCAGCCGCCGCCGGAAAGCGCCGGGGTGCGGGTGGACACCGGCATCGAGGCGGGCAGTGAAGTTTCCATGTTCTACGACCCCATGATCGCCAAGCTGGTGACCCATGGCGATACGCGGGATGCGGCCATCGGCGCCATGCGCGACGCCCTGGACGCCTACCTCATCCGCGGCGTCAACCACAACGCCAGTTTTCTGAATGCGGTGGTTGGCCATGAAAGGTTTCGCGCCGGGCGGCTGACCACAAATTTCATCGCGGAGGAGTTTGCCGGCGGCTTCCAAGCTGATGACCTTAGCCGCCTGGACACCGCTACCCTCATCGTCAGCGCCGCCTCCGTGCATTGGCTGCGCAGCCAAAGGGCGGCGCAGATCAGCGGCCAAACCAGACGCTTCAGCTACCAAGTGGGTGCGGACTGGGTGGTGATCCTAAACAAGGCGCACCATCCCGCCAAAGTGTTTGCCGATGGAGGCAACCTGCAGGTGCTATGCAACGGCGCGAGCCATCTTGTGGAGACGGACTGGCGCCCCGGCGACGCCATCTTCCAGGCGAACATCGACGGCGCCAAGGTGCTGGTGCAAGTGGATGATGAAGGCGCCGCGCTGCGGCTGCGTCACCGAGGCGTGGAGGCCAGTGCGCTGGTGTTGAGCGTTCGAGGCGCCGAACTGAACGCCCACATGATCGAGAAGACGCCGCCGGATCTCAGCCGCTTTCTGCTTTCGCCCATGCCGGGGCTTTTGGTGCGCTTGTCCGTAAAGGCCGGCGACGAAGCCAAAGCGGGCGAGGAACTTGCCGTGGTGGAAGCCATGAAAATGGAGAACAGCCTGTGCGCCGCGGATGACGTGGTGGTCAAGGCGCTGTTGGCGGCCGAAGGCGAGAGCCTGGAGGTCGATCAGCCGATTCTCGAGTTCGAATGAAACTGGCGTGAAGGCCGTTTCCCGCGCCCTTGCCGCTAGGGAACCTCTGAACAAGTCGCGTTCGCCCAGCGCCCCGCTATTTGC
>CAYGBY010000147.1:0-1864 GCA_964348115.1 uncultured Pseudomonadales bacterium
TATCAGGGGCATTCCGCCGTCATTCAACTACGACTCATGCAATATCCGGGCTAGGGTTTGAAAAATATGGATGTCCTTCTCATCTCGGGTATAGCGTCCGCCGAGAGTCAGCGTCCAGTCCTCCGAGAAGCTCCACATCACTTCGCCAAACACCGCGAATGATTCCTGCTCGCGATTCATCGTTTTCAACGAAGAACCGGCGAACGGCAGAGCCCCGAGCGCGATCTCCGGGAAATTGAAATCAACGCCCTGGATATTCTCATAATCCGCGGTGTTGTAAAAAACGCCCGCTACGAAAGAGCCCCAGTCAAACTCCGGGGACATGATGCGAATTTCCTGGGAAAAATCGTCCCATTCATTAGCAGTCTGCGCTGTGGCGGACCTGGCCTCGGTCCAAGATGCCGGAAAATTCGCAAACGAATCATACTCCTGATACCCAGTGACTGACACGAGGGTAAATTCGTTTGCCAGATCCCACTCGACAGTCACCGATTGCATCCAGCCTTCGAAATCCCGGCGGTCGGTTCCGTCGCCATTGATTCCGCCTGTAATCCCGGCGGAGCCGCTTCGACGGTCATCAGGCGTACAATCATCGGGGTTGTTGATGATGCCCAGAGCCAGCGCCGCACCCTGCCAACCCAGAAAGCCTGGATTACACTCGATGTGCTGCACGTTGGTGCCGTCCATCCTGAAATCGGTAAACGCGGTTTTGCTGCTGACCTCGACGTTATCGGCGGGCGCCCATTCCAGCGTCAGGCGGCCCAGCGTTTCATCGAACTTTGGCACTTTGCGATACCAGAAGGGTGAACGGGTGGATGTCATCCATCCCGCCGAATCCCGGTTCTGCACCACAAAGCGGCCACCGAGCCGGTCGGCAATCGGTCCGGAGAGGCTTACCTTGTAAAATTCCTCTTCGGTCTGATCTTCATAGCCTGCGCTCACCGAGCCTTCGAACTCCTCAGACGGGCCCTTGGTGGTGACGTTGATGAGACCGGCTGTGGTGTTCCTGCCAAAGTAGGATCCCTGCGGCCCCCTCAATACTTCAACACGCTCGACGTCAAAGTAGCCAAGCTCCCAAGTCGCCTGACGCTGCAGACTCAGCCCATCCACCGCCAAGCCCACAGCCTGGTCGAAATGGGTGTTGATGGATGAGTTGCCCAAGCCTCTGATCGACATTTGCTTGCCGGAATTGGTCTGCTGGACGTACATGTTGGGCACCGTATGCGCCAACTCCGCCAATTGCTCCGTGTCGTAGGCTTGCAGTTGCTGAGCAGTCACAACCGTCAGCGACTGCGGGACATCGACGAACGACTCCTCTCGCTTACGGGCGGTAACCACTATCTCCTCAATTGCCGCAGATCCGCCCTGTTCCGCGCCATCGGCGGCCAGCGCCGACGTGTTGACCGCAGCAGCGACAATAAAGGCGGAACCCACCACTGCACTCACGAATTGCTGACTCGAAATCATCTGACCCCCTCGTCCATTGATCAGGATTCGAAACGCCTCAACGCATCTCGATCCCATTATTAAACGCACTATAAACCCAAATAAATATATTTCAATAACTAGTGTCCAATATTAGTGCCCAATATGAACATTCGATGCATATTCGGGGATTTTTGTAAAATATGGGATATCATCCCGAGTGGCGACACTGGGCTAAAGCGGGATCAAGGCCGCCCTTGGCTAGGGCAACTACTCTTGGCCCCACTGCCTCCATGGGCGCGACGTTGTTGACGAGGAACTTGCGTTGTTCTGGGACCCGCCAGCCGCAAGGGTTTCCGAGGTGTGCGTTTTTTTCTTACCCCCGGAAAGAGGTGGGGGTCGGGCGTTTTAGGCACTTGGGGGGGATTTTCGCGGATTT
>CAYGBY010000147.1:1874-10393 GCA_964348115.1 uncultured Pseudomonadales bacterium
GGGGGGGGTGTGTTGTCCCCCGCGGGGCGTGGTTTGCGGGGTTTTTCCCGCCCCTGCCCGGGGGGCGGGCCGTGGGCCTGGGAAAGTGGGTCGCCATGGGGCGGGATGGTCTTGCCGGATCACCAGCCACTCCGCGGAGGGCGACGACCATGGCGACGAAGGGAAGTGTGCTTTTTTCTTGGGACGATGTCGAGCGGCTGCCGGAGCTTGGGCGCCTGGAGTTCGTGCTGGACCAGTTGCCCGACGCGGAGCTCGTTGGCGCCCTGGAGGCGCGCAGGGGCCGGGGCCGTGACGAGTGCCCGGTGTCGGCGATGTGGCGGGCGCTGGTGGCGGGCGTGGTGTTCGGACACGAGTCGTCAGCGTCGCTGCTGCGGGAGCCGGCCCGCAATCCGGCGCTGCTGGCGGTGTGCGGGTTCGACCCGCTGGGCCGTCAGGCGCCGCCGAGGCGGACGCTGGTGCGGGGCGCGGACGGGCGCGTGGAGCTGGCGCTGGAGGCGCGGCCGCGGCGCGGCGGGGCTGGACGGCCTGTTCGGCTCGGAGCCGGAGCTGGCGGTGCGGGGACTTCGTGGCCGACCGGGGGCTGGACGGCGGGCCGGTGAGGGAGCGGTTGTGGGACGGGCGCCGCATCCGGCCGCTGATTGACGTGCGGGAGCTGTGGCGGGAGGAGCGGTCGGAGCTGGGCAGCGACCCGTCGCGGCCGATTCCGCGTTCGCTGGCGGCGGACGGGAGCGGCAACGTGCTGCGCAGCGGGAAAGGCGGGGTGTCGTGCCGGCGCCCGGCGACGGGCGGGATGCGGCCGATGGCGTTCCAAGGTTTCGAGGCGGACCGGGGCGCACTCAGGCATCGCTGCCCGGCGGCGGCTTGCGGCCTCGACTGCGCCCCCTGCATCGAGTCCCGCCGAAAAAACGCCACAGCGCAAGTCCCTCGTTGACAGAACATAGTTGACAGAACATAAAAGTGTTCCTATTGTTTCCCTTTTCAGCATCACTTTTTTCGCATTTTTCGCAATTGTGATTAAAGGCGTAAGCGACTTGCGACGCATCGGGAGGTTAGGGATGTGCATGATCTGTTGATTAAAAACGGGACAGTCGTCGACGGAACAGGAGGGCAACCGCAGCGCACCGACATCGCCGTGACAGATGGAAAGATCATCGATGTGGGTCGAGATCTGGGGTCGGCCCGAAGGTCCATCGATGCCGATGGCCTGCTTGTCACCCCCGGATGGATCGACATACACACACATTACGATGCCCAGGCAACCTGGGACGAACAGCTCGCCCCCTCAATCTGGCATGGCGTTACCTCAGTCATCATGGGCAATTGCGGCGTCGGCTTCGCCCCGGCCTCACCGAACAAGCGGTCGTGGCTGATCGACATCATGGAGGCCGTCGAGGAAATTCCGGCGGCTGCCTTGAATGAGGGAATGAAATGGGGATGGGAATCGTTTCCCGAGTATCTGGATGTGCTGCGCGCGAAACCGCGAACGCTCAACGTCGGCGCGCTGGTCGGGCACGTTCCCCTGCGCGCCTATGTCATGGGAGAACGAGCCTTTGATTCCGCGACGGACAGCGACATCCAAGCAATGGCCCGCTTGGCAGCGGACGCTGTCACAGGAGGCGCGCTTGGCTTTTCAACCTCGCGAACCCTGATGCACGTTGACAGCACCGGCCGGCCAATTCCCGGGTCGTTCGCCACGGAAAAGGAGCTGGTGGCAATCGGCTCCGCCATCGGCGAAACCGGGCGCGGCGTGATCGAGTGGGTGCCGAAAAGCCTGACCGGCGACGACTGGCCAGGCCTTGATGACGACATGCGCATCATGAAGGAGATCGCATTGCGCTCGGGTCGACCGGTGTCGTTCCTGATGCCTGAATGCGCCGCCGACCCGGAGAAGTGGCGAGAGCAGCTCAGCTTCTGCCTGAGTGCCGCCGCAGAAGGCGCGCGCATCCAGCCCCAGGTGTACGGCCGCCCAGTGGGCCAGTTGTTCTCGCTGCAAGGATTTCACCCCTTCTTTTACCTGCGGAGTTTTCAACCGCTCAAGGCGATGTCGCTTGCGCAAAAGTGGCAAGCAATGCAGGACCCGGAGCTCAAGCAGCGTCTGCTCACCGAAGTCGACCCCAATGAAGTTGGGATGTCGATGGTGTTCAAGAATGAAGACCTATTGTGGCCGCTGGTTTATCGCATGGGCACACCGCCGAGCTACGCGCCGCCACCGGAGGAGAGCATCGCCAGCATCGCCAAGCGCGAGGGCAGACCCCCGCGCGAGGTGGCGATAGACTGCCTTTTGGAGAATGACGGGCGAAATTTCCTGCTGTTTGTCGGCGGAGGCTATGCGTACCAGAACCTCAACGCGATCCACGAGATGGTCAGCCACCCTCACACGCTGCTTGGCGGCAGCGATGGGGGCGCCCATGTCACAGTGGTTTGTGACTACAGCATGCCCACGTCCACGCTGTTGAACTTCTTTGGCGACAGCCCCGAGGGAAGCCCAAACCACCTGCCCATCGAATTCATCGTGAAGAAGCTGACGAAGGATGGCGCGGACCACTTTGGCATTGAGGGTCGCGGCACGCTCGAGCCGGGCATGGCGGCCGACATCAACCTGATCGACATGAACGCGCTTGCTGTGGAGCATCCGGAGTTCGTCTACGATCTCCCGGGTGGCGAAGCGCGCCTGATGCAGAAGTCGACCGGCTACGTTTCAACTTTTGTGGCCGGCCAGGCGATTCAGGAAAACGGACGGGCCACGGGGCTGCTGCCGGGTTCCGTATTTTGAAGATCAGGACACTGGGGAGCGCCCCGGTCGGCTGATCCGCGGCAAGCGCAACAACCGATCGAAGGAGATCCCTCCTGACGAACGGAACCAAAAGCCGGCTCGATGCCGACGCGCTGATGATGGCGGCGAGAGCGTCCGCCAAGCTCGAGGACTTCGGGGATATGGGTTTCGTGGAGCCGCTCCGCGAGTATCTCGCCACGGCGGACCGCTATTTCCCGTTCACCGAGGCCGGGGCCAATGGCCTCGCAGACGGGATCGTGAATCGCCTCAGGATGACCGAGGATCTGCAGCGCCACCCCTGCCCGCTTCATGATCGAACGCGTGGGCGCCTCCTATTCGCCACCGCCGGTCTCGCCCGAGGCCTTCGCGGAACGCGTACAAACGCGTACAGATGATGAACGCCTCTCTGCGGAGTCAGGTCGAGATCATCCAACAGGTGGCGCCCAACTACGTCAAGGGCGGCGCGAACAGCCTTCAGCACGTCCCCATCCCCTCGGAGGCCGGCTTCTCGGCCTACGAGTATCTGTGGGGCAACTACGTTTGCCGGTCCGACGAAGCGGTCCTCGTGGAGTACGAGATGCCTCGATCGAGGTACGTGTCCATCAACGCCCATAACCTAGCGGGCGATGGCGCCCAGTACCATCTTCGGCACGTCCCCATCACCGGTGATCAGGGAAAGGCCGACCGAGACGGGGTCTTTCGTGTCGTGATCTCCCATGACGACCCAGACGTGAAGAACTGGCTGGGTGCCCGGGGGAGGGATTTCGGTTTCCTCATGGCCAAATTCTACAAACCGGACACCGACCCCGTTGTGAGCATGCGGGTCGTTCCCAGCGACCGGGTGCGGGACCTCCTACCCGACGGCACAGAGTTCGTGACGCCGGCGGAGCGCCGGGAAATCATGAGACAACGCCTCATCTCGATCCATCGCCGCAAGATGACAGACTACTGACCAACACTCCGGCCCTGACTGCGATGCCCCGCAGTCGCCTCGTGGTCAGGCCCCGGCGCCAAAGGGACGCCTGCACCGCGCACCCCCGCATATCAAGAAGAAACCCCTCCATGTCCAATTATGGTGCAGGTGCTTATTGTGCAGGCGCTTGCCCACCACCATTTCCACCAATCGATCGACTAACCCACTCATTTTCCATCCTTGTGCCATCTTTAGCCCGACCCCTGAGTTTTCACGTTTTATTGAATTTGTGGCCATACACCAAAGAAATTGATGGTTTATGCGCCAATGTCTAACATTATTTGTCAGAATTCGGCAATGAGCAGGTTCCTGCGAAAGAAGGCAGTGGGCGACTACCTCCAACATCTGGAGCAGGACTTCGAGTCGGAATATGCAGTCCAAAGGGAACGGAGCGAACAACAAAGCGCCGCAATAAGAGACCTGATTGTCAATGCGGATATACACCAAGCTTTAGGCAATCAGATCACGGAAGCCTATCGCTCGATCACCGCCCACGCATTCGTCGCTGTTCGCTCATCGGGTACCGCAGAAGATCTGCAGGACGCATCGTTTGCGGGTTTGCATGACACTTACTTGGATATCAAGGGAGAGGAGCAACTGCTGGACGCCGGTGTTTCTTGTGATATCAGGCCTTGTCCTGGAAACGGGTGGCGGCTTGGCCCACGGCTCCTGTCTTTCCAGGGAGTACGGCCTGCCCTGTGTGCAATTGGCCAACGCAACCGAGCTGATCCCCGACGGGGCAAACATATCCATCGACGGTGACATGGGTTTAGTAACAATTGATTAGGCGGACAGCCCATTCCGGAAAGGAGACCGATCCTGAATTTAGCAGTAACGGACAAAGCGCTGACGCAGCGCGTCGCGTTTGCTCCCATCAAGGCCGATAGCTCGCTCGATGTAGTGGTCAACGCCGTCAAATTCCTCGTGCATGGCGTCGTAGGCCGCGTGAAGATACTCTGCTCGCACACCGGCGATGGCCAGAGCCGTCTCCCTGTCATCCGCATCGAGTCCGTACTTTCTGGCCAGAAGCGGCAGAATGTAGCCATCGACATCAAGGGCAGCGTTGGTCAGCAGGTAGTCCTCGACCACCATGGCCTGATCCACGCCTAGGGCGTGAAGAATGAGTGCGCAGGCGACACCGGTGCGGTCCTTGCCCGCTGTGCAATGCACCAGGAATCCACCTTCTTCCAACCGGAGCAGTGCTTCGAACATGGCGGCATAGTCCTGTGCGTGTTCACGCACCAGCGCGGCCATGAGGCTGTTCATGAAGGCAATTCGCTCCGTCAAATCCAGGTCATCGCCTATGAGTTCGGAACGCACGGCTACAGCGCTGCCAGGATCAATCGGAATGTGCAGCCTCTGAGGATGGTCAACCGGGAGTGGCGTAGGCTCTTCCTGCAGTTCCTCCGGGCGCCGCAAATCGCAGATCAATGCAATGCCCAGACCGTGGAATTCGCGCCGGCCCAGAGCGGTCAGGTGCACGAGCGACCCGGAGCGGTACAGTCTGCCCGGTCGCACCCGTCCACCGTCGGCGGTGGGGTACCCGCCCAAGTCGCGCAGATTGACTGCCCCGTCCACGGAGATTGCGCGCTGCATTCGATCAATTCCACTAATTGCCATTGAAGGACAAGAGTCTAGTTCAACAAATGCTGCTTTGCTAAGCAAAATATCGTCATCTAGATTTGCATACTATTACATGCCTCTCAACCTGCCTCAGCCAATGCTGTTTAATCGTCGGTTTTGGGAGGACGAGCTCCCCGCCCGTCTGGTTGAGGCCGCCGTCACCCATGTGCCCCGTACCGCTCCGGGGGAGGGGGAGTCAGGCTGAGGCAGGTTGAGAGGCATGTGTTTTTTTTAGAAATTTTGCGCAACTGTCATATTGTGGTCCAGCCTGCGGCCGACAGCCAAGCCGTCCTTGACGCCAGGCGAACGAGACGGAGGATCCCTTCAATGGCGCGCAACGAAAAAGAACATTTGGATCTACAGTTTGAAGATCTGTATCGGGCAGTCTCCTTCGACAAAATAGTGTCCGAGGAAGAAGCTCACGCAATGGAGGGCGAATCCTCCACCGGGCACATGAAGTAGCCGGCAAGGTAAGCGGCATCCTCAAAGTCGGAGACCGGATCATCGAAGTCGCAGGCCATGGTCATCGTGATCACTCCTGGGGCCCGCGCAACGTGGCCAGCATTCAATGTGCGGGGCGCCTACGAACTGGCGGTGCCGTAGCTGCCGACGTCAATGAAACGCACTACTATGGAGAAGATGCCACGATCTTGGACGAACCGATGTGCGCCTTGACATGGCCAATTTCGGAGAGCGGCAACACCGTGACCCGTTCATCCAATCGATAAGCGTCAGGCCCGGGATAGACAATCCAAACGTGCTTGAGCGGCAGGTCGCCGAGAGCCGCGCGGATGCTCTTGGTCATCCTGGGCGCATCCGCGTACTTGACCTCCAAGCCCCACAGGCTTCCCGCCGCCTGCCACACCAGGTCGACTTCCGATCCCGTGTGCGTGCGCCAATAATGGGGTCTGTCCACGCCCACAAGCCGAAGCGACTGCTCCAGGGCGAAGCCTTCCCAAGACGCGCCCAACTTTGGATGGGCAGCCAATTGCTCCCAGGTTTCGATGGCCTGCAAACTGTGAAAAAGGCCGCTATCGCGGATGTAGAGCTTGGGCGCCTTCACCAATCGCTTGCCCACATTGGCATGCCACGGCGGCAGGATGCGAACCATGAAGGTGCCGGCCAGTATGTCGAGGTACCGGCGAACCGTATGGTCGGAAACGCCGAAGGACCGGCCAATTTCGGAGAGATTCAACGTTTGGCCGTGATAGTGGCTCAACATGACCCAGAACCGCCGCAGGGTTTCCGACGGTAAGGAAATGCCCAGCGCGGGGATGTCCCGCTCAAGGTGGCTACGGATGAAATCATCCCGCCACTGCACGGAGGCGTGATCGTCCTCCGATAGGAAGCTGCGCGGAAAACCACCCCGCAGCCACAAACTTCGCCATGCCGCAGTTCCGGTTTCATCAATGACCAAGGGACCAAGATCATGGTAGGCAACCCGGCCCGCCAAACTCTCGGAGACCCCCTTCACCAGTTCCGGTGACGCGCTGCCCAGCAACAGGAATCTCGCGCCCTCCGAACGATCCGCAAGCACTCGCAAGAGCGGGAAGAGGGAAGGCATGCGCTGCACCTCGTCGATGACGACTGTGCCTCGCAAGTCCTCCAGGGCTGTCTGCGGCTGCGCCAATCTCGCCAGACTTCGCGGATTTTCAAGGTCGAAGACATGCTCTGCGCACAGGTGGCCCGCCAACGTGGTCTTTCCGCACTGTCGAGGACCGAGCAGCACGGAGACGGGCCCACGTCCTAGCCCGGATTTAACCGCTTCGAGTTCACGTGGGCGGGGCAGGAGGCTCATGACGCAAGACTAACACAATAATGTGTGAAATCTCGAATGTATAGTTCGATATTTCACACATTTCACGCTACCACGCGCCCGAATTTCCCGCAACGTGTCGGTTTGCAATTGTTCGAGTCGGTCGAAGTCACCCAACCCCGCATTGCTCTGGACCAACGATACGAGGATCTGTGGCCCGAACTACTCGGCGAGGCTCCATAACAGCACACCGCGGTACAGGGCCAATCCGTCTGCAGTCAAATGGTGGAAGCGATCGTAATCGACCGGAAACAGGGCCCGTTTAGCGGGAGCAACGGCGCCGTTGGCCATTGCCACACCCTTTTCGTACCCGTAAATCGCCGCGCTTCGGGGCTGGTTCGGGACGGTGGCCACGATTGTCGCGCCGGGCGCGGGAATGCTCCATGTCATGAGTCCCGGCTGTTCGTACATCCTGACCAGGCCGGCGGCGAATCCTGCCGCAATGGCGTGAAAGGGGCGCATCACCTTTACGTAGGCTTCCGGGGGATAGAGGCTGTTCTTGCTGTCGTTGGTCCCGTAGTCGGTCCATCGGCGCGGCCCCGCCTGTTCATGCTGTCCACGCTCTTGCCTTCCAGCAGGACGACCGGAAGTCCAGCGTCCGCGTATTTTGTGCCGAATTTGTACGTGTTGGTCGTGGCCGAAATAATGATCAAGTCGTAATCGTCGAGCTTCATTTCCGGCTCGGTCTGGTCCCCGGCATCGACGGTGAAGCCGTGCGAGCGCAGCAACGCCATCAAGCCTTGCGTCCTCCCAGTGGCCTCGGTCATGTCCGCCTTGGAACGTCCCATAAGCCGCCGGGTCATGCAGCGAGAATCCTGCGTCACTTGGGCATTCGGATCGGCCATTTGGGGACAATAGCCCATTTTTCGGAGGAAGGAGGCGTTTCTGCGTGTGGACTGGAAGCCGTGGGCCGTCAAACGGCAGACACGTGGTGATTGGAACCCACGGCTCCCACGATGAGTACCGATGTGAGCGACCCTAATGAGCAGTTTTGATGGCAAGGTGGCGATTGTAACGGGCGGTGCGGTGGGCATCGGCAGGGCCACGGCGCAGCGCCTGGCCGCCGAGGGCGCTCGGGTGTCGAGAGGCTGGCGCAGATTTGGAGGTTCACCGGGTCGGACATCTCCGGTATTCCTAGGATGTAGCCGCCGCCGTGGATGTGCAGATAGCTGGCGCCTGACGCGGCCCCTCCCGACGGCCTGTACAGCAGGGCGCGCACATCCGGCCCGTCGCCACCGGCAGCATGAATCTCTTGCCGGGTGACGCCGGCTTTCGCGGAGTCGCCAAGTTCCACCGCCATGGCGGGATTGTCCCGAAGCAGGGGCAGTTGTTCG
>CAYGBY010000148.1:0-10381 GCA_964348115.1 uncultured Pseudomonadales bacterium
GAAAGCAATCCTTAGCTTTGCCCTCAAACTGTCCAAACGGACCCGACCACCTCAGGGAATCAACGGCTTGCGTGCGTTTTCGGGTGTTTTCGACTGGATGCAGGCTTGGAATGGATAGATACATGTAATTGTTGTTTATACATTCCATGATCATGCATTTTCCTGTATGATTGGATACATGTACCTGCGCCAGTCCAGCCAGAAGCGCGCCGACGGCTCCAGGCTTCGCCACCTGCAGATCGCCGAAAACGTCTGGGACCCGGTCAAGAAGCGCTCGCGGGTGCGCATCCTTTACAACTGCGGACGCGCGGACGACCCGAAGGTCGCCGAGCGGCTGCGGCGGCTCGCGGGCAGCATCCTGAAGCGCTGCTCGCCGGAGGAGCTGGCGGCGGCCGGCACGGGGTTGAGGGTCGTCGATGCCTGGCCGCATGGGGACGTGCATGCGCTGGAGGCGTTGTGGCGCCGGGTGGGCCTGCCGGAACTGATCGGGGATCTCGTCGACGCGCGCAAGTTCGGGTTTTCCGTGGAGCGGGCGTTGTTCGCGCTGGTGGCCAACCGTGTGCTGGCGCCTGCTTCGAAGCGGCGCTGCCAGGCCCAGTGGCTGGCCCGGGACGTTCGAATCGAGGGGTGCGAAGGGCTCCAGCTGCAGCACCTGTACCGGGCCATGGACGTGCTGTGCGAGCACAAGGAGGCGTTGGAGGAAGGGCTGCACCATCGATTGGCGGACTTGCTGAACCTGGACGTGGAGGTCGTGTTCTACGACACGACCTCGCTTCACTTCGAGGTGGCGGAGGAGGATTCGGACGACCCGCGGACCGGCTCGCCGGGGTTGCGCAAGCGGGGGCATTCCAAGAACGGCCGGTTCGACGCGCCGCAGTTGCTGGTGGGGCTGGCGGTCACGCGGGAGGGGTTTCCGGTGCGTCACTGGGTGTTTCCCGGCAACACGGTGGACGTGGCCACGGTGGAGCGGGTGAAGTCGGACCTGAAGGGCTGGCGGCTGAACCGGTGCGTGTTTGTCGGCGACGCCGGCATGGTGTCGGCGGGGAATCTGCGCGCGCTGGCCCGGGGCGGCGGCCGCTACATCGTGTGCATGCCGGCGCGCCGGGGTTCGGAAGTGGACCGGGAGGCCCTCGGCCGCCGCGGGCGCTACCGTGAGGTGGCGGACAACCTCAGGGTCAAGGAGGTCACCGTCGGCGAAGGCGAACGTCGCCGCCGCTACGCGGTGTGCTTCAACCCCCGCGAAGCCGAACGCCAGCGCGCGCATCGCCGGGAGGTGCTGGCGGAGCTGGAGGCCGAACTGGCCGCGCTGTCCGGCGTCGCCGACGGCGAACCGCACCGCAAGCGGATCTGCGAGCTGCGCGCCAGCGGCCGCTACGGGCGGTATCTGCGCCTGACCCGGGGCGGGCGGCCGCGCATCGACCGCGCCAAGGTCAAGGCCGCGGAGCGGCGCGACGGCAAGTTCGTCGTGCACAGCAACGACGACACGCTCACCGCCGAGGATCTGGCGCTGGGCTACAAGCAGCTCCACCGCGTCGAGCAATCCTGGCGGCAACTGAAAAGCGAACTGCGGCTGCGGCCGGTCCACCATCGCGTGGCGCACCGCATCCACGCCCACATCGCGCTGGCGGTCATCGCCCTGTTGCTGGAGCGGCTGGCCGAGCATGCCTGCGGGGATGTCTGGCGCAACATCCGTGACGACCTCAAGCAGATCAAACTGGTTCAATTGTCGGGGCCGAACGGGAACCTGTGGCAGATCACGGAACCCCGTCCCAACGCTTCCAAGCGACTGAAATCGCTGGAAATAAAGCCTCCGCCGCCCATCCTGGACCTGGGCTGAACGCCTAGTGACATGGGCGCCGTCCAAGGTGCCCTTAAGCCATTGTCTTATCTAGGAAAAATAGACTATTGTATCTAGGAACTGTCGAACTCAGGTCAGAGGTTCCTTAGCACTATCTGGGTTAACAGGACACTAGTTCTCCCCCGCAGCCCGCTTGTGGGCCACATCGGCCCAAGGCTCGCGGTCCTCGCTGCCGCCAAACGTGTCCGGGTCCAGAAAGACGTCAAATAGGGTGATGTCGGATGGACGGCCCCGAGGCCAAGCATCGGCTGCTGCCTTGAGCGCTTCGACAATGCGGGGGCGCCGCTCAGCTAAGTTTTGGGTTTCCAAGGGATCCTCATAGACGTTGTAGAGGCGCGGCGGCTCCCCATCGATGAGCTTCCAGGGCGCACGGTAGAGGGCCAAGTTGCCGACTAAGTCCGTGGTGACGTAGTCCGGAACGGCATGCCCAGTCTCAGCGCCGGTAAGCGCCGGCCACTGGCTGCGGCCGTCCAAGTCCGGCGGGACCGCAGCGGCGGCCCCCACCGCGTCGAGCAAGGTCGGCAACACGTCCGAAGCGCTCATGAAGCCCTCGAACTTGCGCGGTTCAAGCTTGCCCGGCCACCAAAGCGCCGCCGGCACCCTGGCGCCGCCTTCCGCGATGCTGCCCTTCCCTGACGGCAGTGGCTGATTGTCGCTGGCGCCGTCGAAGGTGTTGGCGATCATGAATTCGAGGCCCGGATGGGGAACGGGCCGATCAAACAGCCAAAGCGAGGTTTGGGCGAGGACATTCAGCGGCCCGGGCAAGGTACCCTCCACCAAGCCGCCGTTGTCGCTGAAGAAGAAGATGAGCGTGTTGTCCAGCATCCCCTCCGCCGCCAGGGCGGCGACCACCCGGCCTACGGCATCGTCCAATTCGGCCACCATGCCAGCGTGCAGGCGGCGCAAGGGGTTGTCGAGATCCTGGTAGGGCGCCGTGGACTGCGGCGGCGCTTCGTTGGGTAGATGCGGCGCATTGAAGGCCAGATAGAGGAAAGTGGGCCTAAACCGGTCGCGGCTGGCCAGCACCCGAACGGCTTCGTCCGCTTGCAGCCGGGTGGCGTAGCCGGTCTCGCGCAGGGTCACGCCGTTGCGCTGCCAGTCATGGCCGCCGCCGTGGTTGTGGTCCCAGTAGCCAATGCCGCCGGTCAGCAGGCCGTAGAAGTGCTCGAAGCCGCGCCGGTGCGGAAAGTAGTCGGGGACGTAGTGGCCAAGATGCCACTTGCCCACCATGAGCGGCTGATAGCCTAAGACCGCTAGATGCTGCGGCAGGATGGTTTCATCCAAGGGCAGCCCTCGGTTTTCGTTTTTGGCGATAGGCCGGGTCAGCCCGAAGCGCACGGGCGATTTGCCCGTCATCAGCGCCGCCCGCGTGGGGCTGCAGGTAGGCTGCGCGTAGAAGCGGTCGAGTTCAACGCCCTCCTCAGCCAGCCGGTCGATGTTCGGCGTGGCGATTTCGCTGCCGTGGTAGCCCACGTCTCGCCAACCCAGATCGTCCGCTAGAATGACCACAATGTGCGGGCGCTCAACGACAGCGGCTTGTTCCTTTGCGCCAGCCCAAAGCGGCGCAACCGCCATCGCCAAACCGAGCGCCGCACGAAAACCGAGCTTGGCCATGATCCATTCCCCCCAAACACCACGGGTTGATTTAGTTCCAAACGCCTCAGGGCATCGCATGGTTGCGGCACTCCAAGCACCTTTTTATACTACCAGTTAGTCAGTTGACTAAGCGCTGCGGCAAGGAGAGCGTCGTCCATGTCCCCCAGCCCATCCCTGCAGGAACTTCTCGCGGCCATTGACGGCATCGCCGATGAACTCGAGGCCTTGGCGCGGCCTGCAGAGGCCGCCCGGCGGGCACCCGATGAGTTGGCCGCACTCGTTAAGGCGGCGCGCATTCCGATGGCCAAGGTGCCCCGTGAAGTCGGTGGATACGAACTGTCGCCTGCCGAGCAGATCGACTTGTTCGCACGGCTGGCGTGGCTCAATCCCACCGCCTCCTGGTTGGCTTTCAATCAATGCGGCGTGGCCGGCGTTTTCGCGGCGACCCTGCCTGACGACGGTGTTGCCGAAGTGTTCGCAGAGGACGCGCCCGTGGCCGCCGCCGTGTCCGCGCCCACTGGCAAAAGCGAAAAGGTCGACGGCGGCTACCGCGTCAGCGGCCGCTGGGCCTACGCCAGCGGCGTTCATGTGGCGCAGTGGGTTGGACTGTTCACCTTGGCCGATGATCCGCCCGGTCCGCGGCTCGTTGCGCTGCGGCGGGATCAGGTCGAGTTGCAGGACGACTGGCACGTCGCCGCGCTGCAGGGCACGGGCAGCGTCGATGTCATCGTGGATGGCGCCTTCGTCCCGGAGCATCTCACCGCCGTGCCGTCCATGCAGTTGCGCGGCGGACCGCAGTACACCCGGCTCGGCATCAAGGGCTATGTCGCCGGGGAGAACTTCGGCTTTTCCTTGGGCGTCGCGCAACGGCTGGTGTATGAGATCGCCGCGCTTTCAACCACCAAGAAGCGCTACACCAATGTTGCCACGGTCAGCGAGCGCGGCGCCTTTCGCCATGCCCTCGCTCAAGCCGATTGCGCCCTGCGGGCGAGCCGCGCCTATTTGATGTCCGAACTCGACGGGGCCATGGCGACCGTCACGAGCAGCGGCGCCCTGCTGCCGGCCGAGGATATGTCCCGCCTCGAAGCCGCCTCCGCCTGGGCCACTGAGCAGGCGATCCAAACGGCCGTCAAGCTGTTTCCCTACGCTGGCGCCGGGGCGCTGCACCTGAGCAACCCCATTCAGCGGGCCCTGCGGGACCTGATCGGCTCCGGACAACACATCGTGGTCTCCAACGAGGGCATCGATGCCTGGGGCGAAACGCTGGTTCGCATCGCGGGCCGGCCCGGTTGAAGGCTTCGGCGCGCAACCCATGAGCGAGCCCGCAATCACGACGGAAGCCGTCCGGGGGGAAGGCGCGGTACGCACCGCGTTGCTCGAAGCCGCCTGCGACATGCTCGCGGAAGTGGGGCCGAAGTCCCTGTCGGTGCGTCGGCTGGCGCAGCGGGCTGGGGTCAACCACGGCCAAATTCACCACTACTTCGACGGCAAGCGGGGGCTGCTCAAGGCGGCCATGGCCCAGCTCGCCGACGAGCACTGGCGCAACACCCGCGCCCGCATCGAAGCCAGCGGCGGCATCTTCCCGCCCGCCTTGGCTTTGGCCGAGGACACCCGCTATTGGCGGGCCACCTGCCACGCAGTGCTGGAGGACGACTTGGAACTCGCCGCGGTGGAGCTGGAGGAAGGCAAATCCGTGCCGCGTCAAGTTTATGACGCCCTAGTCCGCCAAGACCTGCCGCCCTCCGAGGCGCTGGAACTAAAGGCGGACTTCGCCCTGTTTATGGTGTCCCAACTCGGTTGGGTGGCATTCGAAGCCTTCGCCTTCCTGGTCAGCGAGGTGGAGGGCAACGCTGAGGAGGCGGTGCGGGCCCTCGTCCGGGACCGCATAACGAAGATGGCCCAACAACTCATGGACGACGGAGGCAAGTAGGCCAATCCAATGGACTTGGGAATCCAAGGCAGAAAGGCTCTTGTCTGCGCGTCAAGCCGCGGCCTAGGCAAGGCCTGCGCAACGGCGCTGGCGCGCGAAGGCGCGATGGTCCTCATCAACGGACGGGATTCCGACCGGCTGGCGCAGTCTGCCAAGGAGATCGCCCGGCAGACCGGCGCGGACGTACGTCACCAAGCAGCGGACCTGAACGACGCCGAGGGCCGGGAACGCCTGATCGCCGCCTGCCCGAAGCCCGACATTCTGGTCAACAACAACGGCGGCCCGCCGCCGGGCCGGTTCGAGGACTGGAACCGCGCCGCTTGGCTAGCGGCGCTGGAGGCCAACCTGCTCGCCCCCGCCTTGCTCATTCGCGCCTTCCTGCCCGGCATGAAGGCGCGCCGCTTCGGTCGCATCGTCAACATCACCTCGGCTATGGTCAAAACCCCATTGGCCCCTATGGCGCTGTCCACCGCCGCCCGCAGCGGCTTGACCGCGCTGTGCAAGTCGATCAGCAAGGAGGCCGCAGCCTCCGGGGTGACCATCAACAACCTGCTGCCGGAGCGCATCGACACCGACCGGCAGATTCAGATGGCCCATGTGGTGGCCAACCAGCGCGGCATCTCCTTCGAGGAGGCCCGCGCCGAACAAATTGAAAGCATCGCCGCCAAGCGGCTGGGCAGGCCCGCCGAATTTGGCGATGCCTGCGCCTTCCTCTGCAGCGCCCAGGCCGGGTTCATTTCCGGGCAGAACCTGCAGCTCGACGGCGGTTCCTACGACGGACTGATCTAAACGGGAGTGACCAATCATGGCTTTACACAGACTTGCGCAAATGACTGTGGCCGTGCCGGATCCGAGCGTGCTCGACGCCTTCTACCAGGAAATCGGCTTAACCGGCGGCGATGGCAGTTGGGGCGGCGCCGACCGTCCTGGCCAGATCCAAGTCCGCGAAGCACCCTACCGCCAACTACAAACCCTGCACATCGCCTGCGAAGACGAAGCGGACCTTGCTGCGGCCGCCGAGCGGCTCGACCAACTTGGGGTGCCGCACCAAAGGGTCAACGGCAGCCTGAAGGTCAAGGATCCAGTAAACGAATGGGAGTACATCATCGAACCGGCGCCCGTGGCCGACATCTCCCCGCAGCCCAAACGGGTGATGAACTACCCTGGCGAGCGCAACCGGTGCGGCCAGCGGGCCGAAGTCCTGGTCGAGGCCACCCCCCGCCCTCCGCGCCGCTTGGGCCACGTGGTGGTTGGCACGCCCGATCCGTTTAAAACCTCAGCGCTCTGCCAAGCGCTGGGCTTTCGGGTGTCGGACATCGTCCTCAACGGCGCGGTGACCTTCATGCGCTGCTCCTGGGATCACCACAACCTGCTGGTGGCTCCCGGGCCCGTCCCCTACCTCAACCACTACGCGCTGGAGCACGACGACTTCGATTCGGTGCTGCGCGCAGCCACCATCTATCTGCAAAACCACGGCGACGACCGCCAGATTGGCGGACCCGGCCGGCACCAGATCGGCGGCAACGTTTTCTGGTACATGCTCGACCCCTGCGGCAACTTCTTCGAGTTCTTCGCCGACATGGACCAGATCGTCGATGATGAGGCGTGGCGGATACGGGAGGATTGGAATCCCGCCACCTCCTGGTCGGTGTGGGGCGACCCCAAGCAACCGGAAGTGTTCTTCGAACCCAACGACATGAAGACGATTATCGAAGGCTGGAACGCAGCGCATGGGTAGAAGTCGCGCCTTTGCTTACCACCCACTGGGGCCCGTAGGGCAACCCCTAACCGCTACCGCGAAAGGAAGTCCCCATGCAACTCCTCGACCAAGCAGGATGGCCTTCTAACATGGGCATTGGTGGACTAATCACCATCCCCCTCGGACTGCTTGGCCTGTGGCTGTTGGTGGAGCGCTTCCGCCGAACCACCCACGCCATGGCCGGCGGCCTGCACGAAGACATCAGCCTGCCCCACGAGCGCACTTGGGAGCTGTACCACAATGATTTCTCCCTCTGCTCCAAGAAGACCCGCGTTTGTCTGGCCGAACTCGGCATCGACTACCGCAGCCACCCGATCGACCTCATAGAGACCGGCGCTTACGAAAACCTCTCTCGGCGATTCCTCAAGGTCAACCCCGCCGCCTTGGTGCCGGTGCTGGTGCACGAGGGACATCCCATCTACGAATCCCATGAGCAACTCACCTACGCCGCTGAGCACTCCGGGCGCCGCGATGTCCTCACGCCCGAGGACCCGGAGCAGCAAGCGCTCATGGAGCATTGGATGCACAAGACATCACTGACCGGCGAAAACCCGCTGACCGCGCTTGAGGAAACTGCAGGCAACTCGGTTCCGGGCCTCACCTTGCCGATCTTTGCGGCCATGATCGAGCACATTCCCGTGCGGCGCATTTTCGTGGGCGTGCTGTTCCATCGCTTCCCAACGCGCCCATTGATGTTTCTGGCGATAAAGGCCCGGGGCCTCAAAAAGCTGCCAACCGTCAAGCCCATGATGACGGTCCTGCAACGCAGCCGAACCGCCATGCACGGCCATCTCGACGAACTCGAAGCCGCCTTGGACGCCAGCGGCGGGCCTTGGATTCTCGGCGAGCAGTTCTGCTTGTCGGACGTCGGCATGATGGTCATTCTGGATCGATTGCGGGAAGTGGATTGGCTGGACGTATTCCTCACCGACCAGCGCCCGAAGGTGGCCGCCTATTGGCGGGCACTTCAGGAGCGGCCCAGTTATGCCGAAGGCATCGCGGCGTTCGAGCACCCTACCGTCACCCGGGGCTTGAACGCCATCAAGCACCTCAAGGCCCAGGATGCGGCTTTTGCGGCGGTTTGGTCGGGCTAGACCATTCGAATGGACTTGGCCGTTGGTTTGCCTGCGGACTCCTCCCCTTCCCCGTATTCCTGGATCACCCAGTCGAGCAGGACCCGCCGGAAAAGCAGGCCGGCCTGATCGCCGGCAATTCTCATTTCCTCGAAGTCCACGTGGTCGTTGTCCAGCAGGTTCTGCATCTCGGCGCAGGCCCACTGGTCTTCGGCGAACCCGGTGGAAAGACGGGACTTCAGGCCTGCATAGTATTCGTCGTTGTCGAGCGCGAAGTCGTTTGACATCGACCACCAGTAGTGGGTGGCGGTCTTTGTCTCTGGGGTTAGGTAGTGCATGATGTGCTGACGGCAGATTTCCCGGTCCGCCGCATCCGGCTCACCCGCGATGATGGGCGCGTATCCTTTGAACACCCCTGGCGAGACCGCCATGCCGCCATCGTGACGCTCGATGCGCTTGCCGCTCAGTTTTTCCTGAATGTCGAACGGCAGGACGCCCTTGGCGCGCGTTGGGTCCGTGTCGATGCGATTGCACCAGACACCGTCGGGCGTGCGTTTCACTTCGGTGGGAAGATCGAGGAAGAAGTCGCCGAACCCAAAGGTGTTCTTGTGGAGATAGGCGAAATGCGTCAGGTCGTTCAGATTCTCCTGCATTAGGAGGTAGCTGCCGTTTAAGGCCAACCCTTCGTGGATGGTCCTGTAGCCAGGGTCGTCCAGGAACGGCAAGTCCGGCAGCCGGTCCAGATCGGGCTTGTCGGAGTCGCCCATCCAGATGAAGGCGAAAGGTCCCAGTTCCCGCACCGGATACTTGCGCAGCGTTCTGTTCGACGGTCTCGCTTGGCAGGGTATGCGCACGATGGACCCGTCCGGCGCATAGCGGATGCCGTGGTAGCGGCACACCAGATCGTCGCCCTCGACGGTTGCCTCGGCCAGCGGGAAGGAGCGGTGCAGGCAGCGGTTCTGGAAGGCGGTCAGCTCGCCCGCCTCGGTGCGGTAGAAGACGATTGAGCGCTCCAGCAGCGTCTTCGCCTTCGGTTTGCGGCCGAACTCCTCGCCGAAGCCGGCGACGTACCAGTGGTTGTAGAGCAGCGGCAGGTTGATGTAGTCCTTCACGCTGCGGATCTGTTCCCGGTAGTTCATGCTTCTGCCTGTTTCATTCATTGGGTCGGCGCCTCGTTTCCGAGCGACACCCTTCTGCTGTTCAGTATCCTATTGGTGGCCTGCTTCATTCAATGGGTCGGCTCCTCGTTTCCGACGAGTTGGTTGTTGGATGGGCTGCTGACTCATTCCAGGCCCTCGGCATTGTCCGCGATCAGCGGCACTCCCCCTGCGACCGCTATCCATGCGCCCCTGCTTGCCGACCCCATCCATCCAGGTGCTCCGCGCCCGGCCTTGGTGTTCGACGGGCCCGACTCGGCCCGGCCCCTGTGTCGATGCCACCCGGGAAAGAGTTCGTCGAGGACGCGGGGCCGTCTGGACGAGGTGGTCCCGGTTCATTGGGCGGTCCGTGGGCGCACCGGCGCAACCGACGTCGGCCGCTAGCCCATTCCTCCCGGCCCGCCGGACGTGCCGGACCCCCCCGCCGTTGTCGTGTTTCCTCTCCGGGGACCTCTTCGGCCAGTCGAATTCGGGCCAGGCTTCCCGCGCGGTCGCCCCGGCCGTGTCCGGCGCATCGGGGTCGGCCCCAGCGGCGAGCAGCGTCTCCGCCACGTCCGTCCAGCGGCATTCGGCGACCACGTGCAGCGGCGTGCGGCCCATCGCATCGCGGATGTCAAGTGCGCCTCGGTCCCGGCGGATCAGGGCGTTCAGCGCGTCGGCGTCGCCCAGCATCGCGGCCTCGTGCGGCGGGAATTCGCAGGCGGCCGCGTGGGACGCCAGCGAGGGGATGGGACAGCCGTAGCGCCGCGCCCAGCCGCCGGACGCCGGACCGGGAACGGACTGCAGGAAGCCCCGCTCGCGCAGAACCCCGAACGTGCGCCGGGCGTCTTCCCTGTCCCCGTACTGGAACGCGCCTTGGATGGCGTCGAGCGTGTTCTCCAAATCCGCCGAGCCGTTCCTGCGAATGGTCGCCATGGCCTCGGCCAGCTGGCGCCCGCGCTCCTGAATAAGTTCGTTGTCATAGCGCGTGTCGTAGTAGGCGAGGCGCCGCCTTGCGGCGTCGCGGCG
>CAYGBY010000149.1:0-10096 GCA_964348115.1 uncultured Pseudomonadales bacterium
GGCTCCCGGCAAGGCGCGACGACGCCCTGTGGCGGGCCCCACACAAGGAGGAGCAACGCGGCCGGGGGCCAAAAGGGCCACGAATAATCACGCTTACTTGCGGGACAGCACACTAGGGCTACAGGTACGTCTCGATGCTGAATGAGTGGCTGCTGGGTCTGGCGCACTGGGTGGATGGCTTCCCGGCCAGCACCGCCTTGCATGAGTCCCTGTACATGTACAATTGGGTGGAGTCCACCCACGTGCTTGCCCTCACGCTGTTCCTGGGCATGTTGTTCCTCATCGACCTGCGCATGCTGGGCTTGGCCTTCCCCAACGTGTCCGCCGCGGTTATCGCGCAGCGCCTGGACAGGCCCATGCGCATCGGCTTCGCCATCATGCTGGCCACCGGACTGCTGCTGTACTTCGCCATTCCGGTGCGCACCACGCAAAGCATCTGGTTCCGCGTGAAGGTTGTGTTGCTGATCGCCGCGGCCATCAACGCCTTCCTGTTCCGCGCCCGCATGGAGGCCCTTGCGGCGCCTGAAGCGGCCCAAGCCAAGCTGCCGAAACGGTTTCGCGTGGGCGCCGGGCTTTCCCTCTTCCTTTGGGCCGGTGTGGTCGTGTGCGGGCGCACCATTGCCTATGACTGGTTCGACTGCCACAAGCAGCTGCCCGCCCTGGTGTACTGGGCCGCCGGCTGCGTGGACGAACTGGCCGCGGCAGCCGCGGAGTAGGAAGATGGCCTGGATTGGACGCGGCCCGGCCAAGGGCGAATCTAGCCGTCCCGCGCCGCCTGGGCGTTGCTGATGGACTTGCTGCCCTTCTTTGTTTGGCTGGAGGGCTCCTTGTTGGGAGACATGGCCAAGGCCTACGGCGGCGTATTCGCCGTGGTGCAGATGGTTCACCTGCTGGCGCTGGCCTTGCTCGGCGGCACGGTGATTCTTGGGGATTTGCGCCTGCTGGGCCTGATCATGGCGGACATCCCAGCAAAGACCATTATCGACGGTGCGCAAAGGTGGTTCAACGGCGCGTTGATCGCCTTGCTGGCCAGCGGCCTGTTCATGAGCGGCGCCGTCGCCATCAAGCTGTACTACAACGAAATGTTCTGGGCCAAAATGGCCGGTTTGGGGTTGGGCGTAGCCTTTGTCTACGGCATTCGCCGCCCGCTGTTGCGCTTCGACCATGGGGCCATCCACCCCTGGGCGCTGCGGTTGACCGCCCTCACCAGCCTGACCATCTGGTTCACCGTAGCTGCCTGCGGGCGCTGGATAGGGTTCTCATGAGCAGGCGCGCGCTGGAGCGTTTGCTGTTTGCGTTCTCAGCGGGCGTGTTGGGCCTTGCCGCCTGGTTTTGGGCCAGGCAGGTGCAGGATGTCATCGAATTGCTGCGCATGGCCAGTGGTTGAGGCGGCGCCGCAGGACCATCCCAAAGCCGTCCAACAACCCTCGGCAAAGCCCTACATAAATGGTTTATGAACGTTCTTCGGAAGAGCGCTTCGGCTCTTGAAGAGAGGACGCCGTTCCATCCAATCGGTCGATTCGATGGCGATTTCTGGAAAGAATAAATCAGCCGTTGGCCTCAGCCATCGAGCCATGCTGCGGCCGCCATTCTTGGCTAAACTTGTTTCCTTGACACAAGAAAATTGGGGGAACGCATGACTGGCGTCTATCGGATGCACCAAGCCGGGGGGCCGGAGGTGCTGCAGTGGGAAGATCTGCATCTGGACGCGCCCGCCGCCGGCCAAGCGCTGGTGCGGCACACCGTCATCGGGCTGAACTACATAGACACCTACCACCGCAGTGGACTGTACCCTTTGCCGCTGCCCAGCCGCTTAGGCGTGGAGGCGGCAGGCGTGGTGGAGGCCGTCGGCGCCAATGCCGATGTGCAGATTGGGGCGCGGGTCGCCTACGCTGGCTCCTTGGGCGCCTACGGGGAGGCGAACCTCGTGCCGGCGGACCGGCTGGTCAGGCTGCCTCCCGGCATGCCGGACGACTTGGCGGCCGCCAGCCTGCTGAAAGGGCTGACGGCCTGCTACCTGCTCACCCGCACCTACGCAGTGGGGGCCGGGCACAGCATTTTGGTTCATGCCGCCGCCGGCGGGGTGGGCCTGATTCTTTGCCAGTGGGCGCGACACATCGGGGCCGCCATCATCGCCACCGCCGGCAGCGAAGAGAAGGCGGAACTGGCCCGCCAAGCCGGGGCGGACCATGTCATCCTCTATCGCCAGCAGGACGTGGCGGCCCAAGTGCGGAAACTGACTGGCGGGCGCGGCGTCGATGTGGCCTATGACGGCGTGGGCAAAAGCACCTTTCAAGGCACCTTGGACTCCCTGGCGCCCTTGGGCATGTTCGTCAGCTACGGCAACGCCTCGGGCAACGCACCGGCCGTCGAGCCGCAGGAGCTGATGCGGCGCGGTTCGCTATTTTTCACCCGCCCCTCGCTGGCGGCCTACGCCGCCACCCCAGGAGAGCAACAGGCGATGGCGGAGCAGCTTTTCCGCCTGATGATCGACGGCGTCATCACCACCCACATCAACCAGCGCTATCCACTGTCGCAGCTTGCGCAAGCCCACCGGGACTTAGAGGCCCGCGCCACCACCGGCGCCACCGTCATCGAATTGCCCTAACGCATCTTTGCCAAGACCGTCATGGGCACACCATGCAGGGGACCAAGAGGGCTTCCGTCGGCCACGGCCTTGTCCGCTGCGCGGGCATCGGCAAGGGCTTGCTCCCGCAAGTCCAACACCTCGCGGAAAGCTGGCGCGACGGTCCCAGGGTCCGCAAATACACCCGCTTGACCTCGGCGACAACTTCGCCCTACCCAATGCCTCGTGCATCCACAAGATACTGGACGGCTTGACGCCGTCCATGGACGAAGCAGCGAAGTCCGTTGGGACCGAGCGGCAATGGGTCGCTGCGTAACCGCTGACCCGAGGGCTCGGGGCGTCGCCACCGAGCGGCCGTATAGTCAAGCCACTTTCGGCCAAGGCGCGGATTTAGCGTCAGACCACCCGTTTATCGACGTAACTATTTGAAAAAAATAATTTATTTCTTTCTTCAGCAACTCCCGCTGACGCCCCGATGCCCAATTTCGCAGCTCGATTTCACGGGGTTTCGGTCGATCTGAGCGTCCAACTACCACGATTTCATGGACACATCGAGCTTAGCGGGAGTTGCTGTTCTTTCGTCGATGAACTTGGGTTAAGCGTATCGTTGCAGTAAGCTAGAGTCCTTGTTCGTTGGCGGATGAGTCCACGGTGGTCGCCTTTGGGTTATCGTGCGCTCAAAACGCACGAAGTTGACAACGCAGGCGGGTGACGATGCCTACAGATACAAGCGTCGAGTTCACGCTCTCCATCTGGCGGGACTTTGTCCCATCGCGCCCGATTGCCTTCGTCACCGACGAGGAAGCCAGACAAGTCTTCGACGCCGATTCCATCCTGCAGGAGAAAATCTATTCGTGGCGGGCTCGCGAGGATGTCTTCGCCGGCATTCTCGATGACGAAACCCGAAGAGGCCTGCACGAACGGCTGGTCGAACAACTTTCCGACTCCAAAGACCCTTCCGAGCGGCGCCTGGAGGTGCTCCAGGGATTCGTCGACGCTTCCCAAAAGGCAATCGTTGCTGGTCAAGTAAGACCGGTCCCAAGCAAAAGTCGAACAAGTGGAGAGTTCGAGACCGAGGAACTTGATCAAATCGAAGTCAACTCCCTTCTTGCGCTGACCATTCACCTGAAATGGATTATCGCCTGCTTCGACAAGCGTCCCGGAATCTCAGTCTTAGTTCGATGAGTTCCTTGGACAATTTCACGCTGCTCTCCCCGTCCCAAGCTGAACCGCTGATCGCTGGCGTATTTGAATCCAACGGAGAGTGCGGCCTCTCTGTCAGCGAAGAACGTGCGTTTCGCGGAGAGTGGCTACCCCTCGGCACGATCTCCCTTGTCGTAAGCAAACTCAAAGATGCCAACGTTGTCAAGCTTCTTCAAAACGGGGCATTTGAATGGCGGCTTCCTGACTTAGAGACGTCCGCGAAAAAGACATCTGCACTACTTTGGAAGGATAGCGATGAGACTTCGGCCAGCGGTTCCAATGGCATGGGCGCCAGCGGGCCTGGCCGACGGGGTCGCCCGCGTCCCGATGAGATTGAGGATCGCGTCCTCAATGCCATGGACTCGGTTGCCTGCATCGCAGCCCGCGTCGGATGCATCCACCCACGATTCGATCCCGCGGCCTTGGAAGAGATGCCGTTCCGACGTTCCACTACGGTCGTTGTAGACACATCGGGCGTCTTGCAAGGCGCCCTTGATTTCGTGGTCCGATTCCTACATCCCGCGGCCCGAGTCAAGATTCCGACCATCACGCATATGGAGATCCTAAACCAAGCTGATCGCTTTCTCAGCATTAGAAGAGCCAAAAGCCGCAAACCGGAGAGGCGCTCTCACGAGTTGCTGGAACACCTCAAGAGCCAAGGAGGGCAGCGTACACTGCTGAGGGCCGAACTCCACGCCGACACCGAAGTCGAAAGAACCTATCTTCTGGGGGACCCACTTCGTCCCGCGTTCGAAAGGGATTCCGATCGCGCCCTCAATGACCTGAACATCAGCTCCCCGATTCGGTCTTACGCGGACCGGCTGATACTCGAATCGGCCCGGCATCATCAAGCCCAATCTGGCCCTGCTCACGTCGTTCGTCTTCTTACGGGCGACCAGGGGCTCGCCCGCATGGCGATGGCGGAGGGCGTCCGTCCCCTCTATTTTGCTGCGACCAATGCGAGGGATGTCTTCGGCCAACGGCTGCCCGGACAAACGTTCGACCCTTTCTCCGGGCACATCCACCGTACACCGCTCACTGATCTTATTTGGGAACTCGCCACCTGCTTCGGCTCAGCACGCCTAGTATGTGGGCAAGCCATCTTCCAAGTGTCCGCAATTGGAGAACAACTCTCCTGGGCCCCGTATCATGCCGAGCAAGATCTCCTCTGGTGCCGCCATCAATCACCGTCGCCCACCCCTGCTGCTCCTAGGACAACGAACATACCCGCGAGTGCCCAAACTGTCAGCAAGCGCACCCGAGCGAATATTTCACGGGCCGTAGGCACCGCTCGGAGAAGGGCTTCGTTCCTTCGGTTCAACGTTAACCAACTATTCCGCGTAGTTTGTAGGTTAGATGATCTCGTGGAGATTCCTGTTCCACAGGTCGAGGAGCTTCTTGGCGTCTCGATCAGTGAGTATCGCCGCTTCCTCCAATCCGGCGACTTCATCAAGTCGACCACCAACATGTGGACGGCGGGAAAACGCATACCTTTTCTATCCGCCGCGCTCCGCAACGAACGCATCGACGAGGTCAAGGAGGCGCTCCTTGAAGTGCCTTCGTTCGCTGCTTTCTCTGACCTCCTCCAACAGCTTGCACCGAGCGAAACACTAGCCGGCAGGGAACTCGGACGCGGCTTAGCCACCTACCGAGTGCTAGGCGAAGTCACGTTGCTTTGTTCAACTGTTGACGGCAGCAGGATATACGCGACGCCGAATGTCCCAGACCAAAAGGAGTTTGCTCGCATCGCTCTGCACCGCTTCTCCTCGCTCGACCGCAATGATGACGGCCTAGTCGCCACCGGCGAGTGGCTGGAAGCTCTAATCCAGCACGACGGAATACACCCGGAAACGGCGCGACGCCTGCTCGACACGGCGAGCGAAACTGGTTTGCTGCGCCGATCGACTGAGGGGTCAACAAGCCAACTTCGCTTCCGCGATCGCGTTGTTCACGTGCTGCGAACCGAGTCTGGGCAGCCGCTGGCGGCCCAAGCGTCCCTCTATCGAGGAGACTACCTCATACCCGGCAAGGCGAGTGTTAGCCTACGCATCGAGGGCCCAACACCATGAGTCTGCGAGACCGCATAAAGGAGGCTTCAGAAGGGAGCGCGTCCAATCGACTCCGCTGGAAACTGGGGATCGTGTCCGATCGACTCTACGATAAGTTCGGGATCATCTCCAATCCTTTCCCGGCATCCAATCAAACGTCCGCCAATCCTCATCATCCCATCGATGCGGACGGAGAAGTTGAGAAGAGAATACTCACGTTTTTGCGTGACAAAAGGTCACAAGTTGTTGTCGTCGAAGGTACGCAGGGCGTCGGAAAGACCAATTTCCTAAATCACTTCGAGTCCGAAATCCGTGCCGCACTGAACGACCTCGATGGCTACTACATGGTCCGATACCAGGCGGATCCGGAGCCCTCCTTTGAAGGAACCACCCGCCGCCTATTCGAAGAGCTTGGCGCCGAGCACCTTGAGCAATTGGCCAACAGCCTAAGAACTGATCCCAGAGCTATTCATGAGGCCCGAGGCCACGACATGCGAACCGCCCTCCGACGAATCGCAGGATGCCCTTCCGAGGAAGCCCTCGGACTCATGATGCAATGGCTTCTGGGCCTCCGTGTTCTCAAGGCGCACCGTCTCAGGTTAGGCATCCAATTCCGTCTCGACACCGTCGAGTCCAAAACGGCCGCTCTCCGGGACATGATCCAAGTGAGCGCCGCCGCAGGCGTCCTTAACGGCGTTTTCCTCCTCCTGGATGAACTTGAAAAGCAGGACGGCGTGCTCGGACCCACCGCGAACATGCGCTACCTGTCCGCGTTGAGATCCATCATCGATGCGCTGCCGCTACGCCTCTTCTTGATGATCGGCATCACCCCGGATGCGCTGCTTCGCTATTCTACGGCCCTCCCCGCGTTGCGTGGTCGGCTACAGAACCAAATCACCTTGATGCCGCTTACCGATCTCAACGAAGCGATTGAACTTGCCCGTTTCTATCTCAATCAAGCCCGCCGGTCCGCGCAGAGTCAGTACGACTACGGTGGGGGTGGCGAAAGGATAATATCCGAGGGCCAAGCCAGCGACTGCTTCAAAGAACTTGCTAAACGCGCCGAACGGGTCGGAGATGCTGGCGTTCGCCAGCGTGAGTACCTGCACCGGCTGCACATTGTTGTGGAGGACAAGATCCAACGAGCCGTGGAGGCCTAACCAATTTCGGTTTACCGACGCGCCTTCAAAGCCGGGCCCAACTGGTCCGAAGTCGTCCATGCAACGCGACGCAAACCGTGTTCGTCCCCCAGCAAAACTGGCGTGGCGGCGCGAAGCCCACCCCAAAGCCAGCGATAAGCGCAACTGCACAGCCCAACCAAAATTCGTGTTCGCTTTGAACGGGTTCCGGTCGATAATCCGCACCCGCGGCCACCCACCCCACCCCTCGTTTTGCCCATCGCCAAGTCGCCATTGAATGTGCAGCCCTGCTCCCGTACCATGCGCCGCCACAAAGTAGAATAGGCCGCTGCATGCTTGGCGACGGCACTTCAGGAGCCCCTATGACCGATATCCACTTTCTTTCCGCCACGGCGCTGGCGGCCAAGATCCGCGCCCGGGAAATTGGCTGCGAAGAGCTGTTGCGGCACTATCTGGACCGGGTGGACCAACACAATGGCGCTGTGAACGCGGTTGTGGTGGACTTGCGGGAGCAAGCTGTTGCCGATGCCCGCGCAGCGGACAAGGCCGTGGCCGACGGAAGCCCTCTCGGTCCCCTGCATGGCGTACCTATGACGGTCAAGGAGTCCTACAACATCGCCGGCGCCCCCACTACCTGGGGCAATCCGGCTTGGCGCGACAACATCGCTGCCGAGGATGCGGAGTCCGTCAAGAAACTTAAGGCGGCCGGGGCGGTGGTGTTCGGCAAAACCAATGTCCCCCTGCTGCTGGCGGACTTTCAGAGCTACAACGAAGTTTATGGCGTCACCAACAACCCCTACGATGCAGAGCGCGTCCCAGGCGGCTCATCCGGCGGCTCGGCGGCGGCACTTGCGGCTGGCCTCGCGGGACTGGAGACCGGTTCGGACATTGGCGGATCCATCCGCAATCCAGCCCACTTCTGCGGCCTGTTCGGCCACAAACCCACCTGGAGCCTGTTGTGGATGCGCGGCCATGCGCCTCCCGGGGACATGCGCAGCACACCGGACATCTCCGTCATCGGTCCCCTGGCCCGCTCCGCAGCGGATCTGGAGACTGCGGTCAAGATCATGGCGGGGCCGGACCCCATCAGCGCCAGGGGCTGCCGGCTGGACTTGCCAACCTTGCCCGGTCCCACGCTGAAAGGCCTAAGGGTGGCCGTGTGGGCGGATGACGTCATGGCCCCCGTGGCTGGCGAAGTGCGCCAGCGGGTGGCGCAGGTGGCCGCGGCCCTAGAGGAAGGCGGCGCCACAGTGGATTGGAGCGCCCGTCCGGACTTTGACCCCGCGCACAGCCATCAAACCTACCAGAACCTGCTGCAGGCCACGATGGCGGCGCGTCAGGCCGATGCGGACTACGAGCGCATTCGCCAGCACGTGGCTGAGCTGGACCCAGCCGATGACAGCCACAACGCCCGAATCCTGAGAGCCCAAACAGCTTCTTTCCGCATGTGGAAGCAAAACGACGAGCAGCGCGCCCAACTGCGCTGGAAGTGGCATGAATTCTTCGGCCGCCATGACCTGCTGGTGACGCCCATCATGGCCACTGCCGCCTTCCGCCACGACCATCGCCCCTTCGGGGAGCGCACCCTAGCAGTGGACGACGTCGAACGGCCCTACTTCGAGCAACTGTTCTGGGCTGGCCTAACCTGCGGCAGCTACCTGCCATCCACCGTCATCCCCACAGGGCTGAATGGGGAGGGCCTGCCCATCGGGGTGCAGATCGCCGGCCCGGAGTACGGAGACCTGCTGACCATCGGGGCCGCCAAGCTGCTGGAGGCGGCGGGCTTCGTCTTCACTCCGCCCAGCGCCTACGCGGGCTAGCCGTCTGTCGGACTCAAGCACACGAAAACCAAAGTGCCAAAAAACCAATCGCCTAGCTGCGTAGTCCAACAGACCGCCAACACGTGTGGACGTCCCAATGCAAACCAAAGCGATTGCCCATCCAAACATCGCCCTGCTGAAGTACTGGGGCAAGCAGGACCGCACGGACAACGTGCCGGCGACGCCCTCCCTGTCCATAACCCTGGACACTTTGACGACGACCACCACCGTAGCCGACGCCCGGCGTGATTCCCTGTGCCTGAACGGGCATAGGACGCATGACGAGAAGATCCTGCGGGCCTTGCATGCCTGGCGACAGGATCATGCAATACCACCGCTGGCCATCAGCAGCCGCAACAACTTTCCCACCGCCGCCGGCTTGGCATCGTCCGCTTCCGGCTTCGCCGCCTTGGCCACCGCCATCGACGGCCACTGCCGCTTGGGCCTAAGCGCAGGGGAGCGGTCGCAGATGGCGCGCCGCGGCTCGGGCTCGGCGGCCCGCTCCATCGAAGGCGGCTTCGTGGTGCTGGAAGGGCCGCAGTGGAGCGGGGCGCAGTTGTCGCCGCCCCAAGCCTGGCCCTTGAACGTCGTCATCGCCATCACCGGCACCGGGCCAAAGGCCGTCTCCTCCAGCGACGGCATGGCCCGCACCCAAGCCACATCACCCTACTACGACGCTTGGCTGGAAGGCGCCGCGAAAGACTTGGCCGCCATGCGCCAAGCGGTGCTGCACAAGGACTTCGCCACCCTGGCGGTGCTGGCGGAGGCCAGCAGCCTCAAGATGCACGCCCTGATGCTGACCAGCCGCCCGCCCCTGATGTACTGGAGCGCCGCCACCACGCAGTGCCTGCACAGCATCAGCGCCGCCCGGGACGCCGGCTGCAACGTTTTCGCCACCGTGGATGCAGGCCCACAAGTCAAGGCCGTCTGCCTGCGCGAAGACGCCGATCAGGTGGAGGCCTTGCTGAAGCAGGTTCCAGGTGTCCAGCAGACCTTGCGCACCGGCCTCGGCGCAGGCGCCAAACTGGTGGCCCGCTAGGGAACCTCTGAACAAGTCCCGGAAACCCAGAGGAGCCTAAAGGGCGCGATGGCAAGGCGCGGCGAAGCTGTGTGGCTTACCCCCATACAATGCGCCGCAACACAGCCGGCGGGCCGCCGCCGAATCAGTCCTGCAAGCCGAGAACCCGGCGCGGGTGCATGCCGTTGACGTAGCCCATGAACGCGTCGTGGATGTTGTAGCCCATTAGGGCCTGTTAGCACTATCTGGGTTAGCCCTGTTGCGTCCCAGGCCGCGCCAAT
>CAYGBY010000150.1:0-9831 GCA_964348115.1 uncultured Pseudomonadales bacterium
CGGCGGCAAATAGCGGGGCGCTGGGCGAACGCGACTTGTTCAGAGGTTCCCTAGTCTACAAGCGGGCGCAGACGCATCAGATAGGCGCGCAGGCGTCGGATGTTGCGCGGCCCCATGCGCAGCACCTGCTTCTGCAAACCACCCAAATCCTCCAATGCAGGGTCCGCATAGTGGAACAGCACCCTAGGCTGCACGAGCTCCACCTCCCCCTCCACCACCGGCGTGGCCAGCACGTTGTCCATTGCAGCCAAGGCGGCATCCCGCGCCGTGCCGTCGTAGCCGAGTTCGCCGAGGGCCTGGTCGGTCAACGGCCGCAGCAGGCGGAAGAAGCCGGCCAGCGTCTCCGGGGGGATGTTCTGCAGTTGGTCCAGATAGGGATCATAGCGGGCGTAGCCGGCCGCATCCATGAAGAAGCGCTCGCCCTCAGGCCGCACGGCGAACTTCCGCCGAGGCGAGAACGGGCCGGGGCGCCTGGCCGGCAGCTCGCCTTGGGCGGCATTGTAAAGCAGCACGGCGAAGCGGCGCACCAATTCATCGCTGGCCATCCAGGCGGGAGGCAGGCCAAGGGCATTCGCCCGCCCGCGCACGAAGTCGTCGCTGGCGTGCAAAGCCGGCAAAGGCGCCGCCGAACCGGCCTCAACACCAGCATCCCCCGGCGCAGAGGCGGGTTCCGGGGGCAGGGACGGCGGCTGCGGCGGCTGCGGCGCCGGCGGCGGGGTTTGCGGCGCCGGCAGCGGCGGCAAGGGCGGCGGGTCAACCAGCGGCGACGCCTGTTCGGAAGGCCAGAAATAATAGGCCAAGACAACCGCCAGTACGCCGACGAGCAGGAACATGAAGGGCAGGCGGGCCTTACCCGCCGCTCTTGCGGCCTGTATCATTCCGCATCCTCCTGTCGACAGCCGCCGCACCATGGGCCACTCTATCAAAACAGTGCTGCGCCGCAACAGCCTCTTGGGCGCGGATGTGGCCGTTCAGGGTTGGGTGCGCAGCTGCCGCGCCTCCAAGGGCGGCTTCTCCTTCATACAGATCAACGACGGCAGTTGCCTCAGCAGCCTGCAGGTGGTGGCGGACCGCGCCTTGGCCAACTACGAAGAGCAGATCTCGCGCCTAGGCGCCGGTTGCGCCCTACGCATCGAGGGGCGGCTGGTGGAATCCCAGGGCCGCGGGCAAGATCGCGAAGTGCAGGCCAAGCGCATCGAGGTGCTGGGCTGGGTGACGGACCCGGAAACCTACCCCATCGCCAAGAAGCGGCACAGCTTTGAGCACCTGCGCACGGTCGCCCACCTGCGGCCGCGCACCAACACCTTCGGCGCCATGGCCCGGCTGCGCCACGGAGTCTGCGCCGCCGTGCACGACTACTTCCGCACAAGGGGCTTCCTCTGGGTGCATACGCCCATCATCACCGCCAATGACTGCGAAGGGGCCGGCGCCCTGTTTCGCGTGTCCACCCTGGAGGCGCTGAACCGTCCCGCCAAGGAGGATTTTTTTGGCCGGCAGGCCCACCTCACCGTTTCCGGCCAGCTCAACCTGGAGGCCTACGCCTGCGCACTGAGCCGCGTGTACAGTTTCGGCCCCACCTTTAGGGCGGAAAATTCCAACACCAGCCGGCACTTGGCGGAATTCTGGATGATCGAGCCGGAAATCGCCTTTGCCGATCTTGATGACCTCGCGCAACTGGCCGAAGACTTCCTGAAGGGCGTCATCGCCCAAGTGCTGCGGGACTGCGCCGACGACCTGCAGTTTTTCGCCGACCGCATCGACGCAAACGCCTTGACGCGGCTGGAGCAGCTTCAGGCAGCCGAGTTCACTCGCCTGGACTACGGGGAGGCCGTGCGCCTGCTGCTGGAGTCAGGCAGGTCGTTCGAGTTCCCAGTGGCCTGGGGCGCGGATCTGCAGTCGGAGCACGAGCGCTTCCTGACCGAAGAGATCGTCGGCGGCCCCCTAGTGGTGGCCAATTATCCCAAGGACATCAAAGCCTTCTACATGCGCCAGAACGATGATGGCGAGACGGTGGCGGCCATGGACGTGCTTGCCCCGGGGGTGGGCGAAATAATCGGCGGCAGCCAGCGGGAGGAGCGTTTGCCGGAGCTGGCCGCCCGCATGGCGGCCCTAGACATCAGGGACGACCTTGAATGGTATCAGGACCTGCGCCGCTACGGCGCCGTGCCCCACGCCGGCTTCGGCCTGGGACTGGAGCGTCTGCTGCTGTATCTCACCGGCATGGACGACATTCGCGACGTCATCCCATTCCCGAGAACCCCGAACAACGCCGCCTTCTAAGCGGCTATACTTCCTTGGGCCGCCGACTAAGTGCGCAACGCGGAGCATCTCCGCCGTGATCATCTCCATCGCAGTACAGGGCGCTCCCTACGCCTCCGCCTCCGCCAGGACGGCGCTGCGCTTCGCTGAGGCCGCCCTGCAGCTGGGGCACCGCATTCACCGGGTGTTCTTCCATCATGGCGCCGTGTTGCTGGCCGCCAGCCTCGCTGTGCCGCCCCAGGAAGAGGAGGACCTGCAGGCCGGCTGGGTGGCCCTGCATGAGACCCATGGCGTGGAGCTGGCCATATGCATCGCCAATGCGCTCAAGCGCGGCCTGGTGAGCGAGCAGGAGCGCGCCCGCTACGACAAAGCCGCCGCCAGCACCCATGCCGCCTTCGCCACCGTGGGCCTCGGCCAACTGATCGACGCCATGGTGGAGGCGGACCGCTTCGTCACCTTCGCCGCCTGATGGCCAAGCGCATTCTTTTTGTGCTGAACCAAGCGCCCTATGGGTCCGCCTACGCGCTGGAGACGGTGGAGTCCATCCTAGTGGCGGGGGTGTTCGACCAAGAGGTGAGCGTACTGTTCAAGGGCGACGGACTGCAGTTGCTGCGCAAGGGACAGGAAGGCGGCGTTCTGGGCGAACGAACTCTGGGCAAGATGTTGGGCGCCTTGCCGGACTACGGTGTGCAGCGTCTGTACGCCTGCCGCCCCTCCGCGCAACGGCTCGGCCTGCTCGCTGCGGACCTGTGCCTGCCGGTGGCCTGGTTGGGCCATGACGGGCAACGGCGCCTGATTGCCGAACAGGACATCGTGACAGGCTGACCATGGGCACGCTCCACCTCGTGCAGAAGGCGGCCGCATGGCAGGACTGCAAACCTCTCCTGGCGCCCGGCGATGCCGTGCTGCTGATCGAGGACGGCGTCTATGCGGCCCCGCAGATGGGCGCGCAGGCGGACGTGCCGCGCCACGCCCTGACGCCTGACGTGCGTGCGCGCGGGCTGCTGGAGCGCCTGCCGGATGACGTTCACCTAACCTCCTTCGCTGATTTCGTAGCCTTGGTGGCCGCCCACGAGCGGGCGGTGACCTGGAGCCGCTAGGCAAAGAACCTAATGCAACCGCCCACGAACCAGCATGGCCACCCGCCAACCCGCACGGACTGGACCCCCGAAGTGGCCATGCGGATTGCCCAGGATCACGGCCTCACCCTAACCGACGAGCACTGGCGCATCATTCACTTGGTGCGCGCCTACCACGCAGACCATGACCTCAGCCCGGCCATGCGGCCCCTGGTGAAGCTTGTGCGTGAGGCGCTAGGGGAAGACAAGGGCGCCAGCCTGCACCTGCTGATGCTGTTTCCCGGCAACCCCGCCAAGCTGGCCGCCAAGATCGCCGGCCTTCCCAGCCCAACCCCCTGCCTGTAGCCGGCCCGTGCCGCAGCGCCCAACAGCGAAGATCCTGTTCAGCCCAAGGGTGCGCAAGTCCCCTTATCACGAAGCGACCCTGCGCTGCGGCGCCAGCGCCTTCTCCATCTACAACCATATGTACTTGCCCATGGCCTACTCCGAGGAGCCCGGGCGGGACTACTGGAATGCCGTGCAGGGCGTGCAGTTGTGGGATGTGGCTTGCGAGCGGCAGCTGGAGGTGCGCGGGCCGGACGCCTTGGCCTTCGCGCAACTGCTGACGCCCCGGGATCTGTCCAGGCTGGAGGTGGGCCAAGCGGCCTATGCGCTGATCACCAACGCCCAAGGGGGCATATTGAACGACCCAGTGGCGCTGCGGGTGGCGAAGGACTGCTTCTGGTTTTCCCTGGCGGACAGCGACATCCTGCTATGGGCTCAGGGGCTGGCGGCCGCGGGAGGCTACCAAGTCACCATATCGGAGCCGGACGTCTCGCCGCTGCAGGTGCAGGGGCCGCGTTCCATAGAACTGATCGCCGGGCTGTTCGGCGGCTGGGTGGGCGAACTGCCCTTCTACCGCTTCCGTGCCTTCGACTACCAGGGCATTCCCCTGCTGGTGGCGCGCATGGGCTACAGTCGGGAACGCTGCCTGGAGCTTTTCCTGCGCGACGCCAGCCTGGGCGAGGAGCTTTGGCAACGGCTGTGGGATGCCGGGCGCCCGTTCGGCATCACCGCCGGCGCCCCCAACTTGGCCTTGCGCCTGGAGGCCGGCATCTACTCCCACCTTTCCGATATGGACCCCAACACCAATCCCTATGAAATGGGGCTCGGCTGGACCGTGCAGTTGAATGCGCCCACGCCTTTCATGGGCCAGGAGGCGCTCAGGGCCATCAGCGCCAAGGCGCCCGCACGGCGGATGCTGGGGGCGGAGATCGAGGGGGCGCCCTTGTGGAGCGGCAACGAACATCGCCTGCCGGTCTTGGCGAACGGCAAACCGGCCGGCTGCCTGACGAGCTGCGGTTATTCGCCTCGCCTGGAGGGGAACTTGGCGTTTGTCATGCTGCGCCATCCCCACAACGCCCCCGGAAGGCGGTTGGAGATAGGCTTTCCAGACGGGCTGCGGCCAGCAAGAACCGTCACCCTGCCCTGGATTAAACGCCGGCGTTGATATCTGCGCTAGAATTCCCGTTGTTGCACAAGAGGGCGAATGCCAAGTGCCCAAGTTTCCCGGTTCAGGCCACACGGGGTCCGCCGCCCGGAGCGTCCCATGAATTGGCCTTCCCCCCAGTCTTTGGCGCTGGCGCTGGGGGGGCTGGCGGCAACCTTGGGCGGATGCGGCCAGCCGCGGCAGGACGCATTGGAAGTAGCGCAAGGGCCGCAAGACACCTTGGCTTCGGCCTTGGAAACGCCGGTGGAGGTGCGCGTGGCCAACGTGCAACGGGCCGAGCTGCAGAATGAGGCCACAGTTGCCGGCGTCGTCTCCGCCTTCCGCAAGGCCACGGTGGGCGCGGAGGTGGAGGGCCGGGTGCTGGTCCGCGCAGTGGAGCCGGGAACGCCGGTCACCGCCGGGCAGGAACTGCTGGTCCTGGATGCCGAACGGCCCCGCATCAGCCGGGATCAGGCGCAGGCCGTGCTGCGCACCCGCACGGTGAACGCACGGGAAGCCGCCAGCGAACTGGCCCGGGGGCGCAATCTGTTCGCCAAAGGCTTCATTAGCCAAGGCCAGTTGGACAGGCTCGACTTCGCCGTGCAGCGCGCCCAGGCGGAGCTGCAGGCGGCCGAGGCGCAACTGGCCGCCGCCCAACGCACCCTGGCGGACACCAGCGTGCGGGCGCCTTTCGCAGGCGTTGCGGAACTGATTCACGCGCATGTGGGGGACTACCTAAAAAAAGGCGCCGCCGTGGCCACGGTGGCGGACTTCTCCCGCGCCCGCGTACACGCCGGGGTCACCGCCGCGGAAGCCCGGCGCCTGGCCGAGGCGGAAACCGCAGCGGTCGCCTTGGACGATCTGGGCGGGCGCAGGCTCAATGGATTGATCAACAGCGTGGCCCGAATCAGCGACCCGACGACCGGCACCTACGCGGTGGAGATCTGGCTGGATGGCGAGGATGCGCCCCTGCGCGAGGGCATGCTGGCCACGGTCCACCTGCCCTATGCCGGCAGCGCCAACCAGCTGGCCGTGCCAAACGCCGCCGTATTTCGCCGCCAGGGCATTCTGCATGTGTTTCTGGTGCAGGACGGACGGGCCCGGTTGGCGCCCATCACCGCCGGCCGCGCCGACAGCAGGCTCATCGAAGTGGTGGAGGGACTTCTTGAGAACCAAACCGTGGTCACCGACGGCCAATTCGCCTTGCGCGACGGGGCGCCCGTGCGCGTGGTTGAAGGGGACTGACCCTCTTGGGCGCCCTGCTGCGGTTCTTCATCAGGCGGCACCTGCTGGTCAACGTCTGCGCCGGCGCACTGCTGGTGCTGGGGTACTTCTCCGCCACCAACCTGCCCCGGGAGTTCATTCCCAACGTGGAGGCGCCCATCTTCTTCCTGACGGCCATGCTGCCCGGCGCCTCCGCCCAGGATGTGGAGACCAAGCTCACCATACCCATCGAGGAGGCGCTGGAGGAGGTGGAGGGCATAGACGAGTACACCACCATCGTCTCCGACAACAGCTCCTTCACCACCATCGAGCTCTACGACGACTATGACGCGGCCCAGGTGGAGGCCACGGAGATCGACCTGCGCGCCGCCATAGACGCCATTACCGACTTTCCGGACGACATGGAGGATGAGCCGGTGCTGCGGCAACTGAATCCAGCCCGCTACACCGTGCTGGAAATCGCCCTTTCCGGCCCCCAGGACGCCGTGAATGAAACCGCCGAGGCCCTGGAGGAGCGCCTGGAGCGCCTGGAGACGGTGGGCAGCGTGCGCCCCGTGGGCCTGCCGGATCCGGAAGTGCGGGTGCTGGTGGACCCAGTGCGGGCCCGGGAGCACGGGATCACCCTGCTCGATGTGATCGACGCCGTGCGCAGCCGCAACGTATCCAGCACCGGCGGCATGCTGGAAAGCCCGGTGGAGCGCCGCCAAGTGGTGATGTGGAGCCGCTTCCACAAGCCGCAGGAAGTAGGCGAGGCCATCCTGCGCTTCGACCCGGAAGGCGGCGCCCTGCGCATCCGCGACATCGCCCGCATCGAAACCGGCCGCGAGGACACCGGCCTCATCGCCCACGCCAACGGACGGCGGGGCGTCGTGCTGATGGTGCAAAAACGCGAGACCGCAGACATCATAGACACGGTGACCGACTCCAAGCGCGCCATCGCCGATACGGCCGCTCCGGAAGGGGTCGAGGTGCGGCCGTTCAACGATGAATCCGTAATCGTTTCCAACCGCCTGCGCCTGATGGCCACCAACGGCCTGATCGGCGCGGTGCTGGTGACGGCGGTCCTGTTCCTGTTCGTGCGCCCAAAACCGGCCCTGTGGATACTGGTGGGCATTCCCATCGTCTTCACCGGCGCCCTGATCTTCGTTGCCCCCTTCGACATGACCCTGAACCTGATGTCGTTAACCGGCTTCATCATCGTGCTGGGCATGGTGGTGGACGATGCGGTGGTGGTGGCGGAACGCATCGTGCTGAAACGGGCGGCCGGCCTCGCCCCGGCGCAGGCGGCCCTAGCCGGCGCCCGGGAGATGCTGCCCGCCGTCACCGCCGCCGCCCTGACCACCATGCTGGCCTTCGCGCCCCTGCTGTTTCTGGGCGGTTTGCCCGGCAAGATCGTTTGGCAAATACCCGCCGTGGTGGTGCTGGTGCTGCTGCTTTCCCTGATCGAATCCTTTCTGGTGCTGCCGGCGCACATGTCCACCATCCGCTCTTCCGCCAATTTGGCCCCGCGACGCTTCATACGTGCGCTGGAGGGCCGCTACCGGCGCGCGCTCGCCTGGGTGCTGGCCCACCGCGGCCTGACGGTGGGCATCGCCCTGGCGGCTTTCGCGGCGGTCATGGGCTTCATTCGTCCGTTGGTGCCCTTCGTGCTGTTCCCCCAGGACGACGCGGATCGGCTGCTGATCAAGATCACCGCCCCCATCGGTACCGCCCTGGAGCGCACCGAGGCCGTCACCGCCGACATCGAGCGGCAACTGCTCAACATCGCTGCAGCGGACATCGAGGCCGTCACCGCCCGCATCGGCCACAAGAACGGCGAAGGCTTGGACAAGACATTCGGCGATGCGGACAACGAAGCGGTGATCGTCGTGCAGTTCAAGCGGTTCGACAGAAGCCGCACCAACGCGGAGTGGATGGAGCGCATCCCCAAGGCCCTGCATGTCGGCGAGGACTTGGAGATCGTTTACCAGTCCGAGTACTTCGGCCCGCCGACGGATCAGCCGGTGACCATCCATGTGCTGTCCAATGACGACACCGCGCGGCGGGGGGTGGCCTTCGAGATCCAAAGCTATCTCAACAATACCCCCGGGGTGGTTGAGGTGGATGTGGACGAGCAGCCCGGCACGCCCCAGCTGGACCTGAACCTGAACCATGAGAAACTGGCCCGCTTGGGCCTGGATGCGCAGACCGTAGGCACCACCTTGGCGGCCGCCTTCTACGGCATCGAGGCCAGCGAACACAGGGACTTGGACGACACCACGGAATTGCGGGTGCAGTTCGACCCGGCAGCCCGGTTGAACCTCGATGCCCTGCTGGAGACGCCGGTGCGCACCCCTTCCGGCGCACTGGCCCGCCTGCGCGACGTGGTGGAGCCCATTGAAACCCCCTCCCCCACCCGCATCTACCACCGCGACGGCTTCCGCTCCGCCACCATTCGCGCCAGCTTCTCCCAGTCCAGCGGCCTGACCGCCTTGGCTTTCGGCAACCGGCTGGAGACGGAGCTATTCCCCCGTTTCAAGGACATACCGGGGCTGTACCTGTTCAACGGCGGTGAAGCCGAGGAGACCCAGAAGACCACCGGCGGCGTGGCCCTGGCCGGCGCCCTGGCCGTCATCGGCATCGGTCTGGTCATTTGGCTGATGTTGGGATCCTTCCTGGAGGCCTTGTTCGTGATGCTGGTGATCCCCTTCGCCATAGCCGGCGTGTTCCTGGTGTTCTTCCTGCACGACAAGCCCATGAGCCTGTTCGCCATGATGGGCGCGGTGGGCTTGGCCGGGGTGGTGGTGAACGCCTCCATCGTGATGGTGGACGCCATCCACCGCCGCCGCCGGGAGAAGGCCGCCGCAAGCCGAGAAGAACTCAACGGCCAGATCATCGACGCCGTGGCCGAGCGGCTGCGCCCCATCATGGTCACCACCCTGACCACCTTGGGCGGGGTAATGCCCACTGCCTACGGCTTCGGCGGCTACGACCCGATCGTCAGCATCATTTCCCTAGGATTGGGCTGGGGGCTGGCCATCTCCACGCTGACCACCCTGTTCCTGGTGCCGGCGCTCTACTCCCTGGCCGGCGATCTGCGCGGCGCCCTGCAGGCCCTCGGGCGCCGCGCCCGCAACGAACCACACCCGCGAGCAGGCGCACCGTCCGCCACCCAAGCCTGAATGTCCGCTGCGCCTGCTAGTGTGCTGGCCCGACTTGCGCAACTCAGCGCCAATCCGAGCCCGATTCATTGATTTCCACAGGCCCGGAGCCCCAAGACCATCCCGAGTGCTTGCTCTTTAGGGAAAATTTCTGAAAGGCCGTTAGATGCCGCGGAATCTTCCGAAAGACATTCATAGACCATCTATATAGGACTTCGCCAAAGGCTGGTGGATGGCTTTGGGATGGTTCTGGTCCAGCCAACGGAGGTCCGCTGATCCGGCTCCCCGAACCCGCAACCTTCAGCTGGCGTAGGGACACTTACCGGTGCGAATGTGCTCCTCGAAGTCTTCCCGAAAGTACTTCAGCGCACTGCTTAGCGGCTCCATCGCCCCGGGCGCGTGCAGGCAGAACGTGTTGGTCACGCCGCCGATGAAGGCGGCGTTGCGGTCCAGCAATTCCAGATCGCCGGCCTGGCCGCGCCCCTCCTCTATATCGGTGAGCAACTGCTCGACCCAAGGCAGGCCGTCGCGGCAGGGGGTGCAGAAGCCGCAGGACTCTTGGGCGAAGAAGTGCTCGAGGTTGCGGCACATGTCCACCGGGCAGACGGAGTCGTCCATCAGGATCATGGTGCCGGTGCCCATGCGGCTGCCGGCGGCCTGG
>CAYGBY010000151.1:0-9725 GCA_964348115.1 uncultured Pseudomonadales bacterium
ATCGCCAGCGTGCCGTCCCGGTAATACGCATCGCAATGCGCACCACCTTGTCGATGATCGACTGCGTCGTCGCGACCCACACGAACGGCGTGGCGTAAGCATTGTAGCTGTCGTTCGCCGCTGCCGCTCCCGCCGGTCGGCCGCCCAAGCGTGGGCCGCCCACCACCCCATCGTTGACAACAATGCTAACGGGCCAGATAGTGTCTTGATGGACAGCTTGACCCTGCAGCCGGTGAAGTCCTTGTCCGGCAGCCTGCATCTGCCCGGCTCCAAGAGCATCTCCAATCGGGCGTTGCTGCTTGCCGCGTTGGCGGCCGGGCGCACCCGCATCCTGAACTTGCTGGACAGCGAAGACACCCAGCTGATGCGACAGGCCCTGCGCACCCTTGGCGTGGCCATGCGCCAGGATGGGAACGCTTGGCTGGTGCATGGGCGTTCCGGCCCGCTGGTGACGGACGCACGACGGGCGGAACTGAATCTGGGACTGGCGGGCACCGCAATCCGCCCCCTGACCGCAGCGCTGACCCTTGGCCGGGGCTCATTCGGCCTCGATGGCGTGCCGCGCATGAGGGAGCGCCCCATCGGACACTTGGTGGATGCGCTTCGCGGCCTAGGCGCGGACATCAGCTACCTGGGGGTTGCAGGCTATCCGCCGCTGGCGATTCGCGGCCGCGGCCTGGCGGGCGGGCGCACCCAGCTGGACGGCAGCCTGTCCAGCCAGTTCCTCACCGCCCTGCTGCTGGCGGCACCCTTGGCGGAAACGCCGGTGGAGGTTGGCATCCTGGGGACGTTGGTGTCGCGGCCCTATGTGGACATCACCCTGAACATGATGGCCGCCTTCGGTGTGCCGGTGGACAATGACAACTACCAGCGCTTCGCTACGCCCAAGGCCCAGTACCGCTCCCCGGGGGACTTTCTGGTGGAGGGGGACGCCTCCTCCGCCAGCTACTTTCTTGCCGCCGGGGCCATCGCCGGCAACGGCGTTCGCGTGCACGGCCTAGGCCAGGACAGCATGCAGGGCGATCTGGCCTTCACCGATGCGCTTGCCGCCATGGGGGCGCGGGTAACCCGCCACGCCACTTCCGTGGAGGTTGCTCCCGGCCGGCTGCGCGCCCTGGAGGCTGACCTCAACCAGATCCCGGACGCCGCCATGACCGCCGCAGTGCTGGCTCTATTCGCCCAAGGCCGCACACAAATCCGCAACATCGGCAACTGGCGCATCAAGGAGACGGATCGGCTCGCCGCCATGGCGCGGGAACTGCGCAAGCTGGGCGCAGGCGTGCAGGAAGGCCGGGACTATCTGGCCATAGACCCGCCCGAGCGCATCAAGGCGGCCGCCATAGACACCTACGGCGACCACCGCATGGCCATGTGCTTCTCCTTGGCGGCGCTGGGCGGCGTACCCGTCACCATCAAAAACCCCGACTGTGTGGCGAAGACCTTTCCAGACTACTTTGACAGGTTCGCCGCCCTTGCGGATGGCTGAAGGGGCTTACCCACATCGGGGCCCCCACCCTGCCCATGCATGCTTGCGCCTACCGGCACCACCGGCAAGCCGCGTCTTCAACGTGTCGAACACGTGCAGAGCAGCTCCAACTACGCCCATGCATACTTGCACCCACGGGCAGGCAGCGTCTTCAACGCGTCGAACACGTCCAGAACAGCCCCAACCCCGCCCATGCATGCTTGTGCCTACCAGCCAGCCGCGTCTTCAACGCGTCGAACACATCCAGAGCAGCCCCAACCCCGCCCAAGCTTGTTTGCGCCCACTGGCAGGCCGACGTGTCGCCGCTGGCACCGGCACCACTTCAACACAGCAAATTCCTGGCGCGATGCTGCCCGAAGACGGAGCGCCGCAGCCAGCCATATCTCAACACCGGGGAGCCCCGTCAGCAGGGTGAGGCAGTCGCCATGACGACGGCGCGCCGCAGCTGGCCACATCTCAACACCGCACCCGGGCCGGCAGCCGCAGGCAGACGGATGTGCCGTCCGCAGCGGTCGCGGTGACCTCATAGGCCCCGTCGCCGCCGTCCGCAATGCTGTAGGCGGCGTAATCCCCAGCACCCGGCCGCCAACCGACGACGGCGGTGATGGCCGCGGCGTCGGCCGCCGTTGTCAGGTAGGCGCCGGTGCGCAGGCGATGATCCTCCTGAAACAACGCCAAGGTGGCGATGTTGGCCGCCAAGGCGCCCTGCCGGGAGGTCTGCACGTAATCCCGATAGAGCGGCACCGCCACCGCCGTCAAAATGCCGACGATAGCCAAGGCCACCAACAACTCCAAAAGGCTCAGCCCAGACATGGCGCCAAGCCTATGGCCGCATCGACATACGCCCTTCGCCACCTGCGCCGGCTCCAGTCGCCTTCTAAGAGCATTCATAACGTCTGGCCGCATCCACACACGCCGTTCGCCACAGGCCGGGCCGGTCCATGGAATGCAGTGGCCCAGCGAAGCCTATGGCCGCATCGATAAACGCCCTTCGCCACCTGCGCCGGCTCCAGCCGCCTTCTGAGGGCATTCATAACGCTCTGGCCGCATCGACGCACGCCGTTCGCCGCCCGTGCGCCCGATGCACGGCCATGCCGCCAGCGCAGAACGCGTCCCCCATTGCGTCCTTCCATGGGGGATTTCCGCGTTGAAGTGTTGAGGCCGGTGCGATGGTCCGCCTGACGACGGGGATGGACTTGGCCGCAAACGCCAGGGAGGGCTTCCTCGACCAGGGCCTGGGGGACTACCGGTCGTTCTTCGGGAACAAGGCCCCGCATCTCGTGACCTACTACGCCCTCGACAGACGGCTGGCGGTCAGAGGTCCGCCCAATTGGCCACCCGCTCGGCGGTCTCCGCAAACTCGTAGATCTCCGGGCGCTCCAGGGTGGCGGCCCAATCGCCGCTATCGAAGGCGCCGGTGACGGTCACGCCTATGGCGCCGGTGTCGCCATCCCCGCTGCCCTCCACATAGGCCGGACCGCCGCCCGGGGCCGTGCCGCTTTCCCCGTTCAGGGTGGCCACCAAGGCCTCTTGGGTGTAGTCGCCGCTGGCGTCCGCGGCCGCTAGGTCCGCAAAGCGGCCCACGGCCAAATCGGCCTGCACCTTGCGCATCTGGTTCTCCACGAAGCGGGCGCCTTCCTCAAAGTGACGGGCCACCTTGGACATGTTGGCGTTCTCCACGTAGTCCTGGTACGCCGGCAGGGCCACGGCGCCTAAGATGCCGATGACGGCGATGACAATCATCAGCTCAATGAGCGTGAAGCCGTGCCGCCCCGCAGGGCCGGAAGTTGGTTGCTGGTTCATCTGTTCGCGCCTCCATGCGCTGGTAGGGTTCCCTGGCCCGCAACGGGCTTGCCATGCAGCAGGGCAACCTTAGCCGTTTGGCGCACCGCGTGAACAGGGGAAACGGATGAAAATCCTGCGAGCCGCCATCCATTCCCAGCGTACGCCTCGCGCCATCGCGTTCGTGCGCCAAACCGCACCACCATCCAGCCCTGGCTGACGGCGGGCCGGGAAAGCGTCGCACACTGCCAGGCGCAGTCTGCACTATGGCGGCGGCGCTCCAACGCACATAATCCGCGGGCTTGGAGAAACCTGCCTGCGGGCAACGCATGAGCATTCATTTCAGCAAAATTAAAATGTTGCCTGGCCACCACGGTACTAAGGCAGACCACCCGATGAACGCCTTCACGCGGCGCGGCACCGACAACCGCATCACCGAAGCGCCCTCCGGTACAAGGCAGGCGGCCGGATGAACGCCTTGGCGAAACAGCTCGAGGCGCGCGGCCTGCTCGCCCCAGGGGTTCTGGCCAGCGCCATCGGGGAGGCGCAGGCGCAAAGGGAGCCGCTCATCCTGCATTTGGTCGCCAGCGGGCGCCTTGCCGCGGGGCCCGCCGCAAACTGCGCCATGCAGGTGTTTCGGCATCCGCTTCTGGACCTGGACGCCTTTGATCTGGACAGCGTCCCGGATGCCCTGCTGGAGGAGCGGACGCTGCAGCGCAATGGCCTGCTGCCCCTGTGGCGGCGCGGCGAAAGGGTGTTCGTGGCTGTCGCAGACCCGGAAGATCTGCCGCCCGCGGGCGAAATCGACACGCAAGCGGGCATGCAACTTGCGCCAGTGTTGGTGGAGGCGGACAAACTCAAGTCAGCCTTGGCCCAGCTACGGCTGTCCGGGCGGGCGCCAAACCCCGCCGTGGCCCTGCAGGATGGGCTTGAGACCCTGGATGCGGACAGCCTGTCCATAGCGGCGGAGGTGGACGAACCGGAGGATGCGCTACAGGCCTCGGCGGCCGAGGAGGCGCCCATAGTGCGTTTCGTGAACCGCGTGCTGCTCGATGCCGTGGCCCAGGGCGCGTCCGACATCCACTTCGAGCCTTTCGAGGCCTCCTACCGCATTCGCTTCCGCACCGACGGGGTGCTTGCCGAGGCGGTTAAGCCGCCCAAACGCTTAGGGCGGCGCCTCGCAGCCAGGCTGAAGGTGATGGCGCAGCTCAACATCGCCGAGCGGCGGGTGCCCCAGGACGGGCGCATCAAGATCAGGCTATCCCAGTCCCGCAATCTGGACCTGCGCGTGAACACGCTGCCCACCCTGTGGGGGGAGAAGGTGGTGCTGCGCATCCTGGACCCCGCCAGCGCCCAGCTCGGCATAGACGCCCTGGGCTTTGAAGAAGGGCAGAAGGCGCTGTTTGCGGAGGCCTTGACCCGCCCCGAGGGCATGGTACTGGTCACCGGCCCCACCGGCAGCGGCAAAACCGTAACCCTGTACACGGGGCTGAACCTGCTGAACAAGCCGGAACGCAACATCGCCACGGCGGAGGATCCTGTGGAGATCAACCTGGACGGCATCAACCAGGTGCATGTCAATCCGCGCGTGGGGCTGAACTTCGCCACCGCTCTGCGCGCCTTTCTGCGCCAGGATCCGGACGTGCTGATGGTGGGCGAAATCCGCGATCTGGAAACCGCGGAAATAGCCGTCAAAGCCGCCCAAACCGGGCATCTGGTGCTCTCCACCCTGCACACCAACTCAGCCGCCCAGACGCTGACCCGGCTGCGCAACATCGGGGTCGCCAGCTTCAACCTAGCCTCCTCCGTGGTGCTTATCATCGCGCAGCGGCTGGTGCGCCGCCTATGCCCGAACTGCCGGACGCCCCAGAAAGCGACATCGGAAAACCTCTTGCGCCAAGGTTTTTCGCCCGAACTGGTGGAGGCCGGCGGCGTGCGGCTGCAGCAGGCCAACCCGGCTGGCTGCCCGGCCTGCAAAAACGGCTACAAGGGCCGCGTGGGGGTCTATGAGGTGGTGAAGATCACGCCGCAAATCACCCAGCTCATCATGCAGGATGGCGACGCCGTGCGCCTGGCGCGGCAGGCGCGACAGCAGGGTTTCCCAAGCCTGCGCACCGCCTGCCTGGGAAAGGCCGCCGCTGGCGTCACCAGCCTAGTGGAGGTGAACCGGGTCAGCCACATGGGAGATGTTTGATGAACGCGGCGGCCCGCGGGAAATCCGTACGCAACGGCAAGATTGGACGCCATGTGGGGAATGTGGGGCTTCAGCCGCCTGACGAGCTCCTGATACCGGACCCGCAACGCCTGATTGGACGCCATGGGGGCATTTGGGGCTTCAGCCTAGGGACGGATGGCGGCGCAGCAAGGGGACTTGGCGCCCGACGCCAGTGAGGACGGCGAAAAGTGCCGGCTGAAGCCACTTATCTTTGGCAGGGCAAGGACCGCAGCGGCATCGACGCCAGCGGCGAGACCAGCGGCGTCAGCCCGGCCGCCGTGCGGGCCGCACTGCGCAGCCAAGGCATCCAAGCAACGAGCGTACGGCGCAAACCCCGGCAGTTCGCCTTGTTCTCCGGCGCCAAGGGCGGCGCCCCCAAGGCCGCGGACATAGCCAGCTTCACCCGGCAAACCGCAACCCTGATGGAGGCCGGCGCTCCCTTGGTGCGCTCATTCCAAACCATCGCGGAGGGCTTCGCCAAGCCGGCCATGCGGCAGCTGGTGCTGGCGGTGTGCGACCGGGTGGCTGGGGGCGACAGCTTCGCGTCCGCCCTGCGCCGCCACCCCAAGCACTTTGACGCCCTGACCTGCAGTCTGGTGCACGCCGGGGAGCAAGGCGGAACCTTGGAGGCCATGCTGCAGCAGATCGCCGGCTATCAGGAAAAGGCCCAGGCGCTGCAGGCCAAGGTGCGGAAGGCCATGATCTATCCCGCCGCCGTGGTGCTGGTGGCCCTGGTCGTCTCCGGCATCCTGCTGGTGGAGGTGGTGCCGCGCTTTGAGGAGGTGTTCATCAGCTTCGGCGCGGAATTGCCCGCCTTCACCCGCTGGGTCATCGCCCTTTCCGGGTTCGCCCAAGGCTGGTGGCTGCCCATCCTGATCAGCCTGACCAGCGCCATCGCGCTGTTGCGGCTGGCGCTCAGGCGCAGTCCTAAGCTGCAGCGTGCGCGGGATGCGATGCTGCTGAGGCTGCCCATCGCCGGCGGCATCATCCGCATGGGCATCGTCGCCCGCTACGCCAGAACGCTTTCCACCAGCTTCGCCGCTGGGGTGCCGCTGATCGAGGCCTTGGCGGCAGTGGCGGACGCCGCCGGCAACATCCTGTTCGAAGAGGCCATTCTGGCCATACGCGAGGACGTCTCCGCCGGCCATCCGCTAAGCTTGGCCATGGCGGAAGCCGGACGCTTCCCGGCCATGATGGTGCAGATGGCCACCATCGGCGAGGAGGCAGGCGCCTTGGATGAAATGCTGGCCAGATCCGCCGCCTACTACGAACAACAGGTGGACGACCGGGTGGACAACCTCACCGCCCTGATGGAGCCGCTGATCATGTCCGTGCTGGGCATTCTGATCGGCGGCCTCATCGTGGCGATGTACCTGCCCATATTCCAGCTGGGCGCCGCAGTGGGCGGTTGACGGGTCTGCTGGGCCACCAGTTGTCTCGTCGCTTCCCCTTTCCAAAATGCTCCCCCCTCTTCATTCACAGAATGAATGGGGGTGGGAACCTTGGCTGGGCAGCGAACTTGGACATTCGCCATTTCACCCGTCAGGTCATCCACGCGATGTCGTGTATACGGGGCTTTCGGCGCTTCGCGGATGCGTGGAGGAAGTGCGGTTTTCTAAGCCATGCGGCGTTTAGGTCCCACACCCCAAGTTGAGGAATAAACGTTACGCATCCACAGGGCCGGCCAAACTAGGCGGATTGCAGTCACCCAAGGATATCGAACCTGATGTAGCGATGACCGCGCTTGATGCGGTAGGTGGCGAAGTCGCCTCGATCGATAGAAAAGACTTTGCGGAAATTACGGGATTCCGCCATGGCCACCAGCGAGGCATCAGCAAAGTCCATCGGCGAGTCGGCGTACTGCACCATCAGCTCGAAGCAGCGCAGCAACGCTTCCTCGTCGAGAAAGAGCATGTTCAGCCCCCCCTCGGAAATGAAATCCATGAGATTCAGTGCGCCGGGATTCGATGGGCCGAGCAGGTGGAATGCCTCGGTGAGGACCGGCGCGGTGGTCGCCATGGGTTCATCGATTGACTTGAGGGTCTTGACGCATCGCCGATGCGCCGCATCCCTCCTATCGAACAGGGCGACCAGGGGCCCGGCATCCACCAGGATCATCGTCCGTATTTCTTGCGAATAATCTCCGAGACCTGTTCCTTCCGGTCGGAAACCGGTTCAACGGCCTTGCCCGCGGCGCTGAGGTCGAGACGACGATAAATCTCGTACGGCTTGACAGGCGCGTCCTTTTCCGCAATCGATGCGTACGTGTGCAATCCGCGTTTGAGCACGCCCGAAATGGAAAGCCCGGTCGCCTTCCGCAGGGCAGCCAAGGTTCTTTCCGCTTCGTCATCGAGCCGGACTGTCCTTGTACTCATGGTCAACGCTCCAAATACTTGTAATATGAACTGTATTGCAATTCGCTCGATCACTCAAGCGGCTGCAAGCACAGGTAGTGCATCAGTTTGACTGCGGAACGAACGACTGCCCGCGTATGCCAACAGGGGACGCACTAGGGAACAACATTCGGCACCGTATTAAACGGCTTGGCGCCCGATGCGGGCTAGAATGGCTCAAGGCGGCGAGCAGGCCGGTGCTTGGTGGTGGGCATGGCGGATTGGGTTGCGGGGCTCTGGTTGTTGGGGGTGGGCCTGTGCGTGGGCAGTTTCCTCAACGTCCTGGTGCATCGCCTGCCGCTGATGCTGGAGCGCCAGTGGCGGCAGGAGGCCGCAGCCCTTGACGGCGGGCGGCGGGCGAACTCGCAGGCGGCGGGCGACGGCATTCCGGGGCCCGATGCTGCGGCGCCCTTCAATCTGCTGCGGCCCCGCTCCCACTGCCCAAGCTGCGCGCGGCAAATTCCCTGGCGCGAGAATATTCCTCTGCTCAGTTGGCTGCTGCTGCGCGGCAAGTGCGCCGGTTGCGGGGCGCGAATCAGCCTACGCTACCCAATTGTGGAGGCGCTGGCGGCGCTGGCGGCCTGCATCGCAGTGGCGATGTTCGGCGTCTCCTGGCTGGCCGCGGCGGTGATGGCCTATCTGTGGGTGCTGCTGGCCCTAGCCAGCATCGACGCGGAAAAAGGCCTGCTGCCGGATCAGCTCACCCTTTCCTTGCTGTGGGGCGGGCTGCTGGTCAACCTCGCGGGGGGGCTGACCACGTTGACGAACGCCGTGGCGGGCGCCGCCGCAGGCTACATTTGCCTCTGGTGCCTGTACTGGGCCTTCAAGCTGGCCACCGGCAAAGAGGGCATGGGCTATGGGGACTTCAAGCTGCTGGCCGCCATCGGCGCCTGGCTGGGGTGGCAGGCCCTGCCCACCGTGGCGTTGCTGGCGGCTGTCGGCGGACTCATCTTCGCCTTGGGCGGCATCCTGCTGCAGCGCCAAGATCGCCACCAGCCCATGCCCTTCGGCCCCTTCCTAGCCGCCGCCGGCTGGCTGGCCCTGCTGTTCCGCGATGCCTTGGGCGCGCCGCTGAGCCTGTGAGGCCATGCGCTCCCCCGCCCGGCACCCGATGAATCAACGACAGCACGGAGCGCGCCCGGCTCATGGCGACATAGTGCGCTGCGGACTTTCCGTCGCCGTCGGCCGGGGCGGGCAGATCCACCAAGATGATCGCGTCGTTCTCCAAGCCCTTGAACTCCTCGATCCTTGCGAAACCGACCTTGTCGCAGCGAGCGCCGCGCATGGAATATTCGTCCAAGCGCTGGATCCGGCGCGCCATGCCGGCGGGCATGGCGGCGACGGAGGACTCGCTGATCTCGAACGGCGAAAGCACGGTGACCGAACCGGGCGCGAGGCCGCCATCGTCCACCAACGCAGCCAGTTCGCACGCAATTCGCTTGGCGGATTCCAACCGGTCCGCCGCGGTCCACCGGCGCACGTCGGGGCCGGCCCCCGCCCCGCTTACACCCAAATCCGCATCCAGCGTTTTCTGGATCCATTCCAGGATGACCCTGGTGTTGCGGCAGTTCGTTCGCAGGGGCATGCGCACCGGATGCAGCGATTCCAGGTAGTCCTTCGCACGCCGGTCGAAACGATCGGTCAGGAACTGGTTGTTCAGATCGTGAAACCAGCACCAGCGTCCGGCTTCCAGTCGACCATCTAAGACGCCAGCCAGTGTTTCCAAACAGCGCATCTCGAACAGGTCCTGCCCTTCATCGACAATCAGCGCATCGAAGCGCCCCAAGCCTGCCCGGCGGCAATCGAGGCGCACCTCGTCGATCAGCGATACGGTCAGCCCCGGCATGGC
>CAYGBY010000152.1:0-9706 GCA_964348115.1 uncultured Pseudomonadales bacterium
CCGCAAACAGCGGGGCGCTGGGCGAACGCGACTTGTTCAGAGGTTCCCTGGGGAAGGCCTGATTAAGCTGATGTTCACGAGGCGTCAGGTGGCTTCCCTTTTTCGCGCAGCAGATGGGTCAGGACGGTTTGCAGCGCGGGGGGCCAGGATGGCGGCGCGATGCTGAAAACGCGCTGCAGGCGGCTGCCGTTGAGCAGGGTGTTGCGTGGGCGGCGCGCCCGGCTGGGGTAGGCGGAAGTGGGGATGGGCAGCAGACGTGGGCCAGGGCGGCCGGTTTGCTGCGCCAGGGCGCTGAAGATGGCGCTGGCGAAGCCATGCCAGGTGGTGGCGGGCTCGGCGCCAAGATGGTAGAGGCCATAGCTGGGGTTTTCCGGCAGTTGTCCGGCCAGGGACCAGAGCGCGGCGGCGATGCTGTGCGCGGCGGTGGGGGCGCCGCGCTGGTCGTCCACCACACTTAGTTCGCAGCGTTGCGCCAAGCCCAGCATGGTTTTTACAAAGTTGTGGCCAGTGGCGCTGAAAACCCAGGAGACGCGCAGGATGAGGTGGGCGGGCAATGCCTGGATCAGGGCTTGCTCCCCCTGCAGCTTGCTGGCGCCGTAGACGTTGAGGGGCGCAGGGGGGTCAGTTTCCAAGTAGGGGGAGGTCTTGGCGCCGTCAAACACATAGTCCGTGGAAAGATGCAGCATGGGGCAGCCGGCGGTGGCGCAGGCTTCGGCCAACAGGGCCGGACCGGTGGCGTTGACGGCATAGGCTAGGTGGGGTTCGTCCTCCGCCTGGTCCACGGCGGTGTAGGCGGCGGCGTTGATCACCAGCTGCGGCCGCGCAGCGGCGAAGGCCTGCTGCACGCTGCTGCGGCTGCGGATGTCCAGTTGCCGGGATGTGGGCGCCTGCAGCCGCACTTGCGGCGGGGCCAGGGCCCGCAAGGCCGTGCCTACCTGGCCGCTGCCGCCGATGAGGAGGATGCGCTGGAACATGGTTTGGGCGCCTGGGTGGGGAGTCCGCCGCAACTTGGCCGCATCTGCCTATCGGCCCTGCCGTTGGCTTTTCTGGGTGGCCAGATATTCCCTGAGACTGGGGTTGGCCGCGTCCTTGGGGGACAGGATGGGGTTTGCCAAAGGCCAGGCGATGGCAAGTTCCGGGTCATTCCAGGCTAGGCCGCGTTCATCTTCCGGGTGGTGGAAGTCCGTGCATTTGTACAGCACGTCCGCCTGCTTGGACAGTACGCAGAAGCCGTGGGCGTAGCCGGGCGGGATGTATAGCTGCCGATGGTTGGCGGCGCTGAGCTCCACGCCCACCCAGCGGCGGAAAGTGGGCGAGGTTGGGTCTATGTCTACGGCCAGATCCCATACCTTCCCGGCCAGCACGGTCACGAGCTTGCCTTGGGGATGGTGCTGCTGCAGGTGCAGGCCGCGCAGCACCCGGTGTCGGGAGCGGCTGTGGTTGTCCTGCACGAAATCCACGTCCAGGCCCGGCACTGCGGCGTAGCGGCGGCGGTGGTGGCGCTCCGTAAAGAAGCCTCGGCTATCGCGATGCACTTGCGGGCGAATGATCAACACGCCCGGCAGCGCCGTCTGCCGCACCTGCATCAGAAGCTGTTGCGCCGCTTTGGCTCGGCCGGCCGGTGTCTTGGGACAGGCCGCGTCACCGCGGGTCGCCTAGCCAGCCGGGGTGGTTCAGATACCAGGCCACGGTGTCGCGGATGCCGGTGGAGAAGCCCACTTGGGCGCGCCAACCCAACTCCTTTCTCATGCGGCTGGCGTCCAGGGCGTAGCGGTGGTCATGGCCCGGGCGATCCTGCACGAACTTGATTTGGCGGGTCATGTCCGGCGCCTCGGCGCCGCGCTGCTGCGCCACTTCGGTCAGCACGGCCTTGGCGACTTGCAGATTGGTCTTCTCACAATGGCCGCCGATATTGTAGGTGGCGCCTGGCGCGCCCCGCTCCAGCACCGTCAACAGCCCGTTGACGTGGTCCTCCACATACAGCCAGTCCCGCACCTGGCGCCCGTCTCCGTACAAGGGCGCCGGCTGGCTTTGCAGCGCCCGCATGATGATGTGCGGAATAAGTTTTTCCCCATGCTGGCGGGGGCCGTAGTTGTTGCAGCAGTTGGTGATCAGCACCGGCAGGCCGTAGGTGGCCCACCAAGCGCGGGCCAAGTGGTCGGATGCGGCCTTGGAGGCCGAATAGGGGGAGTTGGGGCGGTAGGGGCTGGCCTCGGTGAAGGCGCCTGTGGGGCCGAGGGCGCCGTAGACCTCGTCGGTGGAGACATGCAGGAAACGGAACCCCCCGCCGTTGGCGCTGTGGTACGCCCGGGCGGCCTCCAGCAGGCTGTGGGTGCCCAGGATGTTGGTGTGCATGAAGGCCGCTGGGGCGCTGATGGAGCGGTCAACGTGGGATTCCGCCGCCAAGTGGACAAGGGCATCCGGCGCAAAGCCGAACATCAGTTTGCGCATATGCTCCCCATCGCAAATGTCCGCCACCTCCAGGCGGTGGTTGGGGCAATCCGCCACTTCCGATAGGTTGGCCCGGCGCCCGGCGTAGGTGAGCTTATCGATGGTCAGCACCTGGTCGCCGCGCCGCAGCACCAGAGCGCGCACCAAGGCGGCGCCGATGAACCCAGCGCCGCCGGTTACCACCACTCTCACGCCGCTCCAGCCCCCTGCCCAATCTCCGGGAACAGCAAAAGTTCCTGGGTTTGGCCATCCGCCCCGCTCAGCCGTATGCGGTTGTCATCCGCTGTCGCCAAGGTGCGCCCATCCGGCAGTTCATCGCCAATGTCAAAACGCTGGACGGTTCCATCCTCCGTGACCAACAGAATGGAAGTCCGTTCGGGAACCGCAAGAAAGCCCACAAATCCCATCTCCCGCAGTTCCGGGCTTAGCTGCTTTCCGCGGGAGGCTTCGGCCTGCCGCTGCTGCAGTTCAGCGAAGGACCGCCCCCAGCGGGTGCTGACCAAAAAGCTGGAAAGGTCCTCCTGGGACGGCCCCGAAGACTCTTGCGCAGCTATGCCCTGCTGCGCGACGGTTGGTTGCGGCGGCTTGGCCAGGGGCCACAGGAACGCCAGCAATGCGGTTGCCGCCCAGATGCCCAGGCCAATAAGGGCGAGCTTTCTGGTGCGCGGCTTGCCGCGCCGCAGCTTGGCGAATAGGTCGGAGATGGACATGGCGGCTTTTGCGGCTTATGGGCCGTATGGCGCCATGTTACGATAGCGTTCCGGCCGCAACCACCCCAACCATGACCTTCTGGCAACGAACCAAGGACATCCTGCTGTATAAAACCTACGCGGAACTGAAGGTGGAGGCGCAACGCAACTACCTTGGCTTCCTGTGGTGGATCGGGGAGCCGATGCTGTTCATGCTGGTGTACTATTTCCTGTTTGAGCGCCTGCTGAATATCCGCGGGGGAGGGGGCGAGGGCTTCATCCCCTTCCTGTTGGTGGGTTTGGTGGCCTGGATGTGGGGGCAGACCTGCCTGAGCCAGGGGGCGCTCAGCATCAGCCGCAACCTTGGCCTGCTGAACCAAGTGCGTGTCCCCAAATATCTGTTTCCAACGGTGGTCTTTCTGAAGAATACGGTGAAGTTCATCTTCGCCCTGTGCATGCTGCTGGCCTTTTTGCTGTTCTACGGCGTGCCCGCATCCTTCGCTTGGCTGTACGCCATTCCGGTGCTGGCCGTGGCTGGGGCCTTGATTCTGGGGGCTTCCTATTTGGCGGCGGCGTTCATTCCGTTCTATCCGGACTTGGAGTTGCTGATAAACAACGGCCTGCGCGCAGGGCTTTTCCTTTCCGGCATCTTTTACGACATAAACGCTTTCAGTGCGGAGCAGCAGGCATTGTTCCAATTGAATCCGGCGGCTGTGCTGATAGACGCGTTGCGCGGGGTTTTGCTGGCCGGGCAAGCCCCGGATTGGGGGGCGCTGGCGTCCATCCTGCTGTTGGCCTTGGCGGTCGGCGGCGCAGGTTGGGCCACCATGCGCCGCAATGAGTTCCGCTACGCCAAGATCGCCTACTGATGCAGTCGGGCGCACTGGGCAGCCCGGACGGCAGGCAGGCGCGATGAATCCTGCACCGTCGTCCCAGCAAGTTGTGGATAGCGGGGCCCTGTTGGCCCTCGAGGCAGTGGGAGTGTGCTACCGGCGGCGCGGCGGCTTTGGCGCCACAGGCTTTGGCGCCACGAAGGGGGAATACTGGGCGCTGTCCAACGTAAGCCTGGATGTACGGCCAGGCGAGACCCTTGGCGTTATCGGCCGCAACGGGGCCGGCAAGACCACCCTGCTGAAGGTGATGGCTGGCATCATCGATCCGGACCGGGGCCTAGTGCGCCGCAGCGGCGACGCCAGGATTTCCCTGCTGTCCTTGCAGGTGGGGTTTCAGCCGCAGCTTTCCGGCTGGGAGAACGCCGTCCTGAGCAGCCTGCTGTTGGGCGAGAAGCGACAGGCGGCGTTGCGCAACATGGCCGCCATTGCTGAATTCGCGGAGTTGACCGAGCGCATGAATGACCCCTTGGCCACCTATTCCGCCGGCATGAAGGCGCGCTTGGGCTTCTCCATCGCCTACCACACTAACCCGGACCTGCTGCTGATCGACGAGGTTCTCGGTGTGGGCGACCGGGTCTTCCGGGAAAAGTCCGCCGCCGCCATCAAGCAGCTGATCAAGTCCGAGCGCACGGTGGTCTTGGTCTCCCACGCCTTGCCCAGCATCCGCGAACTTTGCGATCGCGTGGCTTGGATAGAAGACGGCGCCACCCAAGCCATCGGTCCTACTAAAGAAATTCTGGCCGCCTACTTGGCTTAGCCGCTTGACTCGCCCCATTTCCGAAGCCAAACTTATCCTGCCCGCCAAGATAGTGCCCCCCATGGGGTTTGCGCAACGACAGGAGCAGCATGGGAAGCATTAGGATCGCCTCGTTCCAACGCACCCTCAGGCAACTTGGCGGCGCAGCGCCCTTACGAGGGGTGCTGCGCCCCGCCGGCGGCGAGGCTCCCGGCCTTCGCCAAGGTTATGCCCAAGTGGGGGTCCGCGCTCTGCTCCCCGCCTTGCTGGCCGTTTTACTGGCGCCATCCCCGTCCTTGGCCGGCGATGCGGGTCCCATCGCCATGAACAGCGAGGGCGCCCCGGACCTCATCGTGGAGAACATGCAGTCCAGCCTAACCAGCCCCTCTCCGAATCAGCCCTTCACCCTTATGGCCAGCGTGCGCAACCAGGGCGACGCGGCCGCCGCGGCAACCAGGCTGCGTTTCTACGCATCCGCGGACGCCCGCATCACCACCCAGGACAGCAGGCTGGCGGATCGTCCCATTGGCGCCTTGGACCCAGGGCAAAGCCAAGCCCAGCAGCTAACCGTCAAGGCGCCCCTCGAGGCGGGCCGACACTACTACGGCGCTTGCGCAGGGCCAGTGGAGGGTGAAGTGAACGCCACCGCCAGAAACCAGTGCTCCGCTGCCGCGCTTATCGTGGTCAGCGTTCCCCCGGATGCCGGCGAGACGCGCTTGGACGCCATGCCAATAGAGTTGAACAGCCGCACCTCTGGCCTGTTGGACCGACCGGGCGACATCGACTACTACCGCCTGGACATTCCCAGCGAGGGCCCCGTGCTCGTGGAAACCAGCGGCGGGACGGACACCCACGGCCAGCTGGACGGACGCGACGGCCGCCGTTTGCACAGTGACGATGACAGTGGCGAGGGCGACAACTTCCGCATCGAGCGCACCCTGGCCGCAGGCGTCCATTACATCCGTGTTTCCGGCAGCCGGCGGGCCGTCACCGGTCCCTACCAGCTTGCCGTGCGCCACATGCCCAACGAAGGCGTGCCGGACCTCATTCCGCAGAACCCCCTTGCCAGCAGCGAGCAACCATCCCCAGGCCAAGCGCTGACCTTCCGCGTGGATGTGCGCAACCAGGGCGCTTTTCCATCGGCGCAGACAACCGCGCGCTTCTTTTTGTCCACCAATGACAGGATCACCAGCTTCGATAAGGAAGTGGCCACCGCAACCGTACCCGCGCTGGCCGGGCAAGCCGGCGCCGAGGTCTCCGCCCGCTTGTACGCCCCCACCGCCAGGGGCAGACACTACTTCGGCATCTGCATAGATGGCGCACAGGGGGAAAAGTTCACCGACAACAACTGCAGCCAAGGCGTCCGGGTCACCGTGGGCGAAGCCGATATCGGAACCTATAGCCTGCCCTTGGTGCTTGCCGCTTCCGAACCCAACCGGGAGAGCTTCATCCGCATCGCCAACCTCTCCAACCGCGCCGGCCAAGTGCGCCTCATCGCCTGGGATGACAGCGGCGTCCGGGTGCCTGCGTCCGGCGCCGTCACGCTGTCCATAGGCCCCTTGGCCATCAGCAGCTTCAACTCCGGCGACCTTGAGCAAGGCAATGTCGGCAAGGGCCTCGCCAGCGGCATCGGCGCCGGGCAGGGCAGCTGGCGTCTTCACCTGGAGACAGATCTGGACATTCTCCCGTTGGCCTACGTCCGCACCCGCGCCGGCTTTGTCGCCGCCATGCACCGGCTGGTCACCAAGACGGAGGGCCGCTATGAGGTGGGCGTCTTCCACCCCGCCAGCAATGTCAATCAAGTGAGCCGCCTGCGCTTGGCCAACCCAGGCGCCCTGCCCGCCGGGCTATCCATCATCGGCTATGACAACAGCGGCGCCCGCGCCCCCGCTGTCGGCGCCGTCACGCTTACCCTGCCGGCTGGCGAAGCCCTCGGGCTGACAGCCCAGGATCTGGAGCAGCCCTCCGCCCGCCTCACCGGCAGCCTTGGCGCCGGCATCGGCAATTGGCGGCTGTACATCACCGCATCCCAGCCCATCGAAGTGATGAACCTGCTCGACGACCTGCACACCGGCAACCTGGCCAACCTGTCCAACACCGCCAGCCCCGGGGGCGGCATTCCCTTGTTCCTAAGCGCCGGCGACCCCAAACGGGCAAGTTTCGTCCGCCTCGTCAACCGCTCCGCTCGGGCCGGCGAGGTGACCGTTCAGGCCATCGACGACGCTGGCGTGAAGGCCCCGGCGATTTCGCTGCACCTGCCGCCCTTGGCCACCGCTGCTTTCAATTCCATGGATTTGGAGCAAGGCAACCCGGACAAGGGCCTGGCGCAAGGCGTAGGGCCGGGTGAAGGCGACTGGCGCCTGCTCTTCAGCACAGATCTGGACATCCTGCCCCTGGCCTACGTGCGCACGGACGACGGCTTTATCACCTCCATGCACGAAGTCTCCCCCGGCTGGGACGGGCGCTACCAGGTGCCCTTCCTGAACCCGGCCAGCAACAGCAACCGAGTCAGCCGCCTGCGGCTGATCAACCCAGGCAATGCGCCCGCCGAAGTGGCCGTCACCGGCCTGGACAGCGCCGGCAACCGGGGCGCAAGCGCGGCCGCGTTGACCATCCCGCCGGGACAGGCGGTCACCCTAACGGCGGCCGACCTCGAGCAGGGCGCACCCCCCACTCTGGCCGGGGCTTTGGGCGACGGCGTTGGAAAATGGCGTCTAAGCGTTTCCTCCAGCCAGCCCATCGAGCTGATGAGCCTAGTGGACAGCGTGCCGACGGGCGCCCTGACCAACCTTTCGGCCGCCAATGCAGGTCGCCGCATCGGCGAGCGGTTCAAGGACTGCGCCGGCTGTCCGGAAATGGTCGTCATTCCTTCGGGAGTCTTCCAAATGGGCGCCGCAAGCGACGAGCTGGGCCAAAGCGAAAAGGAAACCCCGCGCCACCGCGTCCGCATCCCCCACCCACTGGCGGTGAGCGTTCATGAAGTCACCTTCGCGCACTGGCGGCCCTGCTGGGAAGCCGGCGTATGCGCCCCCCCAATGCCTGGCGACTGGGGCCAGGGCCGCCAGCCGGCCATCAACCTTTCCTGGCAGGATGCCCAGGCCTACATCGGCTGGCTGAACGAAACAACCGGGCAGGCCTACCGCCTGTTGAGCGAGGCTGAATGGGAGTACGCCGCCCGCGCCGGCGCCGCCACGCCCTTCCACACCGGCCACACCATCTCCACGGATCAAGCCAACTACAACGGCAACCTGGTTTATGGCGACGGTCCCCTGGGGGTCTTGCGCGGCCGGCCCATCGCCGTGGGCAGCCTGCCGGCCAACGCCTTCGGCCTGCACGACATGCTGGGCAACGTGCAGGAATGGGTGCAGGACTGCTGGACGGTGAACTACGCCAGCGCCCCTGGCGACGGCGCGGCGGTGGAGTTCGCCAACTGCGCGGACCGCACCATCCGCGGCGGCGCCTGGAACAGCCGCCCCCAGGACCTGCGCTCCGCCAGCCGCCACCGCCAGCGCGCCACCACCCGCAATGATCGCACCGGCTTCCGTCTTGCCAGGCCCTTGACCCGCATCGCTTGGCTGGGCCCCTAACCCGCGTCCCGCATATCGCGTCAAGCCGTTTGATGAGTCGCCAAATGTTGCTTCGCTGCAGCGCGTTGGCCGGCGCCGTTCTGCTCGCCTCCTGCGCCACTGTTGAAGTGCCCCCCTTCCCTGAACCCATCCGCGGCCCCATGGAGGCAACCGCCGACCAGCCCCTTGGCGTTGCAGAGGGTGACGCGGCGGCGCCGCCCTCCGCCTACAGCCCCGCCCCGGGCGTCACCATCACAAAGGACCAAGGCGGCGGCGTTGAGGACGCTATGGGGCAGGATCTCCAAGGCCCCCCCATCAAAGCCGCTTTCAACAGCGTGCCCCTGCCCGCTTTCATCAACGAGGTCTTCGGCAACCAACTTGGCCTCTCCTTCGTCATCGCCCCCGGCCTGCAGCAAAAAACGGACTTGGTCACCCTGCGCCTGACCAGCCCGGTTCCCCCGGCGCAGTTCTTCGCCACGGCCCGCAGGGTTTTGCGGGACTACGGCGTCACAATCCGCGACGACCAAGGCGTACTCACCTTCGTGGACACCCAGGAAATAACCTCCGGCGAGATTCCCTTGCTCATCACCGGCCAAACCCTGCCGGAAGTGCCAGCCACGCACCGCACCATCTTCCACTTGGCGCCGCTGCAGGTGGTGCATCCCAGGTTCGTCATCGGCATGCTGCGCGACGCCTTGCCTCGGGATCAACTGGAGGCATCCGCCTATGAGGAGCGCGCCGCCATTCTGCTGCGAGGCAATCAGGACGCGGTCGCCCAGGCTCTCGCCCTTTTGGAAGTGCTGGATCAGCCCCTGCTGCGCGGCAAGAACGGCCTGATCTATGAGCCCACCTTCATGCTCCCAAGCGCCCTCGCCGGGGCTGTGCGGAAGGTCATGGAGGCGCAGGGCTACGACATTGGCGATCGCACCGGCAATGTCGTCCTGCTGCCTTTCGATGACTTCAACAAGCTGGTGGCATTCGCCCAGGGGCAGTCACAGCTGAACTTGGTGCGGCAGTGGATAGACGCCTTCGACAACGCCCACGAAGCGGAGGTGGAGGCGGGGCTGTTCACCTACGAAGTTCAGAACACCCAGGTTCGGGACATGATCGAAACCCTGGGCCAGCTAGTGGGCGGCGCATCCGCGCGCGGCGGCGGGCCGACGGCCTCCGCCCCGGGCTTCGGCAACGCCGCTGGCGGCGAGGCCCGGCAGGCCGCCCCAGCCGTCAGCAGCATCGGCATCGGCGCCGGTGATTCGCTGGTGGTGGATGAACGCCGCAACCTTCTAATCTTCAAGGGCTCCTCTGCGGAGTGGGCGGAGATCCGCAAGGTAGTGGAGCAGCTCGACAAGCCTGTTCCCTCCGTGTTGATCG
>CAYGBY010000153.1:0-9667 GCA_964348115.1 uncultured Pseudomonadales bacterium
GACCAATCAGGAAGTGCTGCGCTTGGTGCCGGGCCATTCGGGGGCTTTGACGGAACTGGCCATGTTGGCCGAACACTACGCCAACCGCGCCCGCGAAGCCGCCGTCGAGGGTGATGTGGAGCAAGCCATTGTATTCTTGGAGATGGCCGCCACAGCCAACGACGAACTGCCGATTCTGGCGCTGGTGCGCGAGCAGATCCAACGGGCCGCCACCGCCCTGGCGGCCATCGATGAGCTGCTGCAGCAGGCCAGCGACTACCGGGTGCAAGGCCTCTTGGTGCATCCCCAAGGAGAGAACGCCGCCCAACTCTACCATCGCGTATTGGCGGCTGCGCCGGACAACAGCATTGCTCAGCAAGGTCTCAACGAGGTGACCTCACGCCTCATCAACGAGGCCACGCAAATGCTGGAGCAGGGCGACCTGGGCGCCGTGGCGGTGTTGCTGGACCGGGCCGGCGCCGCAGGCATCGACGATGCCGCGCTGCAGGAGGTCAAGGCCAGTCTGCAACGGGCCCAGGATGCCTTTTTCACCGTCAACCAGAAGCTCGAAGAGGCCCGGGACCTTCTGCGCCAAGGCTTCATAACGGAACCCCAAGACAACAACGCCGTGGCGCTGCTGCGGGAAATCCAGCGGCTGCAGCCGAACAACGAGCAGGCCGCGAAACTGCTGCGCCAGGCGGCCGCCCGGTTGGCTGAGGCGGCCCAGGAAGCCTTCGCCGCCGGGTTGCGCGAGCAGGCCAAGCACTATTTGGATTTGGCGGTGACGGTGACGCCGGACGCCGCCGCCTGGCGCGAATTGCGCCAGTCCTGGCAGTAGGGCGCCAGCAAGCCCCGCGGCCGGAAGGCCTGCCGCGGCAGTCGGTCCACCCACCCGTCGTGGACGCTGGGGTGGGGCATCTGTATCCTTGCGCAGCAACTTGCCGTCCATCAGGAAAAGCCCTATGGCAGACAGCATTCCGTTTCGCCGCGCCCTGGATTTCACCTACGGGGCAGTGGCTGAGGTGGCGCCGGGCATTCGCCGGGTAATCGCCGAGAACCCCGGCCCTTTCACCCTCTATGGCACCGGCACCTACATCATCGGGCGCGGCGCGGTGGCGGTCATCGACCCGGGCCCGGCGGACAGCACGCACATTCAAGCGCTGCTGCGCGCGCTGCGCGGGGAGGTCATCAGCCACATCCTGGTGACCCATACCCACATGGACCATTCGCCAGGCTGCCGTCTGCTGCAGGAGCACACGGATGCCCCGACCTACGCCTATGGCCCCCATGGCGCCGGCAAGCTGGAGCGGGGCGTGCCGGTGGAGGAGGGGGGCGATCTGGACTTTCAGCCGGACCGACTGGTCCAGGACGGAGATATCCTGGAGGGGGATGGCTGGTCCGTGCAGTGCGTCTATACGCCCGGCCACACCTCCAACCACATGTGCTACCAGTTGCGGGAGGGGCGAGCCCTGTTCACCGGTGATCATGTCATGGGTTGGTCCACCAGCATCATCTCCCCGCCGGATGGGGACATGACTGCCTACATGGCAAGCCTGGACAAGCTGCTGCAGCGCGACGACGCCATCTATTGGCCCACCCATGGCCCTAGCATCGAGCAGCCAAAACCCCATGTGCAGGCGTTCATCGCCCACCGCCGCAGACGCGAGGAGCAAATTCTGGCTTGCCTTGGCAAGGGTGTGCTGCGCATCGAGGACATGGTCCCGCTGATGTATACGGAACTGCCGGAGTTCATGCACCCTGCTGCGGCGCGCAGCGTCTTGGCGGCCGTCGCGCATCTGGTGGGGCAGGGCGCCGTCCGCGTGGAAGGTGAAGTTGAGTTGGCGGCCGATTACCGTTTGGCCTGACCCGGACCTAGTGTGCTGTCCGACAAGCAACCATAACAATTACATGCGTTCATAAGCGGATAAAATTTTTTATTTCAATAAGTTACATAAATTTTGAGTGCCGCGAACAATCGCACTTATTTGCGGGATAGCACACTAGGGGCCAGCCACCAAGGGATCTAACTGGCGGCGCTATACTGCTGCGCTGATGCCCGGGCACCCGTGTGTGCGGTCGGCCGCGCCGCGTCCGCAGCCAACGGCAGTTCCGCCATGATCGCCACGCCGCTGCCGTCCGCCAGGTTCAGGGCGCGCACGAAGCCGCCGTGGTGCTCCGCGATGACCCGCACCACGTACAGGCCCAAACCGAAATGCAGGCGGTTGTCCGGCCCCCGATGGCTGACCATGGAATCGAACAGGGACTTGCCGGAAGCGTCCGGCAGCAACGGGCCGCGGTTGGCCACGGTGATGCGCAGATAGCCCCGCTGGGTGTCCAGCCGCACGGTGATGGGGCTGCCCGGGCGGTGGAAATCCACCGCATTGTCGATGATTTTGTCCAATAGCTGCTCGATGCGGTAGTCGGACACCTGCGCATATACCGGCCCATCCACCCCCCGGTACACGAATTCGCACCGCTCGTGGGTGAAGGCGCAGTTGGCGACATAGCTTTCGAGCAGCTTCTGGATATCGATCGTCTCCAGCTCCTCCGCTTTGAGGGACTCCTCAAGGCTGGCCGCATCCGCCAGATTCTGCACGATGGAGCCGATGCGGATGACGCCGCTTTTGGCGCTGGCTAGGTACTTGCTGTCCCGCACACCCGGGCTTTCCTCAGCCAAGTTCTGCAAAGAGGTGCTTAACGTATTGAGTGGATTGTTGATTTCATGACGCAATGTGCGCGGCATACTTTCCAGAAAGTGGTTGTGCTGGTGCAGCTTGGAAAGCATGTTGGAAAAGCTGCGCGCCAGATCGCCAATTTCGTCGCCGCAGTTCACCTCGCTGTGCAGGGTGGTGGTCTGCAGGCGTCCGTACTGGTCGATGGCGGCGTTCGCCTCCCGCCGCAAGCGATGGATGCGCCAAGCCAGACGCCCGGCGAAGGCCAGCAGGGCCACCAGAACCGCCAGCAGGCTGGCGATGGAGAGCAGGATCACCTGCTCCAGGGCGGCCCTTTGGAAGCTTAGGATGTCGTTGATGCTCTGCTCCACCACGACTGTGCCGATGACCGCATCCTGGGAGACGATGGGATGGGCGGCCATGATGGTTTCGAACTGGTCCTGCGCGGTGCGGCGCAGGGCCTTTGGCTCGCCGTTCAGGGCGGCGGTGACAATTTCGTCGGCGGCAATGTCGAAGGCTGCGGCGCTGCTCCGCTCGATCTCCGGGGCTGCCCGGGTGAACAGGCGGTGCAGCAGCGGGCGGATGGCCTCAAAGCCACGCCGCATCCAGGCTAGGAAGGTGTCGGCGCTTTCCGCCGGGCCGGGCTCGATCTCCGCCCCGGACGCGGCCCGCACCCGTTGCTGGGCATCGATGACCAGGATGCGCGCCCCGGCGTAGCCGAGGCCCTGAATGACGTTCATGACCTCTGGGGAACGCAGCAACACCAAGTTGAAGCTTGCCTTGCCGGCTTTGGGCAGCGTGTGCACCAAGTTGGCGATTTGGCGGGTTTGCGGGTCATCCACATCGACGACGGAGAAGCCGAAGTGGCGGTAGGAGCCGAGTTGGTTCTCCGGCAGGCGGAACTCCAGGCTCCAGCCAGTCTCCGTCGGCGCCATGAAGCCCAGCACCGCCGCCTCCGCGGCGCCGGTGGCGGCCAGGCTCCAGGCCTCGTCCATGGTGTAGGCGGTGACGGCGCCCGGTTCGGTGAACACCAGGCTCAGGCGTCCGTCCTCGCCATTGGCGCGAATGAACCAGAAGCGGACGGAGTCTGCGTTGTCCAGGCGCAAGTAGTCGAGGTCGCGCGGCACGATGCGCTGATCGCGAACCTCCAGGAAAGCGTATAGCTGTCCCGCCCGCTGGCCTAGGGAGAGGCGGAAGCCGCCGTCGCCTTCAGCCGCCGCGTAGGCCAGCAGCCGCTTGCCGCCCGGATCTCCCCAGTCGTCGTAGCGGCCATCCAGGCGAATGTTGTTCTCCAGGGGGTAGGCGAACAGGGATTCATAGTCCTCGATGGCCACGGGCAGGTCGTTGAACAGGTCTTCGCGCCCGTTGAACAGGGTGGAGATGCCCTCCGCGGTCATCAGCTGGGCGTCGGACTGGCCCTGCACCAGCAGTTGCTCCATATGCAGCAGCTGGCGGTAGCTGAACCAAGGCACCACCAGCAGCGTAAGGCTCAGCAGCATCAGCTTGGTGCCGATGCGCGGCCCGCGAACCCGCTTAGCGCGCATGGCCGGCGGACCTCAAGGCTGGGTCCAGCGGTAGCCGTAGCCGTATTCGCTTTTGATGCAGGCGAAGCCTGGGTCCACCCGCTCGAACTTCTTGCGGATATTGCGCACGTGCGTATTGATGGTGTTGTTGGTCACCAAGCTCTGCATGGTGGCGTTCATCAGGGTCTTGTAGCTTACCGCGTGGCCGGGCGCCCGCACCAATTCAGCGAGCATGCGGAACTCCGTGCCGGACAGGGATATTCTGTGGTCTTGCCAGGACACCAAAAGGGCGTCCTGATCCAGGGTTAGGCGGCCGATGCGCCGGGCGCTTGAGCTTTCCCGCTCCGGATTCTCCGCCCGCACCTCGTTGATGCGCAGCAGGGAGGATATGCGCTCCGCCAAGTAATCCAGTGAGATGGGTTTGGGCAGATAGTCCCAGGCGCCGAGGCGCAGGCCGGAGATCTTGTCGATCTCATTGATGCGCTCAGTGAGAAAGATCACCGGCAGGGAGGGGGAGCGCGACAGCAGCTCCCGGCACAACTGAAAACCCGCGTCCACCTCCTCGCCGAGAATGATGTCCAGGACAACCAGATCCGGCAACTGCTCCCCCATGCAGTCCCGAGCCTCCTGACGGCTGCCGTAGGTGACCACTTCATAGCCCTTCTTGGTGATGGCATCCGCGTAGTTGGCCCGCTGATCCGGGTCATCCTCCACGATGGCGATGCGCTTGGCCATGCCGGCCCTCCTGGAATTGCTCCTGCGGCGGTGGCATGTGCGCCCGCACACCGGCGCACAGCCCTGCGGCAAGGATGATTTTGCCACAAACATCATTGGTCCGCATATTGTGGCAAGGGCCCTGACGGTCGCGCTGCCAAGGAACAACAGTCGTCCGCTCATCAAGCAGCTTGGCCCAATATGCGGGCAGGACTTTCCCACGCTGAGTGGAGCCAAGCGATTGTTTGCTTTGAGGAACCTGTTCTGGTGATTTGGGCATGGAATCTCGTCCGGCGTTGTTGCTTCGGGAGTCGAGGCGTCCCACAGCGGGTGCCCCAATGGCGTCGTCAGGCGAACCTCGACAACCGCAAGGCGGAATCCTTCCGGCCTCCCCACGCAGAATCCCCCCAACACTCCCCAAACCGAATTAGCGTGGGAAAGCCCTGATATGCGGGTCAGTTCGCTTGTCTCCTGAGCCGCCCTGTGTCATAGAGCAGTCATGACCGCCGCGATGCAAGCGCCGCTAATCGTCTGCCTGACCGGCGCCGAGTGCAGCGGCAAAACCACCTTGGCCGAAGCCTTGGCGCAGCACTACCGCGCCCCCCTGGCGATGGAGGCGGCGCGCGCCTACCTGAACGCCAGGCAAGGCGCCTACGGTCGCCGGGACCTGCTGGCCATCGCCCGCCAGCAGGTGCGCCTGGAGCAGGCCGCCGTGGAGCAGGCCCTTGGCCAACAGGCTGGCCGAGCCGCATCCGCGGCTGCTTCCGGCCGTGCGCCCCTAGTGCTGTGCGATACGGACTTGCTGGTGATGCGGGTATGGTGGGAAGTGAAGTACGGCGCCTTGCCGAAGGAACTGCTGCGCCTGCTGGCTGAACGCAGCCCGCGCGCCTATCTGCTGGCCAAACCTGACATTCCCTGGGCGCCGGACCCACTGCGGGAGAGCGGCGGCGAGCGCACCGTGCTGCACCGGCTTCACCGGGCGGCCTTGGCCGACAGCGGCTGCCCCTATGTGGAGCTGGGCGGCGACCTCCCCAGCCGCCTGGCCGCGGCGCAAAGGCACATCGACCGCTGGCTGGCGCAGGGTCTGTAGAGACTGCTGCGCATCTGTGCGCAGGCGGGCGCCTAGGGACATCCCTGCAATACTTTCCGAAGAACATTCATAAACCATCTACGTAGGGCTTTGCCGAGGGCTGGCGGACGACTTTGGGATGGTCCTAGGAGGAATCGGTGCTGGACTTGCGGGGAGGGATGGGCGCATTATCCCCTTGCCTGTCTGCAGAAGGAGGGTCCGCGCGGGCCGGGAGGGGCCATTGGCCGATGCACTTAAAGAACTGGCGGCGATGCTCGCCGCCGCCGAACGGATGGTCTTCTTTACCGGCGCCGGCATCAGCACGGAGTCCGGCATCCCAGACTTCCGCAGCCCGGGCACAGGCCTGTGGAACAGGATGAAGCCGATCCAGTTTCAGGATTTCGTCGCCTCCGACGAGGTGCGTCAGGAATCTTGGCGGCGGCGCTTCAACGGCGAGCGCACGTTGGAGAACGCCAAGCCCAACAAGGGCCATGAAGCTATCGCCAGCCTAGTGGCGGCGGGCCGTTGCCTGGCCGTCATCACCCAAAACGTGGACGGCCTGCACCAGCAAGCCGGGGTGCCGGAAGCCAAGGTGATCGAGCTGCACGGCAATGCCGGCTACGCCACCTGTCTGCGCTGCGGCCTGCGCTATGAACTGAGCCATCTGCGGCGCCAGTTCGCCGAATTGGGCCTTGTGACGCCCTGCGAACGCTGCGGGGGCGTCATCAAGACCGCCACCATCTCCTTCGGCCAAGCCATGCCGGAGGACGCCATGCGGCGGGCCCAAGAGGTGGTGGAGGCCTGTGACCTGATGGTCGTGGCCGGCTCCTCGCTGGTGGTTTATCCGGCGGCGGGCTTCCCCGAAACGGCCAAGCGCCTTGGCGCAGCGTTGGCCATCATAAACCGCGAGGAAACCCCATTGGACCATTTTGCGGATCTGGTGGTGAACGGCGAGATCGGCCCCACTTTGTCGTTCGCCGTGGGATTGAATTAGGGCCTGCAGCAGGCCCCTGGGCGTTGCAGCGGCCATGGAGGAATTGGCGTTGGGCTTGCCGGATGGGGCGCTTGCTTTGCTTGGCCCGGTTTCGGACTATCCGCTGCCGTCGGCGGAGGCGGCCTGCGTAGCTGGGTCCAGCCCGGCTCGGCGGCGGCAGTTCGCCAGCGGAAGGCATTTCGCCAGGACGGCCCTTGGACGCCTGCACTGTGGCGACAGCTTCATATTGCAGCAGGGCCGCAAGCCGCTCTGGCCCAAGGGCTTCACCGGCTCCATCAGCCACACAAAGGCGCTGGCGGCCGCCGCCGTTGCGCACGCCGAAGCCCTGCGCGGGCTGGGTTTGGACATCGAGGGGACGAACCGGCTGAAGGCGGCGCTGCACGCCAAGGTGCTGACCAGCCGCGAACGCCAGCGTCCCTGGGCGGATGCGCGCGAAGGCGTGGTGGCCTTCAGCGCCAAGGAGGCCGGCTACAAGGCGGTCAACCCCCTTACCGGACTGTACGTCGGCTTCCAGGACGTGGAGGTGCTCCTCGACTGGCCAAACGCGGCTTTTCGCTTGCGCTACCTCGGTCGCCATGCGGCGAACCGAATGCTGAACGCCGGCGTCGGCGGCTTCAGGATCCGCGGCGACCATGTAATCACCGTATTCCGCATCGATTGAACGGCGGGGATGCAGGCGATTATTGGCATTGCCGCGTTCATCGCCATCGCCTGGCTGCTGAGCGAGGATCGGCGCCGGGTGGATCGGCGCATGGTGGCCGTCGGCTTGGGCCTGCAGGCGGCCATAGCCCTGCTGCTGCTCAAGGCGCCTGTGCTGCGGGATCTGCTGCTGGCCGTGAATGGCTTGGTGCGGGCGGTGGAGCAGGCCACCAGGGCCGGCACCAGCTTTGTATTCGGTTATTTGGGCGGCGGCGACGCGCCCTTTCAGGTTGCTGGGGAGGCGGAGGGCGCCCTTTACCTGTTGGCGTTCCGGGTGCTGCCGCAGATTCTGGTGTTCAGCGTTTTGGTGGCGCTGTTCTGGCATTGGCGGGTGCTGCCGGCCATCATCGCCGCCTTTGGCGCCCTGCTGCGGCGTACGCTGAAGGTTGGCGGGCCAGTGGGCACCGTGGGCGCAGCCAGCGTGTTTTTGGGCATGGCGGAGGCGCCCCTGCTAATTCGCGGCTACCTAGCCGGCCTGTCGCGCTCCGACCTGTTTACCGTAATGACCTGTGGCATGGCCACGGTGGCTGGCGCCGTCATGGTGCTTTATGCCGGCATTCTGCAAGGGATCGTCCCAGGCGCCTTGGGGCACGTCATCGTGGCTTCCGCCATCAATGTGGTTGGCGCCATCCTGATCTCGCGCATCCTGTTGCCGGCGCCGGCCGGGGGAGCGGCTGCGCCAGCGCAAGTCGCCCTAAGCTATGCAAGCACCATGGACGCCATTACCCGGGGCGCCGCGGATGGACTGCGCCTAGCGGTAAATGTCGGCGCCATGCTGGTGGTGTTGGTGAGCTTGGTGGCCTTGGCCAACCAAGGGCTCTCCTTGCTTGAAGTGGGCGGCGCCGCCCTTACCTTGGAGCGCATCATGGGCTGGATCTTCGCGCCGGCGGCTTGGCTGATGGGGGTTCCCTGGCAGGAGGCGCAGGCGGCGGGGGCGTTGCTGGGCGTCAAGCTGGTGCTCAATGAACTGGTGGCCTATTTGCAAATGTCGGCCTTGCCGCCGGAAACCCTAAGCGCCCACTCGCGCTTGGTGCTCACCTACGGGCTGTGCGGCTTCACCAACTTGGGCAGCTTGGGCATTCTCATCGGCGGGCTGTCGGCGCTGGCGCCGGAGCGCCGGGCGGACCTGCTGCAGTTGGGACCAAGGACCTTGCTGTCCGGCACCCTGGTGTCCTGCCTGACGGGGGCGCTGGTGGGTTTGGTCGGACGCATCAGCCCCTAGGGAGCCTCTGAACAAGTCGCGTTCGCCCTTCGGGAGGGCTTAAAGGGCGCTTACGGTGTTGCGGCTCATTGTGTGGCGCCTAGGCGCCTGCCACAAGGCTTCGCCGCGCCTTGCCATCACGCCACCTAGACGCCTTTGGGCTTCCGGAACTTGTTCAGTTCGAGGCTAACGAGACGTTGAATACGCCAGCCAAACGGGCCGAATCCATCACGTGGATGGTGGTGGCGGTCTGCGAATCCGCATGGGGCTGGATGATCACCGGCGCCTCCGGGTTCTCCGCATGCAGCCGTTCTATGTTGGCCCGCACGGAACGCCAGTCCACATCCCGCTGGGCGATGATGATGCGGTCCCGGTTGGTGATGCGCACGACGATGCTTTTCTTATCCGGGTCTATGGTCTGGGGCGTGTCGTCCTCCGGCTGGTTTACGTCCAGCCCCACTTCCTTGACGAAAGTGGCCGTTACGATGAAGAAGATCAGCATGATGAACACAACATCCAACATGGGCGTGAGGTTAATCTGCTCCTCTCCGTCCGCCGCCCCCTTGCTGCCGATGATTCTGCGCACTGTCCGCCCCTTGCTGTTTCCCGCGAAGATGGACGCCATCTTACCCCCATTGTGCGGTCAAGCAAAACTAGTGAGCTGTCCCGCAAGTAGGTGTGACTATTCGTGGCCCTTTCGGCCCCTGGCCGCGTTGCTCCTCCTTGTGCGGGGCCTGCCGCAGGGCATCGTCGCGCCTTGTCGGGAGCCAAAATGGCCTAGGGAACCTCTGAACAAGTCGCGTTCGCCCAGCGCCC
>CAYGBY010000154.1:0-9531 GCA_964348115.1 uncultured Pseudomonadales bacterium
GGAGGAGACGGCGAAGGGGAAGGCGGCGAGGGCCTCGTCGAGGAGCCGCCTTGCGCTGCGGGCCGCGGCCTGCGAACGGACGCGGGAGACCATGAGCTTCGTGGCCGGGCGGATGGCGCGGAACGCCTTGAGGGCCTTGCCGTCGCGGGAGTGGGTCATGTGGTCGATCCGCACCGGTTCGCCCGGCGATCCGGCCCTGGCGCCGCACCTCCAGCGCCGCGCCCAGTTGTTGAAGAAGCGCCGCCGTCTGGGCCTCAGGCGCCCTTCGCAGAGCGACGCGCGGCGGATCGCGCCGCGCGCAAGGGCGCGCTCGATGATCCGCCCGACGGTGGACACGCCCAGGCGGGAGCCCTTGCGCGCCGGCATGGCGTGGATTCGCGCCTTGCCCGTGAAGGGGTATTTGCGCCGGCGCAGCGTGCGGCGGCTGAGGCCGGCGTGCCTGAGCGCCGCCGCGCCGGCGCAGCCGTTGGCCCGGAGACCGTCGTATTCGTTCAACTTCCTGAGGCGCTCGGCCGCGGCGGGCGGAAGCGGGGCCTCATCGACGGCGAAACTGCGGTGCGATTTGATCCGCATGGACTCAATGTTCATGGATCGGTCTCCTTTCAGTGGGTTTGTCGTTCACTGAAGGCTACCCGATCCGGCGCCGGGGCGGGGGCTTCCCAGCCTCGGCGCCGCTCTCCCGGTCACCGCCGGGGGTGTGCCAAATGTGTCTGAGCTACAACAGTTCTGGCGCAGGATAATCCGCCGGGAATCCCGAATCCTATAGCGGCCCTTCTTCGCGGGCGTTCGCCCCAAGGTCCTTGGGGAGAGCGAGAAGAAACGGCGGGGCGATCTCGTGCGGTTGACTTCCTTTCCGATAGGGCTAGGCTATGGCCAAGTGGCCGAAGGCGCTCCCCTTACCAAGGAAGCATGGGGCGACTTATTGGGTTCGAACCCCTCTTCGCCAAATTTTCTGCGTATCGCCTTAGCTATGGAGCAAACCATGTTGACCCTGCATTTCGCCCCCAATTCCCGAGCCGGCCGCATTGTCTGGCTGCTTGAGGAGCTGCGCCTCGACTACAACCTAAACCGCATGGACTTCCATCCCAAAGACCTGAAATCCAGCGAACACCGCTCCCGCCATCCATTGGGACGGGTGCCAGTGCTCGATGATGGGGACGTGCGTCTCTACGAGTCTGGCGCCATTGTGGAATACGTCATCGCCCGGCACACCGACGGGGCTTTGAAACCGGCGGTGGAGTCCCCCCTCTATCCAGCCTATCTACAGTGGTTCCACTATTGCGAAGGCATGGTCATGCCCCCGGTCAACACCATTGTGGTGCAGACCATCCTGTTGCCCCCGGAGCGGCGGAACGCTGAGGCCTTGGGCCAAGCGCAACGGTTGCTGACCAAGGCGCTTGCCCCGGTGGATGAGCAGCTGGAGGGCAAGGACTACCTCATCGGGAACTTCTCCGGGGCGGACATCATGCTCGGACACGCCTGTTTCATGAGCCGGCGCTTAGGCTGCGTCACCGACGAGATGGGCCATTTGCTCGCCTACATCGACCGGATCGCCGCCCGCCCGGCTTTCCAAAAGGCGATGAACGCTTGAGTTCGCCACTTCGCCCAGCCAAGACCTGTTGAAACCGTCTAGGTTGGTTTGGTCAGCGTCATGACCACGCAGTCGCTGCCGCAAATGCCCGAAGGCCTGACGCCGGAGTGGCTGTCCGGCATCCTTCAGGACGCTGGAGCGTTGCCCGAGGGCGTTCGAGTGGCGGAAGCTCGGCGCAGCAAGCTCGGCGAAGGAACCGGAATGATGTCCGATCTGCGCCGACTGCATTTGCGCTATGACCAAGCGGCGCCGCAGGCGCCGGCCAGCCTAATCGCCAAGTACCCCTCTGAGAACCCCACCAACCGGGCGGTGGCTAGGCGCTATAACGTCTACGAGCGCGAGGTGCGCTATTTCAAGGAGGTCGACTCGCTCACCACGGCCAAGGCGCCTGCCGCTTACTGCGCACAGATCGAGGACGACAACTTCATCCTCCTAATGGAGGATTTGGGCGACTACCGGGTCGGCGACCAAACCATCGGCGCCACCTTGGCGGACTCGCAAGCCGCGGTAGACGCCCTAGCCCGCCTGCATGCGCCCTTCTGGCGCAACGCGGACCGCCTTGACTGGGTGCCGCATGTGGCGAACAGCTACCACGCCGCCAACATGCAAACCTTGGCGGAGGGCGGCTGGGACAACATGGCGTCCACCTTCGCGGATTTCCTGCCGGCCCCCATTGCGGCCATGAAAGCCGACTTCCTGAACGCCTTGCCCAACCTGCAGCAGCGCATGGACAGGCCGCCCATCACCTTCGTGCATGGCGATTTCCGCATGGCCAACCTGCTGTACGCCACCGCCCCGCAACACCACCCCCTGGTCATTCTGGATTGGCAAGGCCCGCTGCTGGCCCGGGGCCTATTCGATGTGGCGCTGTTCCTGGGCCAAAGCACGCAGACGGCAGTGCGCCGCCAACACGAGCGCGCGCTGCTGAAAAGATACCTGCAGGGCCTGGAGGCGCTAGGCGTGGCCTACCCCTTCGCCGAGGCCTGGGAGCACTACCGCATCGCCTTGCTGCATGGCTGGAGCTATGCCGCCGTGGTCTCCGGCGCCCTGGATGGCAGCGACCCGCGCGCCTTCGCCTGGATGAGCCAAATGATCGCCCGCCAAGCCGCCGCCACGGCGGATCTGGAGCTGCGCCGCCTGCTCAACGACTACTGAACCGCCACGATCCAGCGCCGGCCCTTTCCCCAGCCAGCCCGCATACTTGGGAATTTCCACCACTTGGGAGGCGAACGGGATGCGCTTCGGGCTGATTGACGCAAAGGGGATCACCGCCAACGATTGCAAAAGCTCGCCAAGCTGCCGGCCCCAGCAGTTCAGCACGTTTAGCGGGTTTGGTGGGGACGGCAAGTTCTGCCAGAATGGGCGCCCGCATCACAGCTTGACTGGAGACTTTGCATGGCAGTCGTCGACTATGAGCGACAGGGGCATGTGGCCCTGATCACCCTCAACCGCCCGCGGGCGCGCAACGCCATCAGTCCCGAAGTGGCTGTGCGGCTGGCTGAAGCTTGGCATCAGGTGCGCGATGATGACGAGGTGCGCGTCGCCGTGCTAACCGGCACCGGCGCCTCGTTCTGCGCCGGGGCGGACCTAGGGCAGCTAATCCCCCTGATTTCCGGCGCCCGCAAGCCGGACAACGAATGGGACGAAAAGATCCTGGCCAACCCGCGCCTCACCGCTGAAGCGCTTCTGCGCAACTTCGACCCGGAAAAGCCCGTCATCGCCGCCATCAACGGGCACGCCATCGCCGGCGGCATGGAGATCGTCCAAGGCACGGACATTCGCGTGGCCGCGCCGGCCGCCAAGTTCGGGGTGCAGGAAGTGAAATGGGCCATCTTTCCCGCTGGCGGCTCCACCGTGCGCATGCCTATGCAGATGCCCTTCGCCAAGGCCATGGAACTGCTGCTGACCGGGGATCTGATGACGGCCGAGCAGGCGCTCAGCTTCGGCTTCCTGAACTACCTGTGCGATGACCCGGTGGCCAAGGCCATGTCGATCGCGGAAAAGATCGCCGCCAACGGCCCGCTGGCGGTGCGCGCCATCCGCGCCTCGGCCCGGGCCTGTCTGGGCGTGCCGGAGAAGGACGCCCTCAGAATCGAGTCCAAACTGTCCGGGCCTGTGTTCCAAACCCAAGACGCCCGCGAAGGTCCACGGGCCTTCATGGAGAAGCGCAAGCCCAACTACCAAGGGCGCTGACCCGGAGCCGCCATGCTCAATCTGCTGACCAACGGCCAGTACGCGGTCTTTGTGCTGCTGCTGATCGCCTTGGTGGTCTCATTGTCTTTCCACGAGTTCGGCCACGCCATTGTCGCCAAGTGGCATGGAGACGACACCGCCGAACGGGCTGGCCGGTTGACCATCAACCCCTTGGCCCACATAGACCCGTTGGGGCTGCTGATGGTGGTGGTCGTGGGTTTCGGCTACGCCAAGCCGGTGCCAACGGACCCGCGCAGGTTCAGGTCTCCCAGGGCGGACCTTTGGGTGGCCGCCGCTGGCCCGCTGATGAACCTGCTGCTGGCCCTGGTCACCTGGAATCTCTATCTCAGCCTGCGCGCCGCCGGATGGAGCAACTCCGGCGGCGAGCTTTTCTTCACTGTGCTGGCGCAGATCAACCTTCTGCTGATGGTCTTCAATCTCATTCCGTTGGGGCCGCTGGACGGGCACTACATCCTGCCCCACTTCCTGCCCCGCCATCTGGCCCAACGCTACAGGCACTTCAACGCCCGCTACGGCACCGGTGTTTTTTTGGCGCTTATCGTGCTGGGCATTGTCGGCTTGCCCATATTCCGCTATCTGTTCGAATTCTCCGTGATGTTGCTTGGCTGGATCACCTTTGTGTGAGCGCTGGGGGAAACGGCGGTTAAAAAAGGCGCCTGCAGCAATCATTGTGGAAAGGGCGTATCATCAAGGCATCAACAGGGAGGCATCTTCGCCATGTTTGAGAAGCGCAACGCTTTAGGGCCAAAAGCGGAAAGTAATGCAAAAGCTGCGGCGCACCGCCCATCTTCCTCCGCCGCCAAGGGGTCGCGCTCATCTCCGGGCCATACCGCGCTGGTCGGCGCCCAAATCACCATCACCGGAGACATAACCGGCAAGGAGGACCTGATCATTGAAGGACAGGTGAAAGGCGCCATTGTTCTGCCGAACCATGTGGTGTCCGTAGGCCAATCGGGCACCGTCAACGCGGACATCACCGCCTCCAAAGTGTTTATCGACGGCCGCGTACAAGGGGACATCGTGGGCATGGAGCAGGTTGCGCTCACTGCCAACGGCTGGGTGCGGGGCAACATCACCGCGCCTAGGGTGAAGCTTGAGGACGGCGCCAAGTTCAAAGGCAGCATAGATATGGATCCAACCGATGCCGCCACGCATCAGGCCGCCACCCCCCAAGCCAAGGCATCCCCCACAAGCGGACGGCAAAGCCCCAAGGCGGCGTCGGGCCAGCTACCCACCGCCCAGGGCGGCGCCGTCGCCAATGCACCCGGAAGCCCGCCGCGAACCAAGAAGGGCGGCGGCGCCTAACCCGCAACTGGCGCCAAGATCCAAGGAACGCACGGCCAGTGCAGTTTGCGCCAGGAGCTTTTTCCGGTTCTACAGCCAATGCGGAAAATGAACTGCTTTCGAACGCCCAAACTAAGGGGTTGACGCCATGTGGGGAATGACAGACAAAAGGGCGTCTACAGTTGACCCGCCAAGCGCCAGTGTTGAGCGGGACACGCCAGTGATCGAGTCCAGCACACTGCTGCCCTTGATGTTTGCGCCACTTGATCCGCTGCAGCGGGCGGCTATCTTGGATGTGGGTCCCGCCACACCGCAAACCCTAGCCTTCTGCAGCAGCCTGAAGTGCCGGCTGCACATCGCCGACCTGCACAACAGCTCCATCGTCGAGGATCAGTACAGCCTCGACCAGGACGCGCTAGCCAACTACTTCACCAAGGCCCTGTTCATGATCGATGGGCCCCTCGATATCTGCCTGCTGTGGGACTTCCCCAACCGCTTGACGGTGGCCACCCTGAAAGCCTTCAACAGCGTCCTAAGCCGCTTCATCAAGCCGACAACCCTCGCTCACGCCTTTTGCTCGGTGAAGCGGGTGCAGCCGCTGATGCAGCACCGGTACGCCGTTCTGAAGGCGAACCAAATACTGCGCCGCATCGACCCCGACTTGAAGCCAGCTGCCCATCCCCACACTCAAAAGGAGCTGGAGAACGCCTTGGGCGCTTTTCAGGTGGAGCGGGGCGCACTGCGCGTGGGCGGCCGGGTGGAGGTGACGCTGCATCCCAACCGGCACGAGCCCCGCTAGAGTGTTTTCTGATCTGACCAGCGGTCAGAACGCCAACACCCAAGAATCCTGTACCCACGAAGGGCCCGCTACGAAGAAGGGGAAGATCAAATGGATGCAACGCTGGCTTGCATGGAAGTGCCCTCTTCCCTGCACGTCAGCACACTAGCACGGAGATTGCATCATGGCTACCGCTCGGCGGGCCGATCAAGCGGCCGCGCTGGCCAAGCTGCGTCGCCAGCTAAGGTAGCCGAATACGCAGATCACAAGGTAGCCCACAAACAGCAGGGTGTATAGATACAGGCCCCGGTCCAGGTACAGAAAGATGGACACCCCATCGATCACGAACCAGTACAGCCAGTTCTCCAAGATCTTGCGCGCCACCATGAAGGTGGTGAAAACACTGGCCCAAGTGGTGAAGGAATCCAAATAGGGCCAGGCGGCGCTGGTGCCCGCAGCGAGCATTTGCCCGGAAACCAGGCTTGCCGCCAGCACCGCGCCGATGGCCAGCAAATGCCGCGCCGCTCCCCAACGGCGCACCGTCAAGCCAGCCGCAGCCGGCCCGCCGCGCCGCCATTGCCACCAGCCATAGACCGCCATGGCCATGTAGAACAGGTGGAGCGGCGCCTCCATCAACAGGCTGACACGCCAAAACACCACCACGGAAATGGCGGCGCCGGCGAAGGCCGCATACCAGCAGGCGATCTTCTCCCACACGGCCAGCAGCAGATAGGCGACTCCCAAGGCCACCGCCAACGCCTCCAGCAGCACCATCATCGCCCCACCCCGTGCTGTCGCCAGCCGGCTTCAGCCACCGCTTTTCCGGCCGCAAGCCTCTTGTTGGCGCCAGCGCCATCCCGGCAGCGGGCCAACGGGACGCTGGGGCGCCAGCGCAACGCCCGACCTGGGAATCACTCGTAGCCCTTGATGGTGCGGGCGGCGCCCGGCAGCAGCTTCAGCACATAGGCGCCGCTGCCGTGTCTGGCGTGGCAAGTTTCCATCGCATCCCGCAGCAGGTCCATCACCGCATGGTACTCGCCGTAGAGTTGGGTGCTCATGCGGTGGGTCTTCACCTGCACGGCGTCCTGGGCGTTCAGGAACGCCAGAAAATCATCCACGGGGGCAAGGAACTGGTCCTTGAGGGGATAGAGAGTAATCTCAACCAACATGTTCATAGGCAAGACTCCTTGGCGGGGTTAGTCAGGTTGTCTCCCCCGCCTGCCTGATTTCGCCGGCGTTCGCCCCCGTGTCCCCAGGCAGCCGCAGCAAAGCTACGGCAACCATTGAAGCCAACAAAGCCAAGATTAGCCCGGCAAACGCTGGCGCATAGCTGCCAGTGGCGTCATAGGCCTTGGCGGCAACGGGCAGTCCCACCCAAATGAAAGGCGAAGTAAGCGGCGCCATCAGGCCCAGTATCCGGGCGAAGGCGGCCCGGCCGTAAAGTGCGCCGAGCAAAAGCGTCCAAAGGGGCGTCACCGCGCCATAGCCTAGGCCGAAGAAAACCGCCGCAGCCGCGAGCCCGGCATAGTGCGCAAAGGTCAGCAGCAGGGCAAGCCCGATGATCTGGCACAACAGCGAGGCGGCCATCATCGCCCGCTTATCGATGAAGTCCGACAACATGCCGAACAGCGGTTTGGCTAGGGCGGCCATCAGGGTGGCAAGGACCACCAACGAGGACGCCTGCATCGTGGTCAGCCCCAAGTCGGTAATGTGCGAGGGCAGCACCAGCAGCACCCCGCCGATGCACGTGAAGCTTGGCCCCACAACGGCCACTAGCTGCCAAGTGCGCCACTGCCGCACTAGGATGAGCAGGGACCAGTCCTCGGCCGAGCCAAACTGGCTGTCTGCATCAGCGCCCCCCACCGCGCCATCCGGCGTCAGACCCCTATCCTCCGGGCGATTGATGGCGAACTTCCAAATCAGGGGCGCAAGCAGGGCGGCGAAACCCAGCCCAAACAATGTCACTGCCGTGCGCCAGCCATACATCTGCACAAGCCAGGCGGTTAGCGGCACCAATGCGGCGCCAGAAAGGGAAATGCCCAACTGCGACAATCCCAAGGCTTTGCCGCGACGCTTAACGAACCAATTGGCCAGCAAGGCGTTGTTGGGCAGCACCCCAAGCAATGTCATGGCCAAGGCCAACACCACGCCGAACGCCAAGTAGAGATGCAGCACATTGTGCGCCTGCCCCATGCCCACGAAGCCGAGACATAGAGCTGCCGCGCCGCACCACATGAGCCGACGGATGGGCATCTGTCCGATCAGCTTGCCGACATAAGGACTGATGAAGGCGACGATCACGCCTTGTATCAGCGTCGCCACGGAAATGTCGAACCGGTCCACGGCGAAGGTTTCGGCCAGAGGCTTCAACAGCACCCCATAGGCGTAAAACAGCGTGCCCATGGCCGCAAACTGCGCCACAAAGGTGAAGCCGACGATGTACCAACCGAAAAAAAAGCGCGGCGCCGCGCCCGAATGTTGCCTGCTCAGATTGCCGCCACCGCTAGTTCGCAAACACTCATTCTACCCCGCAAACCGGTCGCGCGGCATCCCGCCGGCTTCACCAACAGGCGCTCCCGTTAACGCGGCCGACACTCCGACGGGGTGCGGACATGTGCGCCGTGCGACGGCTGCAGCCAACGATGGGGGAAGTGTTCTCCTCCGGCCCGGCGCCGGACGTTCGATGTGGCCACGACTTCCCTGAAGAACCAACTCAAGGCTCCCAAGGTTCGACCGAATCAACCCGTCCTGTCGGGCGTCCCGGTCGAAGCGCAGCAGCGAGGGGGCTTTAGGCGGAACGCCGCCAGTCCCAGCGCAATCACTGTTCTGCGCAAGAACGTGTTGGATATATTTTATCACTCGGCGCCTGAAAAAACGCTGCCATGATGCTGTTTTGAGAGGAGAAGTTCTGGAGCGACTAACGGGAATTGCTGACGGAGGACAACCACCCCCTCACTTTAGAAGCATATTCTGAGGTTCAGAATTTCTGTTCATATGTCAGACCATATGAGGCGGAGGAGAACCAGCCCGAGCGCAAGCCATCGAAGCTGGCGGACAGCTCAAGAAAACCCAGTTCGTCGATCCGCCAGCGGTGCCCGAAGCCAAGCGAGGCCGAAACCTCCTCCGTGCGTTCATCCGACGCCACCAGATTGTGCGCGTCTAGATTCACGCGCAGATGCGCATGCATGGCGCTTCGCTCCAGTTGCCAGATCAGCCTCGGCCCGAGCCCCAACCGCGCCAGCCATAGCTGGTCGGCCGGCGCCACGCCGCCATCGCTGTCGGTGAACGCGTCCAGATGCTCCTCCGCGTAGAGAAGGCCGAACTGCGGTTCTACGCGCACCGAGTTGCCGCCCCAGCCAAAATCTCCCGTCAGATCGCCCCGCACAACAAAACGCTCAGAGTGATAGGGCGCCGTGATGGAACGCGGACCTCCGACCAAGGACAGATCGCCCTTGCCGCGGCCCCAGCCAAGGGCGCCGTCAAAGGTAAGTTTCCCGCCTAGGCGGCGCGCGCCGTAAAGCCCTAACTGCAAATAGCCCGCCTCCAGGTAGACACCATCGGAAGTCACGAGGCCAGGCTCGTATCCGATCAGCGCGCCATAGACCGTGCGGCCATTCGCGCTTAGATAGTCTGCCCCCATGTAGATATCCCACACGCCCCCATC
>CAYGBY010000155.1:0-9523 GCA_964348115.1 uncultured Pseudomonadales bacterium
CCGCTGCTGAGAGCGGGGCGCTGGGCGAACGCGACTTGTTCAGAGGTTCCCTAGCGCTCGCTACTGATCATGAATCCCACATATGCGGCGCACACCCGGTGCCCGGGCGGCAATTGCGGCCAGACGCCTTGTTGTGGATAGGGTCTGAGCCGGTTCAGTTTTCTGCCCCTGGGAATTTCTGCTACACTCCGTCCAGTCTTGATGAAGCTGATGGACGGAAGCTGAATGCGCCTTGCCGCCCCTGCGGGGCGAACCCAGAACTCAACCAAGGATGGAGAAACAAATGTTTGAGAAAGTGAAACGCGCTGCTGTCCTGCTTGCGGTGGGCGCGGCGTTCTGCCCCGGCGCTTGGGGCCAAGTCACCGCGGCGCAAAAAGTCCTAGACAAAAAGACGATCGCCGCGGAGTATTTCGGCGCCGCTGAAGGCCGCATGGTGGCGGCAAGAAGCGCAACCAACCTGCCTACTAGGGTCGCAATTCTTTTCCGCAACGCCACCATTCAAGGAGGCAATGAGGCGGATCTGACCTTCAGCTTGACGGGCGCCACCTTCGCCGGCAGGGTTTCCCTGTCCCAATTCAATGTGCCTGGAGACGTCTCCGTGAAATTGGTGGAAGGCGGCCAAGGGGGCGACAGTTCGGTTACGGTTCGCATCCGTGTGTCTCCTAGCCAGTTTGTGTCTCTCAACCGAGAAGTCTACTTCGTGGTTCCCGATCTTCAGGTGACTCCCGTAATCCTCAATCCGACGGATGCTCCTGGTGATCAAAAGCGTGGGGCGGCGGTCGACGTCTCCATAGAAGTCGTGACGCGCGCGTCCGGCCCCTTCCCGGACGTAATTGGCAGCGAGCTCAACACGGACGAGGATGCCGAACCCGTGACAATCTATGAGCTTGCTTCGGTGGTTGATGTTGCGGTGTCTGGCGAGGCAACTGAGGAAGTCGCCCTGACTGACCGCAAGGTCTTGGTGGGGGGAACCGACGACGAGCCGGCGGTCCTGGAGATTGGCGCGGTTCGCACCACAATATCTGCAACTAACGTAAAGCCTCTCATGGAGGCGGCTACCACCTTCGGGCCCGATGTCACCGTTGCCAACTTTCCGGGAGACTTGGTTGTCACGGCGACCGGGAACTTCCAAACCGACGACAAGGTGATGCTTGGCGAGGACATGGAGTTGACGCGTAATGAGGACGGCGGCTACAGCGGCAGCATCGCCATAGAGGATGCCGCCGCCGCTTCGGATGTTAAGATCACATACCTCCCCGGCGGCGTTGACTACCTGTTGCCGTCAACCTTCACCACCACCGTGGCGGTGCAGTACGACGATGAGCTCAACGCCTCCGGGCCGGTGGACGGGCAGGGCACGGGCACAATCGAGTATCAAGGCCTCAGCCTCGCCGCCTACGCCCACGGCATCATCAAGCCCGGCGGCGTAGCCACAACCTACCTCAGGGTTGTGTGCGCCAGCACCACGGACTGCAGCGTGTTCGCAAGCTGCAAGGACCAGCTTGGCGGAAGCTACTTTGGCGAATTGGGCGTGGTGGCCGCCGGAAACCTCGTGGTTTACAACCACAACGAGATCGGCGAAGCCCTCAACGGCGGTTGGGATGCTGGCCGCGGCCGCTGCGACCTGCTGTCCAACGGCGTCCTGGAGGTGCAGAACATGCTCAGCCAAGGCAAAGCCACCAGCAACAACTCCGCGGTCACCAACGCCGCCGGCATCCTCACACGAACACAGTAGTTGAAGCCGTGTTGGGCTTCCATCGCCCATTTCGCCAACGTCCAGTCCGGGAGGAAGCATGTATCAGGAAATCACCTATGTCGTGAGTGATCCGGTGGCGGTCGTCACCATGAGCCGGCCGCAGCGGCTGAACGCCTGCACAGGGCGCATGCTGGCGGAATTGCGCCACGCCTTCGCTGCGGCGGAACAGGACGAGGCCGTGGTGGGCATCGTCCTTACTGGCGAAGGGCGGGGATTCTGCGCCGGCATGGATATGGGGAGCCTGGACAACCTGTCCTCCGGCAATGCGGAGCAGGAAGATCTGTCCGCCCTTGCGGCCTCACCGGGCGACCCACAGCTAGGGCCCAACTTCGCGGTGACCTTCTCCTATTTGCTGTCCATCCGCAAACCTTTGATCGCGGCCGTGAACGGGGCCTGCGCTGGCATGGGCATCGTCTTCGCCGCGCTGGCCGACTTGCGGTTTGTGGAGCGTCAGGCCAAGTTCTCCACCGCGTTCTCGCAACGCGGGCTGATCGCTGAGCATGGCACAAGCTGGATTCTGCCGCGCCTGATCGGCCCTGGCCGGGCGCTGGATCTGCTGTGGAGCGCCCGCAAGTTCAACGGCGAGGAAGCGGAACGCCTAGGCTTGGCGGACCGCCTGCTGAATGAGGGCGAAAGCGTACAGGCGGCTAAGGACTACGTGGCGGAACTGGCCGCGTCCGCCTGCCCCACCAGCCTGCGGGTGATGAAGGCGCAAGTCTATCGCCATCTGAACATGCCCTTGGGGGAGGCCATGAAGGAAACCAACGAGTGGATGGCGGCCAGCCTGAAGCGGGAGGACTTTAAGGAGGGGGTGCGCTCCTTCATCGAGCGGCGCCCGCCGCAGTTCAAGCGCATCAAGCCGTAAACGCCGCTTCAGCATCGCCCCAACACAGGAGTGCTGACATAGCCGAAGTAATCGCAACGGACCATGGCGCCTATGACTGGCCCGAGCTGGTGGATGGCCTGAACCGCTACTTGCGCCTGCGCACCACCCCCATCGGCATGAAGCTGTTCGCAACGGTGAAGGAGATGGAGGCCGTCCCGCGCCTGCGGCGACCTAAGGCCATTCACACGACGGATCAGATCGTAGGCCAGGCGGCGCGCAATGGATGGACCGTGGGCATCACCGCAGACGATTTGGTGGGGGCGCAGTGCAGCGCGGTCATCGGCCTGCATCCGCGCAGCGAGGAATGGCTGTCCGGGGACCGCATGGCGGGCGTCTGGTATGCAGATCAGCAAAACGCCAGCGCCCACCAACAGGCCATGGATCTGGCTCCCTTCGGCGCCCATCGAGCCATGGCGGTCAGTCCGTTGGCCAGTGGGCGGCTGGACCCGCCGGACATCTGCCTCATCTACGCCACCCCGGCGCAGATGATCCTGTTCATCAACGGCTTGCAGTGGACCGGCTACAAGAAGCTGGAGTGGGGCTGCGTGGGCGAATCCTCCTGCGCAGACTCCTGGGGCCGGGCGCTGGCCACCGGGGAGCCGAGCCTTTCCATCCCCTGCTTCGCCGAACGCCGCTACGGCGGCGTGATGGAGGACGAACTGCTCATGGCCCTGCCGCCGCGTTTCCTGCCCAAGACCCTGGCGGGCCTGAACGCCCTTTCCCGCAACGGGCTGCGCTATCCCATCCCGCCCTATGGGGTAAACAACGACGTGCGTGCGGGTATGGGCGTGAGCTACGGCTAGGGAACCTCTGAATAAGTCGCGTTCGCCCAGCGCACCGCTGTTTGCGGGCGGAGATGGCGCTGCAGCCCCGGGAAGGCAACCCGCAGCGCGGCCGGGATTGCGCGGTCCACGCGCCGCGGGGCGCCCTTCGGGAGGGCCTAAAGGCGCGCTGACGGAGGCCGGCAAATGCCTGTAACTTGGGCGAAACCTATGCCAAACTTGCCGTCCAAGCAACGATAAGGAAGCCTCACAGCCATGAAATTCGGCATCTTCTATGAACACCAGTTGCCAAGGGAATGGGATGCGTCCAGCGAACACAAACTCATCCAGAACTCCCTTGAACAGATCGAATTGGCCGACCAACTGGGTTTTGACTACGCTTGGGAAGTGGAGCACCACTTCCTGGAGGAGTACTCCCATTCCTCCGCCCCGGAGGTGTTCCTAGCCGCCGCCAGCCAGCGCACCAAGAACATCCGCCTCGGCCACGGCATTATTCAGCTAACCACCAACCATCCAGCGCGGGTGGCCGAAAAGGTGGCGACCTTGGATCTGGTGTCCAACGGCCGGGTGGAGATGGGCGTGGGGGAAGGCTCGTCGGTCACGGAGCTGCACCCGTTCAACCTGCGCTTCCGCGACAAACGGGATATCTGGGAGGACGCGGTGCGCTGCGTCATGCCCATGTTCTGGAACCACGGGTGGGAATACCAGGGAGAGTTCTTCCGCTTTCCAAAGCGGGCGGTGGTGCCCAAGCCCCTGCAGAAGCCCCACCCGCCGCTGTGGGTGGCCTGCTCGCAGTTCGACACCATCAAATACGCCGCCCACCGGGGCATGGGGGCGCTGTCCTTCAAATTCGTGGACTTGGCCGCCGCCCGCGCCTGGGTGAACGCCTACTACAACACTTTCGTCCACGATCAGGAGAAGCTGTGCGGATACCAGGCGAACCCCAACATCGCCGTGGTCAGCGGCTTCATGTGCGCCGAAACCGATGAGGAAGCCTGGCGCAAAGCGGAGGGCTGGACCTTCTTTCAATTCGCCCTAAAGCTGTACAACCAGGAAGGCCCGTTCGAGCCGGGAGCGGTCAATTTCTGGGAGCGCTACCAGGAGTGGCGGCAAACCCCGGCTGGGCAGCGGCGCTCCGGCAGCGAACTGATCGGCGCCCCGGACACCATCCGCGAACGCCTCAAGGAGCTTGAAGCCGCCAATGTGGACCAAGTAGTGCTGTTGAACCAAGCCGGCAAAAACACCCACGAAGATATCTGCGCCAGCCTGAAGCTGTTCGCCCGGGAGGTGATGCCGGAGTTCCACGCCCGCCAAGGCGAGCAGGAGGCTTGGAAGGCCGCGGTGCTGAACAAGGAGATCGAGCTCGAGGACATCGACACCGCGCCATTCACCCTCGCCAGCCGCCAGACCCCTTCCAAGAAATCGACCAAGGAGCAGCGCAACATGATCGGCGGGGTCGTGGGCAGGCCCCAGGCAACCGCCATCGGCTAGGGAACCTCTGAACAAGTCCCGGAAGCCCAGAGGAGCCCAAAGGGCGTGATGGCAAGGCGCGGGGAAGCCGTGTGGCATGCCCGCCCCCCACACAATGCGCCGCAACACCGCCAGCGCACCCTTTAGGCCCGCCCGAAGGGCGCCCCCCTGTTTGCGGGCGGAGATGGCGTTGCGGCCGCGGGAAGACAACCCGCGGCGGGGATTGCACAGTCCGCTGGTTGCGCCCAGACCGGGAGGTGCTCCTGTCCGCAGGCGCGGCAAAAGCAGAGCGTGTAGAGAGGCCGGTCGCGTTCCCCGGGCTTGAACTGCTGGCCGTTGAAGGTGAGATACCTCTCACCTGGCGCCTCCTGGGTCGAAGCGGGTAAAGCCGCGGGAAAAGCGCTCCTACTCGTCGACAAGCTCCTCACGGAAGGCGAATACGTCCATTAGCGGTCCAATGGTCCCGATGCGTTGGCCCGCGACTCAATTTCAGCCACCCTCAATGCCAGACGGCGATCCTCAACGGAAAGACCCTGGTACGGGGCATCAGGCATGAGCGATGCGCGCGCTCAAAGGCTCGGCCATCCAGATGGGCATGATGGCCCGCGCGGCCGAAAGCTCCTCCAGGTCTTCTGCGGAGAGCGTGGGCAGTACCGCATCAAGACCTTCGTCAACCTCCTTGGGACCGAGCCAGGCCAGCGCACGGATCAGGTCTCCGGCCTTCCGGTGCGGGGCCGCGAGCTGCCAGCGCGGGGCGTGGCGCAACTCCACCGTGATTCCGCCGAAGTGCAGTTGGCGGTCACGGCCCGAAGTCAGATAGACCTCCCGCATGGGGTTTTGAGTCGTCAGCCCCAGCCGATTCGCGGCCGAGCCGCCGCACGGCACTAAGGTCTCGCCCCATAGCGCCGACAGGGCTTGAAGCGCCCTGCCGATGCTTGGCGCGCATCGTCCGAAGCGGGTTTCCACCGGGCGCATGTACACGCCATGGCAGATGCGCATGAACTTGCCGGAGCGAGCAAGCCGCGACAACGCCTGGTCCACGGCCGCCCTTTTTCCGAGGTGAAGCAAACCGGCCGGACACAGCGGTGTGGCCTCCGGAAGGCTTTCGGCGTATTGCATGATGCGCTGTGGCAGGCTGCGCATCAACTGCGTCTCCTGTTAGGGTGTCAGAATGTTAGTAACTAGAATACCGCCTCAGGACTGTAATGGAACCCAATTTGCCGGTTCGCGACCGAATCGGGAGCGGGTGAGCTACGCTCACGGCCCGGGTTCCGCACTCGCTTGTTCAGAGGTTCCCTAGGTCAGCCATCCCCCAGCAACTTCGCGATTTCCGCGTTCAGCAAGGTTCTGGCCTGCAGATAGTCCAGCCCTTCGGCCTCGGCTATGTTGCGGACATCCTCATGTTCGGCCTTCCAGCGGCGGCGACCGTCCGGCTGGGTCACCAGTTTCACCCGCACGGGGCCATGCCGGGTCTCCATACGCCTGATCTCCCTGATCAGAACCTGTTTTTGCAGCGACGTCACCCGCAGGCCGATGGTGGTGGAGCGGTTGAACACAGCCTCGGCCAGTTCGTCCACCAAATGCGCCTCGCACAGCACGGCCAAACACACGGCCGGGCGGGATTTCTTCATGATGATGGGCGTCAGGTAGACATCGCTGGCGCCCAAGGCCAGCAGGTGCTCCATCAAGGGTTCATAGGCCTCCGGGCTCAGATCGTCCAGGTTGGCCTCCAGCTTGCAGTGTCCGCCCTCGATGCGCACCCCCTCCGGCGCGGCCCGTTCCGCAGGGGTTGGCCGCATGGGCAATGCCTGCCCTTGGTCAGCGCCAGCCGTGCCCCGCACCTCGGCCGCGGCCTCAAGGGAACCCGGCTGAATGGCCGCCTCATCCTTTTGCCTGCGTTGCGCGCGCCGCAACCGCCTGCTTTCCCCCAGGACTACGCGCAGCACATTGGGAATGGTGAAATCGCGGGTGCCCAGCCCATAGCCGACCCTTTGCGGAGAGAAGACAGGCGGCGGCTGGAAGCTATCCACCACAACCTTCAGAATGGCGGCGCCGGTGGGTGTGGTGGCCTCTCCCAGCACACCGCCATAGCTGCATGGCACTCCAGAAAGAATCTCCTGGGTGGCGGGCGCCGGCACGGGCAGGCGTCCATGGGCGCAGTCCACAAAGCCGCTGCCCACCTCCACCAGGCCGCAGCACACATGCTGCACGTCCAGGTACGCCAACGCCAGGGCCGCGCCGACTATGTCCACAATGGCGTCCACAGCCCCCACCTCATGGAAGTGGACCTTGTGGACGGGGATGTCATGGATCTTGGCTTCGGCGACGGCTATCTGTTCAAAGATGGCCAACGTCCGCCGCTGCACGCCAACCTGGAGGCCAGCGGCTTCGATAAGCGCCACGATGTCCCGATAGTGCCGATGGCCGGAAGATCCACGCTGCGCGGCCTGCAGGTCCCGCACCTGCGCCCGCACCCCGGTGATGCCCATTTTCTGCGAACGCGCAAAGGCCATCTGGAACTCATCGGCGCAGGGCAGGCGCGCCAAGCCCTCCCGCAGCACCGCCTGCGGCACACCGAGATCCACCATGGCGCCCAAGTGCATGTCGCCGCTAATGCCAGCGCCGCACTGATAGTAGAGGGTGCGCATGAAACGGGCCTAGGAACGACGCCGCTCAGCCGGCGTCGCCGCTAGGCAGCACGGCGCGGGCCAGCGGCAATGGTGATGGGAACGCATCCCTTGTCCATCGCCCGGCGTCAGCGCCAAGCAGCGCGGCGCAGGCCAGCGGCGCTGTCGCCAGCGTCGGACGCCAATCAATAGGAGATCGATTCCGCCAACACCACAAAGCGGCCATCCTGAACCACGGAGAGCACACTCTCCGACACGCCGCCGTGCTTGTCTGGGCCGAAGGACACCTTGTAGCCAAAAATGTCCTGATAGTCAGTGATGGACTCGAGGCTCTTGATCAGGGCGTCCGCAGTCAGATCCCGGCCAGCCCGCTGCAGGGCCAGCAGCACCAAGTCCGCAGCGCGGTAGCCTTCCATGGCGGCTAGGTCCGGCTCCGCGCCGTAACGCTCGATGTAGCTGTCCCACCAGGCCTGAACTTGGGGCGTTTTCTCATCGTCCGGGTAGATCTTCGCCATGTGGACGAAGGCGTAGTAGCCATCCGCGCTTTCGTGGTCGGCGATGACTTGGCCGTAGGCGGCATTGTTGCCCACCCAGGCGACGCCCTCCCAGCCCATCTTGCGTGCGGTGTCCAGCACCAGGATGGTGTCCCTATGCACGGTGGCCATGGTCACCAAATCGCAATCCGCTTTCCGCAGGCGCAGCACCGCGGCGGTGAACTCGCTTTCGGTAGGCTTGTGCGCCGCCCGCTCCTGCACCTCAAGGCCCATGGCTGCGGCCTGATCCTCGGTGGCGTCAACAATCTCCTGGCCGTAGTCCGAATCATGGTGGATGATGCAGATGTTGCGCTTGCCCTCCTGCTCCACAAAGTACTTCACCCCGGCGCGCACCTCGTCGTAGTAGATGCCCCGTTGGGTGAACTTCATGGGGTGGAAGGGGGCAACCATCTGCCGCCCGCCGCTAATGGGGAACAGGTTTGGCACCCCCGCCTTGAACTGCTGCGGCATGATGGCGTTGTTCATGGGCGTGCCCACCGCCAGCACCATGGCGAAGATGCCGTCCCTGTTGACCAGCTTGTTGTACGCCTGGATGGCCTTGGGCAGTTGATAGGAGGTGTCCTCCACCACCAAGCGGATCTGGCGGCCATGCACGCCGCCGGCGGCGTTGCTTTCGGCGAAGCGCATTCTGGCGGCATTGGTGGCGCCCACGCCCCAAATGGCGGTGGGGCCCGTGAGGTCGGTATAGCTGCCCAGGACAATCTCCGTGTCCGTCACGCCGCGCACGGCCGGGGCTGAAGCGTCCTGCCCGTCGGCGGGCGACTCCCCGCCAGTGCAGCCGCCGGCCACAAGCGGCGCCGCCAGCAACAGGGTCCGCAGAACTTTCATCAACATGTTCTCCGAGCAAGGCATAGCGTCCATTCTACTGCGTTCCCGGCCCCGTTTGGCAATTGCGGGCCGGAAAGCCCCAGCCGGTCGGCCGGACTCCCCTAATCGCCATCGTCTGGACGGCGGAGGCCAAGGTCCATGACCGGTCCGCAGTCGCCACGCACCGGGCTCGCCGAATCGCCACCGTCCGGACGGCGGTTCCTAGTGTCCTGTCCCATAAGTTTCTTGCATTTCAGCGTACCGCACGGGGTCTGTGGCAAGGCGCGGCCCGCCGGAAATGGCCCGCCCCATTGGCAAGGACCGCAACGCCGCCACAGGCGCCGAGCGAGCTCTGAAGTGCAAGAAACTTATGGGACAGGACACTAGGGCGCATCCGACCAGCCTCCCGACCCCGTTCAAGATTCGCGAATGGCAACCACAAGCGGAAGTAACCTAGTGTGCTGTCCGACAAGTAACCACAACAATCACATGTGTTCATAAGCAGATAAAATGTTTCTATTTTAATAAGTTACATGAATATTGAGGGCCACGAATAATCACACTTACTTGCGGGACAGCACACTAGTGTCATGTCACATGTGATATGTCGTATTGTTGATGGTAATCTTTTCGTCGTCCAA
>CAYGBY010000156.1:0-9503 GCA_964348115.1 uncultured Pseudomonadales bacterium
GCGCCCCCATGCCGCCGGTGCGGTTCAGCGCTCTGGCCTTGGCGGGCATCGTCAGGGTCGTCCTCCAGGTGGGCGGTCACAGGGGGGGGGGGCGATCAACGCCACCGCCATGCCGGTGAGCCATTCCGGCACGGGGGCGTAGTTCAGCACTTGGGCGGGCCGGCAGCCCAAGGCCGCCGCCATCACCAGCCAGGTTCGCACCTCGTTGCCGCCATTGCCCGCTTGGGCTTGGAGATCGGCGTCGGCAAGCTCGTGGGCGAACCTGCGCAATTGGCCCGCGCCCAACGCGCGCAGGAAGTCCTGGTCGAAGGATTCGTTGATGACGGGCGGCGTCTTCAGCACGAGCGTGCGGCGCCGGCCTTCGTAGCGGCGCCAATTGCCGCGCCCGTTGCGCCATGAATCCACAAGGAAGCGGTCGTCCTCCGATTGAGGATTGCGCCAGTCCGGGAAGGGCAGGCGATGGGAGAGTCCGCCGCTGCCGATCACCGCGACGCGCCGGCAAGATGGCAAGCGTCGCAGCGCCGCGCCCAGGGCGTCGCCGAGTTCCATTGTGCGGCTGAGTGTGGGCAAGGGCGGCGCGAAGCAATTGATGACTAGGGGCACTATCGGCGCTGGCGTATCGCCCAACAGCCACTGGACCGCGTGGGTTACGCCATGATCCACCGTCAGGCGCGTGGAAAAAGCCAGGTCGAAGCCCGCGCCCAGCAGTTCGCCGCAAAGGAATTGCGCCGCTTGGGGATGGCTGGGGAGGCGGCCCTTTGGCGTGCCGTGCTCGCCGCCCGCCTGAATTTCGTCCACGCCGATTAGGAAGGAGGGCATGAGGTCCAGCCACTGCCCGCGAAAGTGATTGGACCCGACGATGACCACCAAGTCCGGCTTGGCCGCCGCCAATCGCTCCCTGGCCGCCTGCAGGGCGTCGCGAAAGGCATGGGCCTGCGGCAGATGGTCCACGCGCTCCCATTGGGTGTTCATCAACGTGGTGTGGGAGGCGCCGACGCCCAGAACCAGTTCAGCCATCTTGCCTACGCCCTCCGCAGATTTCCACATGTGCGGGGGAGCGCAGAAACCCCACCCCATTCGGCTCAGCCATCTTGACTGCGGCCTCCGCAGATTTCCACCGCGACCCGGATAAGGCAGTCCGTCAAGCGCTTCATGTCCGTAAGGCTTGCCGCATTCATGCCCAGTTGGAAGTCGATGTCGGGCAGGTTCGCCTTGGGCAGGCCAATCCGGGCCGTCGGCACCCCAGCCATGCGCAGAATATTTGCATCCGTGGCGCCGGACAGTCCGGCCACCGCCTGGTGTGTTTCGCCCTGCAATGCCTCCCAAGCGCGTATGCAGGTTTGCATGATCGGGTGTCCTGGAGACGTGCGCGTGCCTGGAATGAAAACAGTGTTACGCCAGCAGCAGTCCAGCGCCAGTTCCCGCTTTGCTTGCTCCATGAACTCCCCGAACTGGGACTCCACCTCGCCCTTTGAACTGCGGGGGCTGACGCGCAGATCGATCTGCAGGCGGCACTCCGCCGGGGTGAAGGCCGGCATGCGCGACCAGCCTGCCTCGATGTGGGAAACCACGCCTTGGGGCGCGACCAGTCCGGAGCGATGGCGCTCCGCCCACTCCGGAAACCAGGCCTCCAACCGTTCGACCAGCCGCGCCGCATCTGCGATGGCGTTTCGGTAGGGCAGCAAATGTCGGCTTCCGACATAGGTGTGGGTGCCGAACACCCGGATCAGGAACCAAGCCAGCCCCACCTCCTCCCAGGATACGGACCAGCCGGACTTGGCGATGACGGCCATGTCGGGCATGACGCGCTCGCGCAGCATCCGGACGCAGCCGACGCCGTGGCCGGAATCCTTGCGGGCGGTCGGACGGGCGTTGGTCGGCATGCCGCCGGCGCCGAAGCCCAGATGCAGGTCTCCGGCCAATTGGGCGCCGCTGCTGCGCAGCGCTTCCCCGGCGGCGAGCACGCAGGCGGCATGGCCCTTGGGATTCTGGGCGCCCAGTCCATAGAGGATGTCCCCATCCACCCAGGATTTGGCCCGCATGTCGCGGCGCATCCTTGCGTTGGCCCAGGGCAGGTCTTCGGCTTCGTCGTTGGAGGTGACCGTGTCGATGGGCGAATAGAGCAGCAGGGAAGACCCGCCCCCCGCGCCGGGCAGCGTTGCCAGCGCATTGGACTGCCTGGCGTCCAGGGCCTGCTCCTCGGCCCTGATGCCGGCCTTCCCAAGGTGTGCGACGATGGATCGCGCCAAGGGGCCTTCGTCTCCGGTGGGAGATGGCGTGTCCACCAACAGGCGCAGCGTGTCGGCAAGCCGCTCCGGCGTCGCCAAGGCCGTTGCCGCGGCGATCATGCGTTCGCTTTCCGTGGCTGCGCAAAGGGTCATTGATCCCAGCCCTCCTTCAGGTATGGCTTCCGCATACAGATGCCTAACGCTCGCCACGTGCAGAGGGTCATTGATCCCAGCCTTCCTTCAGGGGAACCGAACTCAGGGGAACCGAACTTCCTTCAATCGGTTTGCTTGCCGTGGCCGCGCGAAGGGTCATTGATCCGGCGTTCCCATCCAGGTGCCCGTTGTGCGGGTCAGCAGTTTCATCAGCCAGCGCTTGATCTTTTTACCCACGGCCGGGCTCCGGCTGGTCCAGGAATGACTGCACGATATGAAAATAGTGCTCGGGGCGCTCTTCCTGCAGATGGTGGGCGGCGGCGTCCAAAACGTGCAGTTGGCCTCTTGGGACCATGCGCGTCAGCATCATGGGGTAGTCCGGGGTCAGGAAGGCATCGTGCAGACCCCAGCAAAAGAGCGTGGGGCATTGCACTTGGGACAACTCCTGAGTCAGGTCCTGCCAACCCCCTCTAGGGCCGTCGGAACGGGCTGCGAGCGCCATCTCCTCCGGGTCGATGCTTTGTTCGTAACGCAGTCGTACGGTTTCCTCCGGGATGAGGCTGGCGTTGAACCACTCGAAGCGCGCCATTAGCTGGCGCATCTTCTCCAGGGTTGGGCCTTCGCCGCCGTAGTAGGCGTCCCGGGCGTTGCGGCCCCGGCGGGTGCCCTCGGGCAGGGGCGCGAGCGGGCCGTAGAAGACGGGCATGGAGCCGGTCACCACTAGGAAGCGGATGCGTTCCGGATAGCCTGCGGCCAGGCGCAGCGCAATGGATCCGCCCCAGGAGTTGCACACGAAGTCGGCGCGGCCGATGCGCAGGCTGTCCAGCAGGCGGGCTACGGATAGCGCATGGAAGTCCCACATGGGGCCGGAGATCGGCAACTTGGAGGACCCGCCGTACTGCAGCAGGTCCGGCAGGATGCAGCGGCGGCGTTGCGCGAACAGGGGCGCCACGCGGCCGAAGTCGGACCAGCCTGTGCAGCCCGGGCCGCCGCCGTGCAGCAGCAGCAAGGGCGGGCCATCCGCTGGGCCGAGCTGCAAAACGTGGTATTCACGGTCCCCCGCCGGCACAATGCGGCCCGGCGGCGGTGCGCCGGGCGCCAGCGTCGCATTCCCCAAGGCTTGGCCCTCCGGTGCGGGTTCATCCGCCGTGTGGCTGTCTTGCGCCATCGCGGTCTACTCCGTTGCAGGTTCCAAAGCCGCCGGAACCGATAGGAGTTCACGACTGGGCTGCCGGATGGCTGCGTTGGCGGCACGCGGTTCCAAAGTCGACGGAACAGGTACGAGTTCACGATAGCTGTCTTGCGGCATCGCCGTCTACTCCGTTGCCGGGCCGGACGATGCCGGCGCAGGCGGTGGGTCGAACGGATTGCCTTCCTCCACCAGTCGGCGCCATTCGATCAGCGAAACATCCGGACGGTACAGGCATTCCGGCGGCGCTTGGGTGGAGGCCACCATCAGGTGGTCCTGTCGGGAAAACTGCCCGTGAAACAGCCAGCGGATGCCGAACAGGTACTTCATGTAGAAGGCGAGTTTGGCTGGGCCCTTCTTGAACTGCACCATCAGGCCGACGTATTTGGTGTGGCGCCCGTCGATGGGAACGTAGAATTCATAGTGGATGAACTGCGGATAGGCGATGCGCAAAACGCCGGGCAGGGACAAGGACGCAAAGCCGGGAAACGCTTGCGCCTCTATATAGGGATCGTTCCTGCTCGATCCGCCGGTGTTGCCGAGCATGCGGCCTTGCTGGCGGCGGGGCTGGATTTTCCACCAGCGCTTGTTCGTCCAACGCCCCAAGCCGGGAAATTCCGCCTCCCAATGTCGTTCCACCTCCACGCGGAACAGCCACCGGCCATGCTTCTCTATGCGCACTAGGTTCCAGGTGGGCATGGTTTTGAAAAGGCGCCATAGGGATGTGCGGTGCAGGTATTTGGCGTGGCCCTCGTCAAAGCCGTTTTCGGCGAACAGGCGCCAGTTGCCGGAACGGTTGTCTATTCTGCCGCCCACCGCGAATTTCGGAGGCCTGTGCATTTCCTCTGGAAGCTGCTGCTCCAGCGGATGGGGCGGCCGGTCGCCCATAAAGACCCAAACCAGCCCCAGCCGTTCCGCGCATGGATAGGACTGCACCCGCACCTTGCCGCAGAGCGCGGAATTTGGGCCATCCGTGATGACGGCGCATAACTCGCCATTGTCCACGCGGTAGGTCCAGCCGTGATAGGGGCAGCTCAGCGTACCGGGAAACTCCACCTTGCCCATGGACAGGGGCACGCCCCGGTGGGCGCATCGATCCTCAAGCGCGCGGGGTGCGCCTGCTTGGTCTCGCAACAGCACTAGGTCGCGGCCGCACAGGCGCATCGCCTGCGGCTTCGGCCCGACCTCCGCCGCCCATTGCACGGGATACCAGTAGTTGGGCAGCCCGGATGCAACGGCCTCGTAGGTGGGCCAGCGCGACCAGTCCTGGCCGCTGCGATAGCGCGATTTCGATGCGGAGTGGCTGTTGTGCATGGATATGAAATCGAATTCCGTATACTGTATACATAGCACAGTCCACACACAATCGCTAAACTGCCTTAACGACGTCAAGCATTGCAGTTGAGCGGCGCAACAGCTTGCCGCCTTCGGGCTGGCGGAGCAAATGCCGCATTAACGGCGTATGTGGCGACTGAACCTTTTGGCCGTTATTCCATTGTCCATGACCAGTTTCTTTGAACGTACCGACGACGGCGCGCTGATTCATCAGGGCACCCGCTACGTCGCCATGCGCGCCGACGTGCTGACGGGTGCGGTGGCCGCCTTGGACGAAAGCGCTAAGGGCGCCTATCTGGCGGCTCTGGCGCAATCCGCGCGAATTAACGGCGGCAAGTCCGTGCAGCGCTATGCGAAGCTTAGCGAAGGCGACCGCCAAGACTTGTTGGAGCAGACGGCCCTGTCCGCCGGGCGCTTGGGCTGGGGTGTATGGCGCTTTTGCTGCGCGCCTTCGCCATCGGGCGCGTTGCTTGAGCTGTCGGTACGCAATAGCCCCTTCGCCGCGGCCGGCAACGGCAAGGCGGCGGAGCCCCTTTGCGCCGCCATCCAAGGCATCCTGGCGAGCTTGGGCGCATTGCTTTATCGCTGCCCCCTGCGCGTGCGGGAAGTGCGCTGCAAGGGCCAGGGGCACGCACATTGCCACTTCGAGGTGGTCGCGGATGGGCAAGCTGGGGAAGTTCGCCCGTGAAGTCCCTTGTGCGGAAGAGCCCGCCCCTGCGCGCCCAAGTTTACGAGGCCTTGCTGAAGATGCTTAGCGACGGCTTCTACGCGCCCGGCAAACGGCTGACCGAAGATCGCCTAGCCGCCGACCTATCTGTTTCCCGGACCCCGGTGCGGGAGGCCCTGAGTCAATTGCATCGGGATGGCTTGATCGAAATGCGGCAATCCGGCGGCGGCTATCGGGTGCCGCTTCCCTCGTGGAAGGAGATTGACGATACGTTCGAAGTGCGCCGCCTTCTGGAGCCGTTTGCGGTGGAGTCCTTGGCTCAACAGATCCGTGCGGATCAATTGGCGGTGATTCAGTCCGCCGTGGATTGGGAAGCGTCCTGCATCGAGGACGATAGCCCGAACGAATTCGCCAGCGCCAATGCGGCGTTTCGGTCCGCTATTTTCGATGAAGTCAGCAACGGCAAGTTGCGCGAAGTGATCTCCCAATTCGGCAAGCACCTGAACTTCATCCGCATGCTTACCCTGCAGGACCGCTCCATACGAAGGCGGGTGGTGGAGGAGCAACGCACCATCCAGGCCGCGCTCAAGGACCGGGACGCCAAGCGGGCCCGCCGCCTTTGGGAGGACTACCTAGCGTTTGCGGAGCGTGCGCTGCGCAACGCGATGGAGAGATACGAGGCCTGAGCAGGCGCCGCGCCCCGGCTCATATTGCGCTCGGGCTGCTAGGCCGCGCCGGGCTCTCATAGGCGTCCAGACTCATAGATTGTACCGTAGGGTCACGCCGAACCATTGGGGCCGTCCGATCATGTTCTGGGTGAAGCCCAGGCTGGTGACCGGGACCGCATAGGTTCGGTACTCCTCGTCCCAGACATTCTTGACCCAGGCGGCCAATTCGAAGCGATCCCCCGCAGCGCGGTATCCGACCCGAATGTTGCCAACCTGATAGGCGTCCTCCTTGCCGATGGGGTGGTTGTTGATGTCCAGAAAGTGGGCGCCCACATGGCGCACATCCCCCAAAACATAGAGCTCCCCATCGCCCATGGGCCAGCCGTAGCGCAAGTAGGCGGTGGCTTCGAATTCCGGGGAGAGCACCATGTCACGGTCCCGGACGGTGGGCGCCCCCGTGAAGAAGTTGGATACGGCGATGTCCTTCACGTCGCTTTCCAGCAGGCTTAAGCCGACGCCGATTTCCAGGCGGGGCGCCGGCGCCGCGGCAATTTCGACCTCCAGCCCCGTGACCGAAGCGTCCTTGTTGGAGACGACGTTCGTGATGCCTTCGAAGCTGAACGCCTGGAAGTCCTGGTAGTCGTAGTGGTAGGCGCTGGCGTTGAGGCGCAGGGCGCTGTCGTAGAACATGGCCTTCACGCCCAGCTCATAGGCGGTGAGGGTTTCCTCCTCAAACGGGATCTGCTCCACGGTGCTGCCGCCAAGGACGCCCGTGCCATCGATGGCGAAGTTGAAGCCGGGCGCCTTGATGCCGCGCGCGATGGACCCGAACCAAAGCATGTTTTCGGACGGCCGGTAGTCGACCTGAAAGCGGAAACTGAAAGAGTCCTTGTCGTGCTTGGTCAGGTCGCCCACGGCGTCCTTGGTGAAGTCAAAAATGACGAAGCCGGGCACCGGCGCCGGCGACAGGCCAAGGAATAGGGGCGTATTCCCCAGCATATCCCGCGCCAACAGTTCGAAGTCCTGTTCCTCGTTGGTGTAGCGGCCGCCGACCGTTGCCGACCAATGGTCCGTCAGGTCGAATTCGTATTGGCCGAACAACGCAAGGGACTTGGTCTCGTAGGTGTCCTCGGTGAGGTCGTCCACCAGGTCGATGCCGGAGACGTCGGTGCGGGAGCCGGTGTCCACCTCCCGCTTGAAGTAGTACAGGCCAAGGTTCCAGCGATGGCGCTCGCCGGTTCCGGCCAAGCGCATTTCCTGGCTGAATTGCTCGCTGTCCACTGGGTTGGTGACCACGATGGCCGGAACCGGGCCGGCGTCGGTGTCCTCCCGGAACAGCTTGTCCACCTCTTCGTAGGCTGTGATGGAGGTGAACTTCAGCCGGTCGGAAATATCCAGATCGACCGTCACCGATGCGCCCAGGGTCTCCAAATCCAGCAGGGGCTCCGCGTCGTTCTCCGTTTCGTGCACATCGCCGTCGCTGTCCCGATAGCCGAAGCAATCCTGGCCAGGCCCGGTCAGGCCTCCCACGCCCTCGCAGACCGGATTGACTTGGTTGGCCCCAAGGGGCACTTCCGTGAAGCCGTCCGCGGCAAACGCGCTGGCGCTGTGTTCGTAGCTCGCCGAAACTTGGTCGGCTTCGCTGCGGTGCAGGCTGGCCTGCACGCCCAGCGCGTCGGAAAGGTCGAAGGAAAACTGAAGCCGGGCGGCCCAGGCCTCCGTGGAGTTGGCGTCCTTGATGCCGGGGGTGCGCGTTTTGCGGTAGCCGTCGTGGTCGTGCGCCAAGAGCGAAAGGCGGGCCGCCGCGGCCTCGCCCAGCCCGCCGCCTAAGGCCGCCTCCAGCCTGCGCTGTTCGTACTCCCCAACGGTCACTTCAGCATAGCCTTCGGTTTCTTGGGTGGGCTTTCTGGAGATGAAGTGGATGAGCCCCCCGGTAGTGTTGCGGCCGTACAGCGTGCCTTGGGGACCCTTGAGCACCTCCACCCGGTCGACGTCGAAGAGCTGCAGGTTCACGCTGGCCAAGGTGGCCCGATAGACGCCGTCCAAATAGACCGCCGTGGGTGACTCGTTGTGTTCGGAAAAGTCGTTCAACCCCACCCCGCGCAGGGTAAAGGAGGCGTTGTTGCCGTCCCCAAATGGGGAGGCGTAAGTGAGGCCCGGCACCTGCGCCACTAAGTCCGTGGCCGAGGTGTAGCCGGACTCGCTGATGCGCTCTCCGCCCAGCACCGTGATCGAGATGCCGACGTCCTGGGCATCCTGCTCCCGCTTTTGCGCAGTGACGACAACCTCCTCGATTTGTGCGGCGGCCGGCTGGGCGAGCAGGAGCGCCGCGGCCAATGCAAGTGGGCTAGGGAACCTCTGAACAAGTCCCGAAAGCCCAGAGGCGCCTAAAGGGCGTGATGGCAAGGCGCGGCGAAGCCGTGTGGCGGGCCCCCACACAATGCGCCGCAACACAGCTAGCGCGTCCTTTAGGCCCTCCCGAAGGGCGCCCCGCGGCGCTGGACTGCGGAATCTCCGCCGCGCTGCGGGTTGCCTTGCCATAATTTGTTCTCGTCGGCGGTGGCGGCGGAAACCGAGGCGGAATCCCCGCTGCGCTGCGGATCGTCTTGCCATGGCCGCAACGCCATCTCCGTCCGCAAACAGCAGGGCGCTGGGCGAACGCGGCCTGTTCAGAGGTTCCCTAGCTATGTGCCAAGGCCAACCGGCGAGTCCATGTGGGTCATGCATGGTGGATACCCCTTGTGTGTTTTGTGCGTCGGCCAGCCCGGCGATACCGGCCAAGCCTGTGGAAGCACTGTGTCTGCAATATTGAATACCGTGTACTGTATACAGATTGACTCGTTTGTAAAGCGGGATTTGGGATTTATTTACCCCCAAGGCCGGTGCGCTATGGCTGGCCCTGGCGGTGCGGCTTCAAGCCAGAGGCGATGGCGGCCGCCGGCTGAAGCCGCACCGTTCCGTCGCTTGGGCGGAGGGTGTGGAGCGACCGCAGCCCAAACGACGGAACGGCAAAGCTGCGCAAGCCGCCTCAAAGGGGACATTCCTGAGTTGGGGAGAAAGAGGACATTTCTGCTTTGCGTTTACAGGGCTTCCGGGACTTGTTTAGAGGTTGTCTAGTGTGCTGTTCCGCAAGTAAGTGTGATTACTCGTGGCCATTTTGGCCCCCGGCCGCGTTGCTCCTCCTTGTGCGGGGCCTGCCACAGGGCGTCGTCGCGCCTTGCCGGGAGCCAAAATGGCCTAGGGAACCTCTGAACAAGTCGCGT
>CAYGBY010000157.1:0-9367 GCA_964348115.1 uncultured Pseudomonadales bacterium
AAACTGCGGTACGATTTGATCCGCATGGACTCAATGTTCATGGATCGGTCTCCTTCCAGTGGGTTTGTCGTTCACTGAAGGCTACCCGATCCGGCGCCGGGGCGGGAGGTTCCCGGCCTCGGCGCCGCTCTCCCGGTCACTGCCCGGGGTGTGCCAAATGTGTTTGAGCTAGAACACGATATTGAGACATCGGCGGTTGGGGCTGGTGGCAGTTCACCCCGAGGTCGGCACATCGCTGTGTGGTGTGCTTAGTAGTGGGTGCCCCGCGACCCGAATGCAGTATCAATTTCCGGGGGAGGGGGGGTACCTTGCTCCAGGCGGGTTTGCAAGATGGGCTTGGTGAAGGTGTTGTCACTTTCCAGCAGATTCGCGCTGGCGCGGAAAGCACGACTCGTGCCGGTGCCGGTGATCTGGCAAGAGTAATTGTTTGTTCGGTCCCGATGCCCGAAACTGGCGGGTGAATGGAATCGCATCCAAACAGGGACGCGATGAGCGCGCCGGATGTCGCCGTTTCGTGTGCAAGTGCGGACGCAGTGTCGTCCGCGACCGCAATGGCGTGGACGCCCATACCGGCGCAGGAGCGGCGAGGCGGCGGCCAGCCGGTTTTGCGCCCCGGACGGCCTGCAAACCTTGGCGGCGGGCGGACCGCGCCGCGGCCCAATGCGCAGTTCGGCGCCCTGCGCCGGCCGGCGTTCAGGCTCGTGTGTTCAGCGTGGGCGCTGTGCTTGGCCGCGGCGCTCGCGGGCTGTGCGCCAATCCACCGTCTTAAGGGTTCAAGCCAACTTTGCGTCGAGCTGCCTTCCCGTTCGCAAGCCAGCCCCGACCTGGCGGAGCACCTGATCGCGGAATTGGACGGGATTCTGGGCGACATCGGCTACATCTAGTCGCAACGGGGCACGTCGAGGGTGCTGACGCACAGATGGCTCGTCTCGGAGCCAAAGCACGGGGTCAGAGGCCCCCGGAACAAGGTCGGGATGGCCATGTACATGGAGGCCTCCAGGAGAGACCCGGAAAGTTGCCAACTGTGGCTGGACGTCTACGCGGACGGGAGGCGGCAGGGGGAACTGGACTGGCGCGCCTTCTTCCCGCTGAGGAACCGCACCCTGCCCGCCCTTCTGCCGGGGGTGACGGTGCGGGTGGTCACCCATCCGGCGATCGGCGCCCGGCCCTGGGACGTGCCGGCGCTGGCCGCCCGCTTCGCTCCCGAGGAGCCCCTGCCGGAGGAGATCAGAGCGCCAACACGGTTTTTCCCAGAAGTGCTGGAACAGAACACACCTTGACAGCTAAACAGAGCAATCACAGACTGCATGGCATGGAAATTAGACCTTATGACCAAGGGCGGGACCTGCGGGCGGTGCAGCGCATCTGGCGGGAGATTGGCTGGCTGGACAGCGATTCCGACGCCGGGCGCCTGACGGACTTTCTAGGCGTCGGCAGTTGCCTGACTGCGGCGCTGGACGGTGAAGCGGAGTGCATGGTGCATACCACACCCGGCGCCATGCGCTATCAGGATACGGATGCGCCCATGTGCGCAGTGACGGCGGTGACCACCAGCCGGGTGGCCCGCAAGCTGGGTCTCGCCCAAGTGCTCACGGCCCGGCAGCTGGCCGCCGGCGCCTTGGATGGGGCCGAGGTGGCGGCGCTGGGCATGTTTGAGCAGGGCTTTTACGACCGGGTGGGCTTCGGCACCGGCGCCTATGAACACACGTTCAAGTTTGACCCGGCCACTCTGGCCATCGATGCCGCTTTCCGTCCGCCAAAGAGATTGTGCGAACAGGACTGGCGGAAGGTTCACGCCGCAATGCTGGCGCGCAGGCGGGGTCATGGCGGCTGCCAGTTGCGCCCGCCTGAGATCACGCGGCTGGACATGGCTTGGAGCCCCAATGGTTTCGGCTTGGGGTATGAGGAGAATGGTGCGCTCACCCATTGCTTGTGGCTGTTTGCGGAGGAGGTGGAGCACGGCCCCTACACCGTGCAGTTGCTGGCCTACCAGACGCCGCAGCAATTGCTGGAATTGCTGGCGCTGCTGAAGTCCCTAGGCGATCAGGTCTCCTTGGTGATCATGCGGGAACCTGGGGAAATCCAACTGCAAAGCCTGTTGCGCCAGCCCTTCCGGCATCGCCGCAACACCAGGAAGGGGGAGTTCGCCGCCGTTCAACAAAGCGCCGCCTGGTGGCAGCTGCGCATGCTCGATGTGCCAGCCTGCGTGGCCCGGCGGCGTTGGCCAGGCCCGCCGGTGCGCTTCAACCTGAGCCTCACCGACCCCTTGGCGCCCTTGTTGGATGACGCCGCCTGGCGCGGCTGCGGCGGCAGCTACCAGGTGACCGTCGCCGCTGAATCCGCCGCCGAACCGGGCCATGCCGCTGGCCTGCCCACCTTGTTCGCCTCCGTCAACGCCTTCAGCCGCCTTTGGTGGGGCGTTGCGCCGGCCTCCAGCCTAGCCATCACGGACGCCCTGCGCAGCGATGGCGCGGACTTGCTAAGCCAACTCGATGAAGCCCTGCGCCTGCCCGCGCCCCACACCGGCTGGGATTTCTGAGGCGGGCGTCGGCCAACCTATTCCGGTTGCGGAACGATGCGCAGATAGGGCTTGGGTGCCTTCCAGCCGTCGGGGAACTTCTGCTTGGCCTCCGCGTCGGACACCGCCGGGACGATGATCACATCCTCCCCCTGCCGCCAGTTCACCGGCGTCGCCACTTTGTGCTTGGCGGTGAGTTGGCAGGAGTCCAGCAGGCGCAGCACCTCATCGAAGTTGCGCCCGGTGCTCATGGGATAGGTGAGCATGGCTTTGATGGTCTTGTCCGGGCCGACCACGAACACGGAGCGCACCGTGGCGTTGTCCGCCGCCGTGCGGCCTTCCGCCGCGTCCCCAGCCTCGGCTGGCAACATGTCGTACAGCTTGGCGACCTTGAGCTCCGGGTCCCCGATTAGCGGATAGGTGACCGCGTGTCCCTGGGTTTCCTCGATGTCCTTGGCCCATTCCGCGTGGTTGTCCACCGGGTCCACCGACAGGCCCAGAATCTTGCAGTTGCGCTTGGCGAACTCCGGCGCCAGCCCCGCCATGTAGCCCAGTTCCGTGGTGCAGACGGGCGTGAAGTCCTTGGGGTGGGAAAATAGCACCGCCCAGCCGTCGCCAATCCAGTCGTGGAAGCTGATGGCGCCTTGGGTGGTTTGGGCTTCGAAGTCCGGTGCCTGGGAGTTTATGCGTAGGGTCATGGGTTGCTCCTGGTTGGGTGGCTTGCTGTCGGGCGAATTTAGCATTAATGGCGGGAAAAGTGGGAGAGGCCGGATGTGGCCGGAAGCGGTGCCGGGGCGCCAGCGGCAGGAACAGCGGAAACAAACGGGACACGGCGCCTAAGCTAAAGATGCCCGGCCCGGCCAAGGGGGCTGGCGGCCAGGACCATCCCAAAGTCGTCCACCAGCCCTCGGCAAGGCCCTACATGGAAGGTCTATGAATATTCTGCGGCATGCAATGGCCTTTCAGAAATTCTCTTTCAAGAGCGAACACTTTGGGATGGTCCTGGCGCCGGCGGCAGGCGCAGCGGAAACAATCGGGACAGTGCGCTATAGTTCGCTGCTAGAAGCAACGTTTCTTGAGGATGCATCCATGCCTATCGCCAGCACCAAATTGGTCACCACCCATACCGTTCCCGGTCGGGAGATTCAGCAAGCCCTAGGCATCGTCAGCGCCGAATGCGTGTTGGGCATCAATGTTTTTCGCGACATGCTGGGTGGTTTGCGGGACTTCATCGGCGGGCGTAGCGGGACGCACCAGAAGGCGTTGCGGGAGGCGCGGGAAACCTGCCTGCGCGAGCTGGCGCAGGAAGCGGGCGCCGTGGGCGCAGATGCCGTGGTGGGCGTGGATCTGGACTACAGCGAAATCAGCGGCGGCGGCAAAGGCATGGTGCTGCTGGTGGCCAGCGGCACGGCGGTGCGGCTGCGCTAAAGAGCCTCTGAACAAGTCCCGGAAGCCCAGAGGAGCCTAAAGGGCGTGACGGAAAGGCGCGGCGAAGCGGTGTGGCAGCCCCCCACACAATGCGCCGCAACGCTGCCAGTGTGCCCTTTAGGCCCTCCCGAAGGGCGCCCTGCGGCGTACGGACCGTGGAATGCCCTCTGCTCTGCGGGTTGCCTTGCCATGGCTGCAACGCCATCCTCCGCTGCTGAGAGCGGGGCGCTGGGCGAACGCGACTTGTTCAGAGGTTCCCTAACCTGAACATGCGCGAACTTGCCGGAGTGGGCGGACGCGGCGTAGGCGCGGCCTTCCACCGGCACAGTGTGCGCCGGCTGAGGTCGGTGTGCCTTAGGGCACCGCACCGGTGCAGCCGTTGGCCCGGAGGTTGTCGTAGGCGTTCAGCATGTATCTGAGCTACTACAGGATCATCCTTACTGCACGCCGATTACGATGGCCGTGGAGCAGTGGTAGACGTTCGTGGATGTTCCCAGGCACCAGTTGATTCCAGCGCTTTTGGCCGGGATGTAAACCGGCTTCTCGCCCTCGCTGCGGGCGCAAAAGCAGCGGTTGCAGGTCGATTTGCCGCAGCAGTCGTTGTAGGAGATAAGGTAGTTGCGGCCATCCGCCGGATTTTTGCAGGTTCCGATCCAGGTGATGGGCGACATTTCCGTGCCGGGCGGGCAGGCGTTGTAGCTGCCCCCGCAACAGCCGCACAGATAGCCGTCGATGGCGCAGTAACGCCAGTATGCGCAAGCCAAGGGGTCGTCGGACTCCAGGTCTTCGGGTGGACCATCCGCTTGCGCCGAACGGGCTAACGGCAGCAGCGGCAGGGTGGCCGTGCCGAAAGCGGCGAAGCACCTGGCTAGGAACCCCCGCCTGGAGGTCCTGCCGGCAATTGCTCGGGACAGAGTCTCGATCCAGTTGTCCATGGCGCCCATTGCGGTTCTCCTTGGATTATCTCGGTAGCTGAAGCAAGGAAGGCGTGATGCTGACTTCCCGCACCGTGCGCAGATGTTGGCCGGTTTGGGCGTCGTATACGATCAATTCAGTCGCATCGGGACGCACCGCGTACAGCAAGGGCCGGTCATCCTGGCTGACTTGAATTGAGGTGGCGGGATGCTTCAGCACGAATCGCGCCAGTCGCTTGCGCGTGGTCAAATCGAACATCCAGACCTCTTCGCCCGGTTGATGGTGGGTATCCGGCCCGCCTTGGTGCATCAGCGCGTATAGGCGATTCGCCGCAACGCCGATGGCCAGCGGCTGAATGCCGCCGATGCGCCAGGATGCCTGTTTGTCGGCGTCGTCCAGCAGGGACCAGGCGCGTCGCCCGTCGATGGCGTCGCCTTGCCCGACCGCGACGCGATAGATGTCGGATTCATAGGAGGGGAACAGCCAAACGCCGTCCTCTTGCCGCACGCCCTTCTCAAGCAGGGGATCGTTCTGGGGGTCGAAGAAGGCGTCGCTGACTCGTGCGTTCCGCAGCGCCCCGTTGTCGTCCAGCCTGACCAGCCGCACGGCGCCAGTGGGGCACAGGGACAGAAACGACCGCTCCCCGACTGGATAGACCAGCGCACACCCGCCTGCGGGCACTTCGCCGACGAACTTCCGCGCCTGCACGTCGACCAGGGAGAAGGACTGGGCGGGCGTGAAGTTGTAGACCAGCAGAAAGCGGTCGTCGTCGGTCAGCGCCGTGGTGGAGAGCTTGGGCGTAGTGGACATACGCTTGGGCGGAATCTTCACTTCGAACAGGGGCGCAAGCGTTTGCCCGTCGTAGGCGGTGACCACATCCGTCCGCTCGCCCCGCGTGTAGCGGCTGTAGTAGGTTTCCGCGGCGTAGATGATGCCTGGGCTGCGCGGCAGGGTTAGCGTGTTGAAGCTGTAGCCGGTGCTCAGCATGCCCAGAACTTGGCCGCTTCCAGCGTCAATCAGGGTGGCCCGCCCGTCGGTCATGGCGGTCCACACCATGTCGCTGACCCAGATCCAATGGGCCCCGGGCGCCGCCGGCAGCGACTCCACCCGTCCAGGCGTCTCGATGGCGACGTCCGCTTCGGCATGGCAGAAGTTGGCGGCTGTGAACAAGGCAAGGGCGCAAACCCGCATAACGCGGCTGTTCATAATGTGGACTCCTTCGCAGGGGGACGCGGAATGGGCGTTCGCGCGCAACGCATGATCTCTATTTCCTCAGGGCTGGCCTGCGTGCGCAGACTGACGCCAATCAGCGTCAAGGCGCTTACCGCCAGTCCCGCGAACGCTTCGCTGACAAAGTAGTGGGTGCCGAGGACAGTGTTCAGGGTGTACACGATCACCGCCGCGCCCACTCCGCTCGCCATTGCGGCCAGTGCGCCTTGCGCGGTGGCGCGCCGCCACAGCATCCCGAAAAAAAGCGGCGCGAAGAACCCGCAGGCGATCAGGGACGCCGACAGCACCACCAGCCAGAAAAGGCCCAACGGCTGCACTGCGGCGATGGCGCCGGAGCAAACGCCCGCCGCCAGAACGCCCAGCCGGGCGCGGCCCATCTCCGTGCGCAGGAACTTAGGGCCTAAGCGCCCAAGGGGTGCGCTGGAGATTGTCTGCCCAACCACCATCAGCACTGTGGAGGCCGTCGACAGGGCGGCCGCGGCAATGGCCGCCAAGGCCAAGGCCCCGATCGCTTTTGGAAGATGGTGAATCGCCAATTCAACATAGTAGTAGCCTGTTGCCGGCAGATTGGGCTCCAGCACCCTCCCGGCCAGGCCTAGGGGCACCGTGGCGCCGTAGATCAGCAAGGTGAGCACCATGCAGGGCGGCAAGGCCAGCACGATGTCGCGCTCGCGGCGCGCCGCCAGGAACCGCGAAACCAGGTGGGGCTGCACGGGAATTGCGAATAGCCAAACCAGTTGGCCGAAAACGGCGAACCAAGGCAGCCCCTCCGTGGCCCAGACGAATGTCTCCTGCAGCCGCCCAATCTTCTCCCAGCCCGCCCCAGCGTCGCCGCCGCCAGCCGCGGACAGCGCAAGAGGCACGGCCGCCAGCAGGCCCACCACCAGCACTAGGAACTGAATGCCGTCCGTGCGGATGACGCCCGGCATGCCGCCCAGCAGCGTATAGCCCACCACCAGCGTTGCAACCAGCCCTAGGGCGGCGCCTTGGGGCAATCCGGATAGCGCGGCAAGAATGCTCGCCAACGCCAGGAACTGGGCGACCAGCAGGGGGATGTAGGCCAGCGCCAGAATGGCGCCGCTCAAGGAGCGAATCGCAGCGCCGCGGGTTTGGTAGCGGTGCTGAAGGACATCCACCAAATCCAACACCCGGTAACGCTCTGCCAGCCGGCGAACCCACAGGGCAACCACGCCGATGCACAGCAGAAAGCCGGCGCTGGTGGGCACATAGGCCGCCCACAGGGCGTAGCCGTTGTCGCCCGCCGTGTTGGTGGCGCCAAGGAACAGGCCAGCGCTTACGTTGGACGCCGTGAAGGTGCCGACCAGCATGTACCAAGGCATGCGGCCCTTGGCCGAATAATAGTCGGCGGCGCCGCGCACGCCCCGTGCGGAGCTGATGCCAATGGCCAGGCTTACCGCGGCCAGACAGAACAGCGCCAGCAGCAGGGAGGTCATTGTTGATCCGCATCCTGTCCTGTCCGATAGGTTTCCATCGTTTCTGCGCGTTGCAGGGTGCCTGTGGCAAGGCGCAGCCCCCCGGCGATGGCCAACCCTCTATCGCCAAGGGCCGCGCCAGGGTCACAGGCTCCATGTGGCGCACCCGCCGGGAGTTCGCGCTGTTGGGCGCTGCGGCCGACGCCCAGTTCGACGTCCCAGGCCCCGTGCGGTGCGTCCTTCGGGGCACGGCGGCCGCGCTGCGGTCCTTGCCAACCGCGCCGACAGGGGCGGTGCCGCACAGCTTGCATCGATCGCGCAGTGAACCCTGACATCATGGCAACTTGTCGGACAGGACAGAAGCCCCCTTGCGAAGCTTCCATATCCGCCGCCCTGACAGTGCGCATCCGCTGACCACCAGGAGTATCCAGATGCCGAGCTCGACCCGCAGCACGGAGTCGATTTGATCCCAAGGATAGAACCACTCAATCACGGGGGGCCTGCGGACGCTGGGTTTTGCGGGCGTCGCGGCAACTGCCGCGCGAGGTAATCGGGCCCCTGCCGCGCGAGGTAATCGGGCCCCTGCCGCGCAAGGTAACCAAACAACCGCCAGCAATTCTTGTTTTGGCGCTTAACTTCACTATTGGGTGCATAGCGCCCCCGGATTTCCGGCTTAATTCGGGCCAAATCGACCGGCAAACCCTTTCTGTGGAGGGGTTGAAGGCCTTAATGAGAATTGCTGAACAACTGCCGCGCAAGGCAGTCAGGCCCCTGCCGCGCTTCGCAATCAGATGCGGGTGCTCCTGCTGCATCCGGTTCTCCCTCTCGCCGCAATAGGCCTCAATCCAGCGGATTGTGAGCCTTGAGAAAGGCGATTGACAGTTTGTTGTAGCGCTGTGCATGTTCGTGTTGGGGCCAATGTCCGCAGGCGTCGAATAGCTCCAGGGTGGATCCCTTGATTGCCTCATGCATTTTCTGGGCTTCCGGAACCTCGCCGAATGGGTTGTTTCGCCCCCAGATCACCAAGGTCGGCGCCTGGATTTGCGCTAGATCTTCCGGGCGCAGAAGATTGCGCTGCCGTATCTCCATTTCCTGCAGACACAGCAAATTGTGAAGATTGTCGCGAAATTCGGGTTGGTGGTAGATGGCGTGGCGTATCTCAACCAGTTCATCGCTGACATCTTTGCCGGGGTCGTGCATCAGCAGTTCAAGCCGCGCCCGGGTAAGCTGCGGGTCGTCCTGGGTCACTGCTTGGGTGGTGGTGCGCTTGATGCGCTCCATGACCTGCGGATTGGCCTTGGTGCCGCCGGCGGCGATCAATTGCAGGGACTGGACGCGGTGCGGGTGGCGAATGGTCAGGTGGGCGCTGGTCCAACCCCCCAAGGACTCACCGGCGAGATTGGCCTTGTCAATGCCCAAGGCATCCATGTACGCCAGCACGTGCGCCGCGTAGTCGGCAATTTCGTAGGGGCGGTCCGGCTTTTCCGTATAGCCATGGCCCAGCGCGTCGATGGCGTGGCATCGGAAGCCGGCCTGGACATGGGCGACGAAATTTGTGCTGAACGCCTCCAGATGGCCGCTGGTGCCGTGTAGAAACAGAACGTCGGGCCCAGTGCCCGCTATGAGCGTTCTGGTGCGCAACCCGCCAGCACTTTGGTAGCGCAGCGAGAATTCAATTCCGGTCAAGTCGGTCCATATCGTCATGGTTGTCCTCCAGGTGGGCGTTCACAGATGCTGCGGGAGCGGTTCAGCGCTCTGGCCTTGGCTGGGATCGTCATGGGCTTCCTCCAGGTGGGCGTTCACAGGGGGGTGGGTCGATCACCGCCCCCGCCATGCCGGTGCG
>CAYGBY010000158.1:0-9265 GCA_964348115.1 uncultured Pseudomonadales bacterium
GCTTGCCGGTCGATTTGGCCCGAATTAAGCCGGAAATGCGAAGTGTCGCGCGCCGAACAGTAAAGTTAGACCCAGATGGGGATTGCTGCCGGTCATCTGGATGTAAGGCGGAGCCTTTCCCTGTTGAACAGTGGAGTTGGACGCCAAATGGGAATTGCTGATCCGTGCGGCGGTTCAATGGAAATATTCCGACGGCGGCTGCCTCATTCGCCGCCCATGGCCAAGTTTTGCGCCGCGCAGTGAACCAGCGGAAAGGCGGGGTGCGCCCTGATGGCGGCCGCCAGCGCACGCAGCGGGCTGGTCAGGCGGCCTGACGGGGGAGTTGTCTGGGGTCGATGGGCGTGACGGCCCCGTCCGCCACAAGGTAGGCCTGATCCGCAAGGGCCGCCAAGGCCGGATCATGGGTGGCGACCACCCGGGTGCAGTCTAGGCGCACGATGGCTTGGTGAATGTCGGCCTTGGTGGCTGGGTCCAAGTGGGCGGTTCCTTCATCCAAGAACAGGAAAGCCGGCTTGCGATAGAGGGCCCGGGCCAGCAGGATGCGCTGCATCTGGCCGCCGGACAGCGCGGTGCCCATATCCCCCACCAAGGTCTCGAAGCCCATGGGCAGGCTGTTGATGAGCTCCTCAATGGCGGCTGCCCGGCAGGCCTGCGCCAAGCGCTCAAGGTCGATATTGGCGGCGAATAGGGAGATGTTGGCGGCTAGGCTGCCGGCGAACAGGGCGTCGTCCTGCAGAACGCAGCCGGCGGAGTGGCGGAAGCGCTGCCGCCACTCCTCCACCAGGCTGCGCCCGGCCACGCGCACCTCCCCATCGGTGGGCAGGGCTTGGCCAAGCAGCAGCTTCAATAGGGTTGTCTTGCCGCCGCCGGAGGGTCCCACGAAGGCCACAAAGGCGCCCTTGGGCACCCTGAGCTCAAGGTCGCGCAGCACCCAGGGCTCGTGTTCGCCATAGCGGAAGCACACCTTCATCAACTCCAGGTCTCCGGCCACGGCGGCAGTGGGCGCGGCCTGCCGGGACAGTTCCGGCTGCGCGGCATAGGGGTCGGCCAGGCGCTCCAGGTGCACCCGCAGCAGGCGCAGCTCCAGCCCCTGGGCGATGAGGTCGCCAAAGCGGGCGGTGAAATTGTTCTTGTAGCTCAGGAACGCGTACAACATGCCAATGGACAGCGCCCCGTCGAGGATATGCCTGGCGCCGAAGTAGATGACGGCAATGGTCTCCAGGCCGAACAGCAGCGTCCGGAAGCCATCGCCGAGCAGCATGAGCTTGGAGCGGCGGATGCCGGCATTCAGGGCCAACGCCTGATGGTTTTGCCACAGCTCCATGCGGCCGCGCTCCTGGCTGTAAACCCGCACTGCCGGCATGGAGCGCATGGACTCCAGGAAACTGGTCTCCGCCTTGGCGCCAGCATGGATCTCGTCCATGGTGATGCGCATCAGCGCCGGTATCTGCACCAAGCGGGAGATGAGGTACAGGGCGCAGGCGCCCAGCACGATGCCGGCCAGCATGGCGTCATAGCCCAGCATCATGGCCAGCATGGCCAAGGCCATTAGGCCGTCCACGATCACCGTAACCAAGCCTTGGGTCAACGCATCCTTCACGGGACCTAAGGAGCCGAAGCGGGAGGTCAGGTCCCCAAGGTGGCGCTTCTCGAACCACTCCAAGGGCAGGCGCAGCATATGCGCGAACAGGTTGCGGGCGAACTCGAACGCCACCAGATGGGTCAGGCGCACGATCAGCCAGCCGCGGAACAGCTCCGCGGCCAGGCGAATGACCAGCACGAAGACAAACCCCAAAGCCAGCAGGCCCACCAGCTCCCCATCCGCGTAGGCCACGCCTGCATCGATGACCCACTGCACCTGCAAAGGCGCGGCGATGAGGGTGATCTGCAGCAGCAGCGAGAGCACGAAAACGCTCAGCAGGTTCGTGTTGAGCCCCTCCGCGCCGCGCCACAGATCCCAGATCTTCAGCCTTGGCGCCGGACGCTTGAGTTGAAAGCCGGGCGCCGGGGCAAGCTCCATGGCCACGCCGGTGAAACGCCGCGACACCTCATCCATGGGCAGCTTGCGCCGGCCCAGGGCCGGATCATGAACCCAGACATGGCGCAAACCGACCTTGATGAGCACCACAAAGTGGTTCAGGTCCCAATGCAGGATGGCGGGCGCGGCCAGTTGCGGCAGGTGCTCCATGTCCAGGCGCAGCCCGCGGGTCTTGAACCCCTCCCCCTCTGCGATGGCGGCCAGATCCTTCAGGGTGGCGCCGCGGGCGCTCGCCAGGCCGCGGCTGCGCAACTCAGCCATATCCAGGTGGCGCCCGTGATAGGCGGAAATCATGGCGATGCAGGCCAAACCGCATTCATGGGCTTCCGCCTGCAGCAGCACCGGCGTCCTGCGGCGCCAACTGGCCTCAATCACCGCCGGCCTCCCGCTAAAGCCCTTCCAGGGCGCCGGTCAGCGGCTCCAGCAGCCAACGCCAGAGGGCGCGGGACCTGGTGACCACGAAGGCGTCCACCGCCATGCCGCTGCGCAAGGGCACGCCATCCGGAAAGCGGGAAACCCTTGCCTTGGCGCGAAATACCGCCCCAGGCACCTCCACCCAACTGCGCAGTTGATAGGGCCTCTGCGGCGCCTTGCTGAGTTCGCGCACCTGCGCCAAGCCAATGCGGCTGCGCCGCCGTTGCCCGCCCAAGGCCTTAAAGCGCACTTCATCCCCCACGGACAGATCGGCCGCGGCGTCGGCGTCCGCCAACAGCACCAGATCGATGGCCTGGGCTTCCTCGGTCACCGTCATCAGCACCTGTTCCGCAGCCACCCGATCCCCCAAACGAAACTGCACAAAGGACACGATGCCGCCCTTGGGAGCCACCACGGCGGTCTGGCGCCTTTCGGCAAGCCGCGCAAGCTGCCGCGCCAAGTCCGCCTGCTGCTGCTGAAGCTCCAGCCGCCGGGCCGCCTGCGCCTGGCCTAACTGCGCCAACGCCTCCCGCACCTGGGCCGACTGCCGCTGGTTGGCCACCAAGGCGTGCTGCGCCTGGCTGTGCGACTGCGCTGCGGCAAGGGTGTTGCGGCGCTCCAGATCATAGGCGGCGCCGGACACCAGCCCCTCGGCCATGAGCTTCTCCAGGCGCGCCTGCGCCTGCCGCTGCAGCCGCAACTGGGCATCGGCCAGGCGCACCTGCTCCCCAAGGGCCTCCTGCGCTTGGGCGAGGTGGCGCAAGTCCTGCCGCAAAGCCTGCCGTTCGCCGGCGTACTTCGCCGAGTCGGCAGCCACGCGCTGCCCGAGGCGCAGCAGGGAGGCCTGCAGGTAGCTGGCCTCCTCCGCTTCAGCCAGACGGCCGTCCTGGGTGCGGCGGTCATGGTTCAGCACCGCCAGCACTTGGCCGGGCGCCACCTTGGTCCCCTCGCGGACCTGCTGGGCAGCCAGCACGCCGGCGGCTGGCGCCAACACTTCCGCGATGCCGTCCCTGGGTTCCAGGTAGCCGCGCACACGCACCTTCTTGGCGTAGTCCAGGCTCAGCACCAAGGCCAGCCCGGCCAAGGCGACGGCCGCCAAGCCCAAGCTGGCCCAGCCGAGGGCAGGCGCCCGGGCGATGATCACGGCGCCCCAACCAGGGGCGTTGGCGCGTTCGGCGAGAACTTCGGGACGGAACAGGGACAAGGGCGCGGGCCTTGGCTTGCAAAGGCCCAATCTTGACGCCCAACGGCGGTGCGGGACTATGGGCGAAGGCTATGCTTCGTGTGCGTCATCCGCTCAAATTTATGTGCGCCTTGCGCCGGCGGGGCTTTGCGGCGCCAGCCAAACTGCGGTGCGCCCCCGCCCAAGTTGGATGTGGGAGATCAGCCGGCGAGCGCTGCCTCACTCCTCGGACAGGCCCGCCAGAATCTCCCCGATGCGCCTGGCGTTGGCGCCTAGGTCGCTGCGCCCCACCCGGGAGATGCTGCGCACATCGATAAGCGCTCCCGCACCGTCGGCCCGCACCCGCACCGCCACGTCGTCCTTGAAGCCGAACCAGAAGGTGGTGGCGGTGGCCTCCACCAGGCCCTGATCGGGATGCTGCGCCACGATCTCAAGCCCCATGCCCTGCAGCACCGCCAACACCTTGGCGAAGACGTCCGCTGGGCTTGCCGCCAACCTGAGGGGCGCCACCCAGGGATAGTGCGCAGCCTGCAAGGGCGCCAACTCCTCAGCGGCGAATTCCAGCGGATTGGCGCCCTTCCCGCGCAGCGCCGGCACCGCAATGAACTGCGGCGGATCTTGCACATCCGTGGACAGGTTGTGGATGGCCGGCGCCGAAACGGCGCGCTGAAGCTGCAGGCCCATGACGCCGATGATCAGCCCTGCGACCGCCAAACCGACAAAGCAGGCGCGAGCGTCCCCAGCCAGCCCCCGGCGGCGGGCGATGATGGCGGCAGGGATGCTGCCGGACAGGATCACCACGGCCAAGCCGGCGCCTACAGTCAGCAGCAGAAATCCGCCGCTGAAGCCCCACAAGCCAAAGCGCGCGCCCAGTGCGCCGATGGGCAACAGCAAGGCCGCCGCCGCGGCCCCGATCAAAACGGTCTTCGACCACCAAGTTGTCATGGGAGTTCTCCTAATTGGGTTCGGTGCGCGCCACCACCGCCAAGTGCTGCGGCAGCGCCTCAGCATCCTACCGCGACTGCCGGCCAAGCGCCTCCCAAATTCGCCAAATGTGTCTGCGCTATACAAGACCATCCCAAAGTCGTCCGCCAGCCCTCAGCAAAGCCCGATAGCGAAGGTTTGTGAATATTCTTCGCAAGATGCCGCAAATTCCGCGGCACCCAATGATCTTTCAGAGATTTTCTTTCAAGAGCGGACTCTTTGGGATGGTCCTGCTGCGCCATAACAGAGACGGTCCAGACTGCCTGGCATCGGGTATAGTGCGCTACCCGTCCGCGCCCGCAGCGGCGGCGACGTCGACCAACCAAGGAGGCCCCGTGCCGGCATCATCCATGGAGGAGCTCAGCGCCCTGTGCAAGCGCCGCGGCTTCATATTCCAGTCCAGCGAAATCTACGGCGGAGTGCAGGGCCTGTACGATTACGGGCCCTTGGGCGTGGAGTTGAAGAACAACCTGAAGGCCGCTTGGTGGCGGGCGATGGTGCATGAACGGGACGACGTGGAGGGCTTGGACGCGGCCTTGCTCACCCATCGCCAAGTGCTGCGCCATTCCGGCCACGAGGAAACCTTCTCCGACCCCTTGGTGGACTGCCGCCAGTGCAAGAGCCGCTGGCGGGCGGATCAGATCGGGTCCGCCTGTCCGCGCTGCGGATCCCGGGATCTGACCGAGCCGCGCCCCTTCAACCTGATGTTGAAAACCGCCTTGGGGCCGGTGGACGATGGCGCCTCCTTCGCCTACCTGCGCCCGGAGACGGCCCAAGGCACCTTCACCAATTTCAAGAACGTGCTGGACGCCACCGCCCGGCGCCTGCCCTTCGGCATCGCGCAGATGGGCAAGGCGTTCCGCAACGAGATCACCCCCCGCAACTTCGTCTTCCGCACCAGGGAGTTCGAGCAGATGGAACTGGAGTTCTTCGTTCCCCCGGGAGAGGACGAAGCCTGGCACAGACGCTGGTTGGACGAACGGCTGGATTGGTGGCAGGCCCAAGGGGTGCCGCGCAGCGCGCTGACCGTCCATGAGGTGCCGCAGGAGGAGCTTGCCCACTACTCCAAGGCCACCTACGACCTGATGTACCCCTTTCCGCACGGCGTGGAGGAGTTGGAGGGCATCGCCAACCGCACGGATTTCGACCTAGGCGCCCATTCCAAGGACGCAGCCAATCTCAACCTGACCGCCGCTGTCGGGAAAAACACCGACTCCACCGCCCGGCTGGCGGTGCGCGATGACGCCACCGGGAAGTGGCGGGTGCCGTACGTCATCGAACCGGCCGCCGGGGTGGACCGCGGCGTGCTGGCGGTGATGAACGAGGCCTTCGACAGCGAGGAGCTTGACAACGGCGCCAAGCGCCAGGTGCTGCGCTTGGCGCCGCACTTGGCGCCCATCAAGGCGGCGGTGCTGCCGCTGAAGCGCAACCACGAAGGCATTGTCGCCAAGGCGCGCAGCATCAAACGCAGCCTGCAGGCGTTGGGCCTTGGCCGCATCCTCTATGAACACACCGGCAACATCGGCAAGGGCTACCGGCGCCACGATGAAGTGGGCACGCCCCTGTGCGTGACGGTGGATTTCCAGACCATTGAAGGCGACGACACGGTGACAGTGCGCGACCGCGACAGCATGGGGCAAGTGCGGGTGGCGGCGGCGGAGCTGGAAACCTTCCTGCGGGAACGCCTCGCGCTCTAGCGCCTAGGGCGCAGTCTCCTAGCCCCGATCTTCCCGATATCCACCGCCAATCCGGGCGCATCAGCCACAAGAAGTCGAGAAATCGTCCCTGGAGACTAAGTAGGCCCCGCGCTTAACCTAGCCCAAATGTTCCTTGCATCCACCCTGCGCCGCCAAATCGCCCCGCCGCCGTCCCGGGCCGCGGACTAGGGCCCGCGGGCAGAGGCAGGGCGCCATGCGCCGCCATCGCATCACCGTCAGCCTGGATGCTGAGATGCTGCAAATCCTGCGCACCTACGCCAGCAAGCGCAGCACGACGGTCGACAACCTGATCCGCTTTTTCCTGGAGGAGCTGGCCAAACGCGAACGCCGCGCCCTGGAGGCCCGGGCGAAGATGCATGCGGTGCCGCTGGCCGAAGCGCCAGCGGGCGAGGGCGACGGCGCAGCGCCCTAAACGCCCACCCAAAAACTGGCTTTTGCGGAATGGCCCAGACGCGACCTCAACGTCGGGGGCGCAGGGTGACCACGTTATCCGCCTCGATGGCGTCCTGCCTTAAGGAAAACGCCACCTCCCAAGTCAACGTTCGGCCCTGCTCGCGCAGGAAGCCGCGAAAGCCATAGCCGCTGCGCAGCTCAAATAGGGTAAAGGCCACGTGCAGGCTGTCCTTGCGGTTCCACAGCAGCCCGAGATTCGGCGCGCTCTCCAGTTTGGCCACCCCGTCGAGCCCCAACTCGCCCAAGCGGGCGTCCACCACGTAGGTGCCCACCTCATCCGGCGCCACGCGAATGGACAGCGGCATGGCCTGGGCCGCCTTGAAGCCCACCTCACCGGTGAGGGTCAGGCCGCCGCTGTCCTGCTCCACCAGCACATCGCACTCCACCGCCTGCCCGAGGCTCGCGCCTTCCACCAGCAGGCTGCCCCGCCCCAGCCATTGCCCAGACTTCAGCAGCACAGTCCTCGCCCCCTGGAAAGCCCCTTGGCGAAAGCGACGAATGGGCGGAGGCTTGGTCCGCCAAAGCGCAGCCCGTTCACCCAACAAACCAAGCCCCCCAAGGCTGGATGCGCCGGCGCCGTTGGCGTGGCCGCCATGCGCAATTGCGCAGGCCGGGCCAACGGCAATTCCGTACGGGCGCACAGCCTGTTGGAGCTCATGGGCGCAATCCTTTGCATCAGGCGCATCTACTGTTGACCAGCCCCGCCAAATTTGCAAGCAAGGGCGGCTGGTCGGAAACGGCCGCTTCCCCACCGCCAGCATCCCACCAACGGCGCCTCGCAGCAGGCCTCCCATCCGGTCCCCTCAGAACTGAAATTCGCATTGGGAACTAGGCGCCATATGGCGAGGAAAAAGGACGCCGCCGGTCAGGAACCCAGCGCGTCCCGGAACTGCGGGGCGGCAATGGCCGCCAGGGCCTTGGCGCGTTGGTCCAAAGGCGCATCCCGCAAGTGGGCGGCGCCGAATTCGGTGACCACTATGTCCACATCCGTGCGCAATGCCGTGACGACCTCCACCCGGGGCACGATGCGGGACGCCGCGCCGCGGCGGGCGGTGGCCGTCATGGCGATGATGGAGCGCCCGCCGGGGCTGGCTTTGGCGGCGCGCATGAAGTCGACGCTGCCGCCTGTGCCGGAGATCTGCCGCCCATTGGCGACTTCCGCGTTGACTTGGCCCAGCAGGTCCACCTGCACGGCGGAGTTGATGGACACGAAATTCGGCAGTTGCCCGATGACGCCCAGCTCATGGGTGTAGTCAGCGCTTTTGAAGACCACCTGCGGCGCATCCGCCAACCAGTCCAACAGCGCTTGATCGCCCAAGGCCATGCCGGTGATGTGCCGCCCCCGGTCGATGGGCTTGCGGGCGCCGGTGATGACCCCCGCGCGGATCAACGCCACGCCGCCATCGTCAATAAGGCCGCCGTGCATGCCTAAGTCCTTCTTGCCGCCCAGCGCCTGCAGGATGGCGGCGGGAATGGCCCCGATGCCGGTTTGGATGCAGTCGCCGTCGTCGATGAGATCCGCCACCAGGGTGCCGATGGCGCGGGCGGTTTCGTCCACAGCGGCGGCGGGCATTGCGAACAGCGGCCGACGGGTGGTCAGCACGCCATGCAGCCGCGCCTCATCGACCAGCGGGCACCCGGCTGGGGCAATCAGGGCGCTGTTGCACTCCGCCAGCACGAACTTGGCGCCGGCGAGGGCGGCCGCCGCGAAATCCGCATTCGGCCCCAAGCGCAGGCGCCCGTCCCGCCCCCGCGCCACCTGAATCAGCGCCACATCCGTGCAGCGCCCCACGTACGCATGGAAGGCGCGCATCTGCATGGGCAGAAAGTGCAGCCGCCGCGGGTCCGCATGACGCAAATGCGGAGCCATGAACGGCACCGTCATTTGGTAGCTGGGGCGCCAAGCGGTGAAGTCCGTTTGGTTGTACCCGGCCAAGGGGAACTGCACGAAGTGCAGGGCCTCAGGCAACTGCGCTTGACGCAGAGCGGCCAACAGGCCGGAGGGTTCGTTGCTGCCCCCGGCCACGAAAATGCGCTGATCGGGCGCCAAGCAGGACAGATCCAGCGGCATCAGGCCGTCAACCCGCCTTGCGCCCGAATGGCGAGCGGCTGGAACGGCCCCAACGCCGGCGGCCGGCCCTGCTGGGTTGGCCCCCGCCGGCCATCCGCGTCGGCTCGCCGCTGATCCCGGCGGACCGTGGGCAGCCGCAATATTCCGTAGGCATCATCATCCATAATTTTCCTTTCTGGTCGCCTCCATGCGCCTTAAGGAACCTCTGAACAGTGTGATTATTCGTGGCCCTTTTGGCCCCGGCCGCGTTGCTCCTCCTTGTGTGGGGCCTGCCACGCGGCGTCATCGCGCCTTGCCGGAAGCCAAAATGGCCTAGCGACTAAAACCCACTTACTTGCGGGACAGCATACTAGGGAACCTCTGAACAAGTCGCGTTCGCCCAGCGCCCCGCTCTCAGCAGCGGG
>CAYGBY010000159.1:0-9240 GCA_964348115.1 uncultured Pseudomonadales bacterium
CCTCCATTCACGACAACATCAGCCGCTCGACTCAATCGGTGAGATATGCGGGCTAGGCTCCTCCAGGCTGCCGGGACTTGTTCACAGGTTTCTTAGTGTTTGCAGCACGGCTTCCTGATCGACTTCATCCGTCACCTGCACGGCGCCGATGCGCTCCGGCAGAACCAGCCGCAAGCGGCCTTCCACCGCTTTCTTGTCCATGCCCATGGTTTGCAGGGCGGCGGCTGGATCCAGGCCTTGGGGCGTTCGGGTGGGCAGGCCCAAGGCCGCTAGCAGGCTGGCTAGGCGTCGGGCGCCTTCTTGGTCGAAAAGGCCATGGCGTTGGGCGCAGTCCGCCGCCAGCACCATGCCGATGGCCACGGCCTCGCCGTGCAGCAGCTGTTGGTAGCCGGTCAGCGTCTCCAAGGCGTGCGCGAAGGTGTGGCCGTAGTTCAGGATGGCGCGCAGGCCCTGTTCGCGTTCGTCCTGGCGCACCACCTCCGCCTTGATGGCGCAGGAGCGGTGTATGGCCTCGGCTAGGACGCCGGGGTTCCGCTGCGCCAGCGGGTGCGTTTGCCGCTCCAGCCAAGCGAACAGCTCAGCACTCCAGATCATGCCGTACTTCACGACTTCGGCCAGCCCGGCCCGGTATTCCCGGGTTGGCAGGGTCCGCAGCACGGCGGTGTCGGCGACCACGCAGCAGGGTTGATGGAAGGCGCCGATCATGTTTTTGCCTTGGGGATGGTTCACGCCGGTCTTGCCGCCTACGGAGGAATCCACCTGCGCCAGCAGGGTGGTGGGCACTTGGATGAAGGGCACGCCGCGCTGATAGGTGGCGGCGGCGAAGCCCGTGATGTCGCCCACCACGCCGCCGCCCAAGGCGATAAGGGTGGTGGTGCGGTTGTGGCGCTTGCGCATCAGGACGTCCAGCACTTCGGCGTAGGTGGCAAGGGTCTTGAAGCGTTCGCCATCTTCAAGCGCCAACACGTCCGCTTGCAGGCCGTCCAAACCGGCCAGCAGGCGGTTAAGGTACAAGGGGGCTACGGTTTTGTTGGGCACCACCAGGACTTGCCGCCCGCCGATATGGGGCTTCAGCAGCTCGCCGCGGCCGAGCAGGCCCGCGGCGATGAAAATCGGGTAGCTGCGTTGGCCAAGATCCACCCGCAGTTCAATCATGCAGGCCTCCATCCGTGGGCTGGCCGTCCGCACGCCCCGGATGGGGCAGGCGGGTTGGCGGAATTGGGGCGGTTCACTCGCGTATCACCTTGTCCCGGCGCAGGGTGGCCTCTATTTTATCGGCCAATGGCTTGGCGCCGCCGCCGGAAAGAAAACGGTAGTCGCAAACTTCTTCGTAGAGGGCGCTGCGTTCCGCCCATAGGCGCCGCAAGGTGTCCTTGCGGTTGCCTTTCTGCAGCAGGGGACGGCCGTGATCCCGGCTGAGCCTTCTGTGGAGCTGCTCCACCGAGCCGTACAGGTGAATGACGCAGCCCCTGCTGCGCAGGAGGCGCCGGTTTTCCGGCCGCAGCACGGCGCCGCCGCCGGTGGAGAGCACGATGCCGGTAAGGGCGGTGAGCTCGTCGATGACGGTTTGCTCCCGGTTGCGGAACCGCTCCTCCCCCTCCAGATCGAATATCCAGCTAATGGACGCCCCTGCGCGTTCCTCGATGACTTGGTCGGAATCAAAGAAGTCCCGCTTTAGGGACCGGGCTAGATGGCGGCCCACCGACGTCTTGCCGGTGCCCATCATGCCTACGAAGTATATGTTTTGCGGCATCCTGCGATTCTATCCTGTGATTCCATAGGCGTTGTGGACAGGCGCGGGGATGGCGCCGCCTTAGGTGTTCTCCGCGCCGGTCCGCCGCTGGGCTTGCGCCCCTTCGTTGGGCGGCGATTCCTCCGCTTCCCCTGTGGGCAGTACTTGCGGGGTGATGAAGATCAGCAGCTCCTGCTTGTCGTTGCGTTCGTATGTGCGGCGAAACAGGCGGCCCAGCAGCGGCACATTGCCCAGCAGCGGGGTTTTGTCCGAAGTCAGGTTGCGGTCCGTCTGGAAAATGCCGCCCAGCACCACGGTCTGGCCGTCATTCACCAGCACCTCGGTCTCAATTTCGTTGGTGTTGATGGAAGGCACCCCGTTGAAGATGCGGCCTACATTGTCCTGCTTGACATTGATCTCCATGATGATGCGATCGTCCGGCGTGATGCGCGGCGTCACCTCCAGGGCCAGTACGGCGTCTTTGAAGGCGGTGGAGGTGGCGCCGCTGCTGCTGGCTTCCTGGTAGGGGATCTCCACGCCGGATTCGATGCGGGCGCGGGTCTTGTCCGCCGTGATGACCTTGGGACGGGCCATGACCTCCGCCTTGCCTTCCGAGGCCAGGGCCGATATCTCCAGGTCGATAAGATAGTTGTTGCCGGTGACCCCGACGCCGATGCTGGAGGCGCCGGCGCCGGTGACGCCCAAGTCCACCACCAGGTTGTCCGGGCTGGTGATCTCGCCCACGCCGGCGGGGTCCGCCAGGGTGTTCTGCAGTTCCGCCAAGGTGTTCAGGGAGCCGCCGATGCGCACTGCGCTGTTGTTGCCGAATTCGATGCCGCCGCCGCCCCAGCGGATGCCGAAGTGTTGCGAGTAGTCGCTGTTCACCGTAATGATGCGGGACTCGATCAGCACTTGGCGGGCGGGTGTGTCCAAGGCCTGCACGATGCGGCGGAAGTCCGCAATCTGCGCCTCGGTGCCGGTGACGATGATGGCGTTGGTGCGCTCATCGATCAGTGCGCCACCGAGGACGCCGCCTTCCGCCCCAACGTCCGCCGCCCCATTGAACAGCGCCCAGAGATCTGCGGCCCGGGCGTAGCCCACCTGAATATGGGCCGTCTGCAAGGGGGCAAGGGCGGCGGCGCGCTGTTGGCTCTGCAGCCGCTGCTCCTCCGTGGCGGCGATTTCCGCAGCTGGCGCCACCAGCAGCACGTTGCCGATTTGGCGGTGGTCCAGGCCCTTGGCCTGCAGGATGAGCTGCAGCGCCTGCCGCCAAGGAACCTTATGCAGACGCAGGGTGATGTTGCCGGCCACGGCGTCGCTGGCCACTAGGTTCAGCCCGGTGAAGTCGCCAATGAGCTGCAGGGCGGCGCGCACCTCGATGTCCTGGAAGTTCAGGGAGATGGGGGCGTTGTTGGCGGCGTTGTCTGCGCTGGCGTCCTGCAGGCCAAGGGGCTCGGCAGCGCAGATCTGGATGGCCGCCAAGCTCAGCGCCAGGCAGGCGGCGCACAGTGGCAGGAACCTCATGACGCCGCCTGCGATGGTACGGATGTCGTAAGGGAGGGTGTGGTCGAGGTGCGCAATGGCAGGTGTCTCATGGCGCGTCCAAATACGTCGTCCGCCGCGCCGGCCCCTACCGCGGTCGAGGCGCACAATGGCAGGCGTCTCATGGCGCGGCCTGCGCCTTGCTTCGCATCGCCGACGACACCATCTTGCCGGGCGCATAGCGGCAGGCGCCTCATGGCGCGGCCTGCGCAGGCGCGGTCTGAAGTGTTTGCCGGCGCTCTGTCCAGTTGCCTTCCCCGTTGGAAATCAACTCCGTCACCTCGATGGCCCCCTGCTCTATGCGTGAGACGCGGCCGTGGTCCGCGCCTAGGTAGTCCCCCAGCCGCACCGGGTGAACGCGCCCGTCCTCGTCGCGCACCAGCCCTTGGCGAACTCGCCCTTGGGCGAGGGTGCCCACAAGGGTCAAGCTGGCCAGGGGAAACTCTTCCAGATGTTGCCTTTGACGATGCGGATCAGGCGCCAATCCGTTGCTTGGCGCCGCCTTTGGCGTCGCTTGGGATGTAGGGGCGTCAAATGGACTGCGTCGCCCTGCTGCGCTATAGACAACTGGGGCCGGCGCTGCAAAGGACGGCAGCGGCTCAATGGCCTCAATGGGCGCACTGTCTGGTTGGGTAGGGCTGGCGCCACCGGCAAGGTTGGCGTCTTTCGGGGCGCAGGCCGCCAAGGCGAATAAGCAAAGTCCGCATAGTGCGGCAGGAGGCCGAATGATCGCGCTGAATTTTGCATTTGTGTTCTTGCGCGCAAGCACATTCCTGGCGGCGGGCGCGGCTGTGCGCCGAACGGCGCAAGGCGGACTTTGCCGTTGTCGTCCAACCGATTCTGGACCGCGGGCGGGTGCCCGTGTGCATCGAACGGCGCAAGGCGGGCTGGGGCGGTGCGGCTTGCATCTGGCGCAGCTTCCCGGATTTACGGCCAGTGTGCTTAGGGCGCTTAGGGCGAATGACGTCGGGTGACCTGTCCAGCGGCTTGGCGTCCTGTGCGGGGATGGGCGGCGCCCGTCATGCGGAGGCCCTTTGCGCGCTCTGCGTCCTTTGCGGCTGAATAAACGGGCCTGGGCTTGCGTCCTGTGGAAAGTGCGGCGACTGATCTCTTTTCCGAGAGAGATGTGTCGGCCATAGCGGGCCTGGGCTTGCGCCCTGCGGGCGGTGCGGCGGTTCATCGCGCCACTCCCCGGCCCCTTGCGGCGGCGATTAAGAGGGGCTTGCGTCTTGCGGGCAGTGCGGCGGTTCATCGGAGGTTCTCCCGGTGGCGGTAGATCTTTGCGTTTAGGTGCATTGTTAGGCCCGGTTCGGAGCGTTGCCGGCGGACATCAAAGTCCTGCAGGATGACTAGGCGCGGCAGGCTGGCCAAACGGCTGACGAAGGCGCCAAACTGATGGTAGCCGCCGGACAGGCTGATCCGCATGGGCAACTCGGTGTAGAAGGCGGCTGGGCCGACCGCCTGGGACGCATCCCCGGCCGTTCCTTGCTCCACTCCGAATGAGATGGCCAGGATGCTGACGCCCTGGGCTTCGGCAGCCTCGGTGACGGCCTCGAGCAGGGCTGGCGTCTGGCCATCCGCCGGTAGTTGGCGAAGCCGTCCGGCCAGGATGCCCTGCAGGGTCTGCTGCTGTTGCCTAGCCGCCTCCAGCAGCGCGGCGGCGGCGCGCTTGTCGGCTTGCGCCCGGCGCAAGGCAAGGGCGTCCGTGCGCAGCCGCTGCAGTTCCTGGCCCCTTGGCGCCAGCGCCAAGCTGTGGCCAGCGGCCAGAATCACGGCCAGCAGCGCCGCCCCCATCGCCATGCGCAGCCAAGCTGGCCAAGCGCCGATGCGCCTGATTTCCAGTTCGCGCAGCATCCTAAGCAATTGCGCCCAATCCAGTTTCATCGGCACGGTTGGCTCCCGTTCGGGTGGTCCGCAGTGCTGGAAGTGGACGGGCAGCCGCCGCGCCAACCCGCGCTTATGTGGAATGCGCCAGCATCGTCGATGCTGATGAGACGCGGCGCCCTGAATAGGGAGGAGGCCTGCAGACTACGCAACAGTTCCGATACGCTGTCGGCTTGGGTCGCCACGCCCTTGAGTGTCAGTGCTGCGTCCTGCAGTTGCATGGATTCGTAGTGCAGGCCGTCAGGCAACCCTGCAGCCAGTGCATTCAGTACGCTGAGGACGCCGAACCGTTGCGCCTCCAGGGCTTGAATGCTGCGGATGCGCTGCACCAGCTTCTGCCGCTGCTGCCGCAGCGCCTGCACTTCGGCGATGCGTTGGTCCAGTTGGACCCCTTGGTCCCGCAGCATGGCGTTGCGGCTTTGTTGGGCTTGGATCGCGCCGCCCAGTTGCTGCCCGAAACCGGCCAGCAGGGTGAAGCCGGCCGCCAGCACCGCCGCCAGTTGCGCCAGAAAAATGCGGTTGCGGCGCTGCCGCCGCCACTCCCGCCAAGGCAGCAGGTTGATGGAAGGCGTCATCCGGCGCTTCTCAACGCCAAGCCGCAGGCGGTGAGCAGGGCGGGAGCATCCCGCTGCAGGGCGGCGGGATCCACTTTTGCGGAACGGGACATGCCGACGAACGGGTCCACTACGGCCACCGGCAGGGATGTCTCCCGCTGCATCGCTTCCAGCAAGCCTTTGCGGTGCGCACCGCCCCCCGCCAGGCACAGCGCCCAGGGGTGCGCCCGGCGGCCGGCCGCCTGGTAGGCCTGCAAGGCTTCGCCCACCTGCCGGGAAAGCGCTTGGCCATCTTGCGGCGGGTCAGCCGCTTCTTGCCCGGAATGCTGCGGCAACTCCCTTTGCCATAGACAGCGGGAAGGTTCGAACAGCAGCAATCTGCTTGTGGCGCCCATGTCCAGCAGGGCTAGGGCGGCATCGGCGCGGGCGCCGCCTTCCGTCGCGCCAATTTGCGCTAGCTGTGGCCAGATGCGCGCCAGGGCGCGTGCCTGGGCAAAGGCCTGCGTCTCCAGCACGGCGGGGCGCACCCCGGCAGCCGCTAGAGCTGCGCGGTAGCCTTGGGCTTCCTCCGCCCGGCAGGCGGCAAGCAGGACTTCCGCCTCGTTGGGCGTGGATTCAGATAGTCCCTGCACCTCGAAGTCATAAGCCGCCTCGGCAAGGGGGTAGGGCAGGTGCCGTTCGGCCTCCACGCTGATCTGGGCGTCGATTTCCTCATCGTCGGCAAAGGCATCGACCTGCAGCGTCTTGGTCATGACCAGGGCCGCAGGCAGGGCGGTGGCCACCAGGCGCGGCCGTTTGGGCGACTTTGCGGCCAAACTGCGGATGGCTTCACCAACGGCCTCAACATCGTTAATATGGCCAGCCTGCACTGCGGCGGGAGGCAAGGGCGCCATGCCGTAAAACAGCACACGCAGGGCGCCCCTCCGCCCGGACAGCAGCAGCAGCTTTACGGAGCTGGCGCCGATGTCCAGCCCGGCCAGATGGCCGCGCATTCCCCTCAACCACAGGTGCACATGAACCACCGCAACATAGACCACCCCCTTCGGCGAAACCTTCTCCGGCGCATTATGTGGCTTTGCTTGGCTGGCGCCTGTGCGGCATCTCTTACACTTGCCGCAGTCTTTTTATACTTGAATCCGCAAATACCGGATGCGGAGACCTATAGGTACGTAAAGTTGGAGACTCCCGTGCGGGTCTTCACAGCGGAAGGCGCGCTGATGGCGGAGTTCGGCGAGCGCCGCCGCATTCCCATCGCCTTCGAGCAGGTGCCGCAGCAGTTCATCAACGCCCTGCTGGATACCGAAGACAAACGCTTCTTTGAGCATAGCGGCATAGACTTCATCTCACTCACCAACGACACCTTGGGCCTTGTCGGCAGCCTGTTGTTCAAGGGCGAGTTGGGGCCGGGGGCGAGCACCATCACCATGCAGCTTGCGCGCAATATCTCCCTGACCCGGGAGCGGCGCCTGCTGCGCAAGTTCAAGGAAATGCTGCTGGCGCTGAAGATCGAGCGGGAACTCAGCAAGGAGGAGATTCTTGAGCTCTACCTAAATGAAATGCCCTTTGGCAAACGCGCCTACGGCGTGGAGGCGGCGGCGCGCACCTACTATGGCAAGCCGGTGGAGGCGCTTGAAGTTCCGCAGCTCGCCATGCTGGCCGGGGTGCTGCAGGCCCCCACGGCCGGCAACCCCATCAACGGCCCGGAGCGGGCGCTTGCGCGCCGCAACCTGGTGTTGTCCAGGATGCGCGCCCAGGGCTCCATCACAGACGCCGAATACGCGGAATTCGTGGCCGCGCCCATTACCGCCAAGGTTCACGATCGCGCCTTGGACGTGCCGGCGCCCTTTGCCGCGGAGTGGGTGCGCCAGGAGCTGCTGCCGCGCTTTGCGGATCTCTACACCGGCGGCTACGAGGTGTACACCACCGTGCGCGGCTCATTGCAGGCGGTGGCCGCGGATGCCCTGCGCGCCGGCCTGCTCGCCTATGATCGGCGCCATGGCTACCGCGGCCCGGAAGCGCACTTTGCGGATCAGAACGAGGCCTTGGCGATGCTCGCCCAGCAGGAAACCTATGGAGGGCTGGCGCCGGCCCTGGTTACGGATATGGATGAGACTCAGGCCATCGCCCGCTTGCAGGACGGCGCCTTGGTGGTGTTGCCCATGGGCAGCCTGCGTTGGCGGCCCTATGTGGATGTGGACGCACGTGGCCCTGCGCCGCAAAGGCCCCAGGACCTGTTGCGCCCCGGGGACCTGATTCGCCTGCAGCTTACCGATGTTGGCTGGCGGCTGGCGCAACTGCCGGAGATTCAAGGGGCGCTGGTGGCCGTGCATCCCAACACCGGTGCCGTGCTGGCCCTGGAGGGCGGCTTCGACTTTGGCATGAGCCAGTTCAACAATGCTCTGCAGGCTGCGCGGCAACCAGGCTCCGGCTTCAAACCCTTCGTGTACTCAGCCGCATTGCGGCACGGCGTCACCGCGGCCTCCATTTTTCTGGATGCGCCCTTGGTGTACGGCAATGTCGCCGCCGGCACCCAATACCGGCCCAGCAACGACTCCGGTGACTACAACGGCCCCACGCGATTGCGCGAGGCGCTTTACAAGTCCATCAATCTAGTGTCCATGCGGGTGCTGGAAAAAGTGGGGGCGGGCAACGTGTTGGACCATGTGCAAAACTTTGGCTTTGACGTGGGCAATTTTCCGCGCAATACCCAGGTGGCCATCGGCGGCGGCACCATGGCGGTGACTCCCTTGGCGATGGCTGTCGGCTACGCGGTGTTCGCCAACGGCGGCTACAGGGTGCAGCCGCACGTTGTCGGCCGGGTGCTGAACAATGACGGCGATGTTGTGTTCGAGCCGCGCCATCCCATCGTGCTTGCGGATGACGGTGGGCGGGAAACGCCGCCCGCCGGTGGTGCGGAACCCGCCAGCCTCGATGAACTGTTGGCCACCCCGCCGCCGCCGCAGCCGGCCCCCCGCGCCATCGATGCGCGCAACGCCTTCGTCATGGCGCACATGCTACGCGATGTGGTGCAGCGCGGCACCGGGCGCCGCGCTCGGGTGCTTGAGCGCCGCGATCTGGCTGGCAAGACCGGCACCACCAACGAGGCGGCGGATACCTGGTTCAACGGCTTTAGCGCGGATGTAGCCGCCACTGTATGGATGGGCTTTCCCAACCACAGTCCCTTGGGAGATAGGGAGTACGGTTCCAACAATCCCTTGCCTGTGTGGATAGAGTTCATGCGCGCCGCCCTGCAGGGCCAGCCGGAAAGCCGTCTGATCCAACCGCCCGGTGTGCTGTCGATGAAGATCGATCCCGCCACCGGCGCGTTGGCGGACAGTGGCCAGGCGGATGCCATCTATGAGTACTTTCTGGCCGAATACGCACCGGGGGCCGGAGCGGGCGCGTCTGATGAGGCGGTCCGCTCAGAAGAGGGCCGCATCGTAACGCCGGAGGAACTGTTCTGAAGCCTACCGGGAAGCCGAACTTCGAGGACCTGCAAAACAGAGTCGTTTTCGGCGCAGTATACGG
>CAYGBY010000160.1:0-9188 GCA_964348115.1 uncultured Pseudomonadales bacterium
TCCCGAACGGGCGGTCAAGGCCGCAACGCCGCTGCCGCGACTGCGCCCAAATAGAATCACCGGGCGGTCCTCCCCCAACCGACCGCGCATGTAGGCAACGACGGCCGCCGCGTCATCGATGATGGCGGCCGTGGTCGGCTTGCCGCCGCTGTCTCCATAGCCCCGGTAGTTCATGAGCACCGTCGTGGCATCGAGTTCGGCAAACAGGCCGGCAAGCTCGGAAACCTCCTCCGCGTTGCCCGGGAAGTAGAACAACAGCGGGCCCCGCGATTGGCCGTTGACGATCCATCCGCGCAAGGTCACTTCCCCGCGCTCGACCGCCGCCGGGCGCACCTGCGGCCCTGCAGGTTCGCCCCGCAGGGGCTGGGGAAAGAAAATCAGCCGATCCTGCACCAGGTAGAGCAGCAGGCAGAAGCCGACATAGACTGCCAGGACAATCAGCGCGATGCGCAGCAGGTTTTCCAGCACAACACCCATTTCAGTTGCGGCCCACAGTTGGCGAGGACTCCTGGGGGGATGGCATCCTTCGGTCCCGAACAAAGGAGAATAAGCTGCCAGCAGTTGCATCCAGCAACCTCCAAGGAGCCATCCTACATCAATCGGCGGATGGACGGGAGGAAGGACAAGATGCGTGGCGGAACCTAGGAAAAATGCTGGGGCGGTGGCATCCTCGCCCGTAAGTCAAGGATTAAGATTATGAGCAAACAAGGGCCGCTTTTTTTGGACGGCGGCTTGCCGCGCCTGCTGATCTCCGATCTGCGCCGACTCAATCCCTGGTGGGAAGGCGACCCCATGCCGATGCAGCCCAAGACGCGTCGCCACCTAGTTGCCCAAACACGTCGGCGGGTCGAGGCCGAGTTGGCGCCCATCCTGGTCGTGCGGGGACCCCGCCAAACGGGAAAGACGACGGCCCAGTTCCAAATGATCCAGGATCTGCTCGACGAAGGCGTGCCGCCGACCAGCATTCTTCGTGTGCAGTTTGACGATTTGGAGTCGCTGAGAAAGCTAGGTGAGCCGATCATAGCCATTTCAGAATGGTTCGAACGCTACATCGCCGAAGCTCGATTCAACCGCTTGGCTTCCGGCTCTGGGAAAGCCTACCTCTTTTTTGACGAAGTGCAGAACTTGGCTGGCTGGGACGCTCAGTTGAAGTCCCTGGTCGATAACGCCTCCGTCAAGGTGATCGTAACGGGCTCCTCCGCCCTGCGGATTGAAATGGGGCGTGACAGCCTTGCCGGGCGAATCAACACCATCGAAGCGGGTGTTCTGTCATTGACGGAGATCGGCGCCCTGCGGAGATTGCCGCCGCCGGACCCTTTCCTGGGCGACAACGGCCCCGGCCCGCTAATTCGAAAAGACTTCTGGGCCGATCTTAGGGAGCACGGAATGCAGCAGGCGGCATTCCGGCGCGAAGCTTTCAGGTTTTTCTCCCAGCGCGGAGGCTATCCGATTGTCCACAAACGCGCCGATGTCGATTGGCCCTTGATCGCCGACCAGTTGAACGAGACGGTCATCAAGCGGGTCATCCAGCATGATTTGCGCGTGGGGGACCGGGGACGCAAGCGGGACCCGCAATTACTCGAAGAACTGTTTCGGCTGTGCTGCCGTTACGCAGGCCAGTGTCCCAACCTGTCCCTATTGGCGGAAGAAGCCCGGTTGGCCCTGAATGCGAATATCAGCAGCCAAAGGGTCATGCAATACCTCAGGTTCCTTGCGGACACCCTTCTGCTTCGCCTGATTCCTCCCTTGGAGATACCCCTGAAGAGGAGACGCGGCAGCCCGAAACTCTGCCTGGTGGACCACGGGCTGCGAGCCAGCTGGCTACAGGAACACATCCCCCTCGACCCTGATGAACTGGCCGAAAAACCCGAACTGACGATGCTGGCGGGGCATTTGGCGGAAAGCATCGTTGGGTCCGTGGCCTCCACCATCCAGGGGCTGGACATCGCCCACTTCCCGGAAAGAGGCCGCGACCGGGAAGTCGATTTCGTTCTCACCGTCGGGGCTCAACGCATACCGGTTGAAGTAAAGTACCAGCGGCGCACCGACCCCCTGAGGGATACCCTGGGAATTCGGTCATTCCTGGAAAAAACGGCGAATAACGCCGCCTTCGGGATACTCATCACCCAAGATGACAACGCCAAGGTCGAAGACCCCCGCATTGTTTCCCTGCCGCTGTCAACCTTCATGCTCCTGAGATAGCAAAGACGTCAACGACTGGCGAGCAGTTTGGAGAGATATTCCACCGCAAGCTGGAGTCCCGGCAGACTCCCCGAGTGGGGCTTGGATCTGGCCATGCTCCGCAGCGGACTGAAGACTGGGGGCCGGGATAATTGGTCAGGCCACAGGCACTGTAGTTGCCCGTAGCCGATCAGCAGTGGCTCTGGATATTTCAACAACTGCGCTGTGCATCAGCGGGCCGCGAGCCGTAATCTCGAACTAATGGAACATCGGGTTCTGAGAGGGCTGTCGCAAGCCGCAATCAAGCTCGGAAGGCCTGCCGATGCCACGAGGCGCTGCTATCCGCTGACGGAAAACCTTGCGGGTGTGCTGGGATTGCTGTTCCGTACACTTGTGCCGATGCGTAGCCGCGAGAACATGAGGATGGCGGCGGAGGGATTCGAGGCGATGGGGCGCGAGGAGGCAACCTACCGGCTGGGAATGGCAACGCACCGCAAGCATCCCACCGGGTGCTGAAAATGCAGTGTATACTATTGACTGTACCCGGAGCTACGGGACGGCGATCATGAAGTTGAAAAGTGTGGAAATCGAGAACTATCGCGCTATCCGAAAACTCGATTTGCCGCTGAATTCCAGCTTGGTGGTGCTTCATGGCGACAACGCGCATGGCAAGACCAGTGTCTTGAGCGCGATCGCAACGGGTCTCGGGAGTATCTCCATGCTTCTGCCCGGTGTGTCAGGCATCGGCTTTCGCAAAACTGACGGACGCGGCTTGCGGCAGGTACGAGTCGGCCTGACCACGATCGACGGAGTTGCCTGGGACCGGCGCATGTGGGGGCCGCGGAGAACGACCGGCCGCCGAGACCTGAAGGAAGCGATGGATGCCATCGTGCGCGCGGACCGGGAGGGAGCCGATCCTGTCGATCTGCCCATCGTCGCCTTCTATGACACCGATCGGGCGGTGTTCGACCAACCGCAACGCCGGAGAGGATTCAAGACCGAATTTCCGCGCTATGCGGCGCTGGAAGGCGCACTATCCGCACGCACCGATTTTCGGGATTTCTTCAAGTGGTTCTACGCCAAGGAAAACGAGGAGCTGAGGGAGCAGAAGGAACGTCTGGATTTCAGCCACCGACTCGACGATTTGAAAGCCGTGCGCAGGGCCATCGAGACCATGGTCCCCGGAGTATCCAACCCTCGGATCAAACCCCATCCCCTCCGTTTCGTAGTCTCCGTCGAGCGGGAAGACGGCAAGACGGAAGAGCTCTCGATGGACCAGTTGAGTGGCGGTTACCGGATCATGCTCGCCTTGGCGGCCGATCTCGCACGCCGGATGGCTCAGGGAAATCCCCATCTCGACGATCCTCTCCAATCGGAAGCGGTCGTGCTGATCGACGAGATCGAACTGCACTTGCACCCATCGTGGCAGCAACGGATTCTCGCCGATCTCGCGAGGGCCTTTCCCAATACCCAGTTCATCGTATCCACCCACAGCCCGCAGGTGCTGACGACCGTCAAGCCGGAACATGTCATCGAGCTTCGGCGGGAGAGTGGCGGGATCGTGGCCGAACCGGCCTCGGCCCCGACCTATGGCGCGGAGGCTGGCGACGTACTTGCGACCGTGATGGGAGTGGACGAGCGGCCGGGCGGCAACAAGTTCGTGAAGAAGCTGGCGCGTTACACGGACCTTGTTGCGGACGGCAAGGGCGAATCTCCAAAGGCCGTCAAGTTGCGGCGAAGTCTGGACGAGTTGTCGCCGCGCGATCCCGCCCTCGACCGGGCCGACATCGAGATCAGGCGGCGCAAACTGCTCAAGAGCATGGGCAAGTCGCGGTGAAGCGTATCCGGGCGCTGGACGGGCCGACACCCGGTCTCGTTGACTACCTTGATTGCGACGGCGGGCACGCGAGCTGGGATGGCTTCCGTAGCCACCAGGCGGGCGCGGCTTGTCGCGAGATGTTCAATACCCTCTGTTCCCTCCAGCATGGACTGTGCGGATATTGCGAGATCGACATCAAGGAACAGGACAGGCAAATCGAACACGTCATTCCTCGAAGCGATCCGCAGCAAGGCCAAGAACGCACCCTCGACCCGACAAACATGATCGCCTGCTGCAAAGGCGGAACAACTTGGCTCACCAGTGAAGATGCGCGGCGGCGAATGCCGATAAGGCGCAACCGCAGTTGCGGCGAGGCCAAGCAAGAACTGGTCGACTCCCGCTTTGTTGATCCGAGGATGCTGCCCGCGCTGCCGACTCTGATACAGGTAGGTTTCGACGGCAAGATCGCTGCGGACGAACGGGCATGCGCGAACGCCGCCATTGGTGCCGAGAGGGTGAACAGTACAATCGACATCCTGGGTTTGAACGTCGTGCGCTTGCGGCTCGCTCGAGAGAAACACTGGCGTGCTCTCATCGACAATTACAGCGACCCTCAAATGATGCAGAAAGCCGCTCGCGGGGAGCTCTTGCCGGGCGAGGACTGTCGCCTGCCGCGATTCTTTTCGACAAGCCGTTCATACTTCGGCCCAGCGGGCGAAGAAGTTCTGGCGGAAGCGCCTCAGACATGGATATGAGCCGATGCCCCACACGCGCCTGTTCGAGCGTTGGCTGTCGATGGCGGCACTCGGGGAAGAGAGCGTTCGGGAGCGGCGGTCGTTGGGATTAGTCCACCGAACCTCGGTCGCCAACGATCAGGAACGCTCCTTCGTCGCCATCATCGATCCGCCCGCGCGACGACATTGTCGGACAACCACCTGTTCCATCCGCTGCAGGGCGGGGAAGCGACCGTATCGGTTTTCAAACGTTTCCCGTGTTGGCCGCAATCGTCGCAACAGCCCCTCTGCAATGTCCTGAACCTGGGCGTACAGAAACCGGGGGCGCAAATCGCATTGCCGCGCCAATTCCGTCCAGTGTTTTGAAGACACGACGCCCGGGTTTCTTTCACCACCCACGGCAAGCGCTAGGTGGTGGTCGATTCGCGCAATGGCGCGGGTGCAGACAAGATCGTAAAAGGGCGCCAACCGAATCTCGCCATCGCGCTGGTAAAGGAGCGAAAGGTTCTTGGCGTGGCCGTCCGAGTTGCCAGCAAGGACATTGAAGATTTGCCAGCGCAGCAAATGCCGCGAATCGTTGGCCGGATCACTGGATGCGTCCTGGACTAGGCGATAGCAGTCGGCGAAGGAAGGGCCGCCATCTTCCTGGTACTTTCGCTCATGCCCAAAACCTAGCGCTTGGCAGAAGTCCTCCTGGTGCAGCCTCGTCACTTGACCGCTTTCATTCCTGTACCGGTCATAGCGTTCAATCAATACATGGTGCGCGCCTTTGCTTGATCGCAGTCGGATATTGACCACCGGCAGGCCGATGGCCTCGGCAAGCAGCGTGGTGAAGGTTTCATAGGCCGGCAGGTGGCGGTAGCCGGGCAATTCGAACTTGAGAATGTGGCTGGAGGGTGATTCCTTCTTGGGCAGTAGGCAGGTGTCATTCTCAACCAGCACCGGGCATTTGTCCTGGGCGCCGGCTAGGGAAAGCCGGGGGCGTTCATCCGTGTCCCAAGCATAGACCCGGCCGGGATATGCGGCGAGCTTCGCCAGTTCATCGTCCGGGATTGCGCGATATTCGTATGCGGTGGAAGGCAGCAGTTCCGTCCGCAATACACAAAGCGCACCCGCGCATTCGCCGCCTATGGACCGCAACAGGTCAAAATCCGTGTTGGCTATTTTCAGGTCGCGAACGACCCGGGTCCGGACATCGCCCTCCGGGAGCAGGTTGGCGAAGAAGCGATGGGCGAGGCCTTCCCCGGGAGTAAACTCCTCCCGTCCCAAGGGTAGGGTTTGGGAGATGGCGAAGCCGCCCTGCGTCAGCCACTCTCTGTTATAACGAAAACCGATCAGTCCCTGGGCATTTCGCCAAAGGCGGCCAACGAGTCGTTGCCCGTTCCAGACGTTAAGGCTGTCCGGGTCGGGCACGGCCTTCTTCATGTTGCGGTAACGGGTCTTGCGGCAATGGGGGGTTGAATCCGGCGGCCCTGCGGGGTTGAACGGCGACTTCCAGTCCCAAGGTGCGTAACGCTTTCAGCACCTTGCCCAGTTCGGCGGTTTCCTTGCCGCGCTCGAATTCAGACAGGAAGCGGGTGCTCAGATTGCTCAGGCCCGAGATGGTCTCCAATGTCAGCTTGCGCTGTTTTCGGTGTGCGCGTGCGAGCTTGCCCAGTTCTTCGGCAAACCGAATGGCGCCATATTGCGCTTTCTGCTCGGTCATGGCAAGCCCCTAAAAAGATGAGCGTACGGTAAAAATAACATGGCAAGGGCGGGTGTGCAACAAACATTTACCGTACGTGATAAATTTCCGATTCCAAGCAAGAAAAGCGTGTTTTTTGTCACGTACGGCAAAAAAAATCTTGGCAGGCAGAGGGGCATGAATTGTTGAGCTTGCCAACCGGGAAAGCAGGCTTTCCGGCTCAAACAGGTCTCACCCGACGGCGCCGTCACGCTTATTCGACCCGTTGCGGTTGCCGGTAGCCGACCAGCCGATTCCCGTCTCCTCAGGGGCCCAGCATGATCCACTTCCTGAAGTCGTCGAAGAGCGACAGGGTGAACGCCGTGTCGCCGTGGACGGGGCTGAAAATCATGCCCTTGGCGATGAGCTGGCTGCGGATGGGGGCGACCGTGGCGTTTACCTGCCGATCCAGATAGTGGGCGATGTCGCCCGATCGGTGGGACCTGAGCCCGAGTTCCGCCTTGGCGCGCAGCGTCGGGACAAGCAGGGCTGGCAGCGACCGCCCCTCGGGCGCCTAACCCGATGGCGCCGCCACGCTTGTTCGAACCGTTGCGGTTGCCAGTAGCCGCTCAGCCGATTCCCGTTTCATCAAGGTCCCGCATGATCCGCTTCATGAAGTCGTCGAAGAGCGGCACGGTGAACGCCGTGTCGCCGTGGGCGGGGCTGAAAATCATGCCCTTGGCGATGAGCTGGCTGCGGATGGGGGCGACTGTGTTTACTTGCCGATCCAGATAGTGGGCGATGTCGCCCGATCGGTGAGGGCCGGGGCCGAGTTCCGCCATGGCCCGCAGATAGCGCTTCTGGGTCGGCGTCAACCGGTCGAAGCGCACACGGAAGAAGCTTGCGTCGAGTTCGGCGAGCGCCTCGGTTGTTGCCCGCCGCGCGTCATCGAGCCCGATCGGGGAAGCACCCGCGACATCCCAGGCGTGCTTGCCCCACTCCTGGAGAAAGTAAGGATAGCCGCTTGTCTGGCGCAGGATATCGGCGATTGCGTCGGCGTCGAAGGCGACACCCTCCCTATGCGCGGGCACAGTCAGGGCGGCGCGGGCGTCATCCTTCTCCAGGCGATCAACGGGCGCGAATTCGAACAATCGCTCGGCATAGGACTTGGCGTCGCCGCTGCGTCCGACCAACTGGGGCAGCCCCGCCGCCACCATGGTGATCGGCAACAGTTCCTGGCTGGCGGTATGAAGCGCCGCGATCAACGAGGCGAGTTGCTCTTCGGGTACGTATTGCAATTCATCGATGAAGAGCACGATCGCGGTGGCGCGCTCCTTCGCCGCCCGGCCGAGGGTCAGAAGAAGATCCGTCAAATCCGTTTCGAGGTCGCTGCTGTCGGCCAGTCCGGTGACGGGAGCGGCATCGATGCTGACTTCCATATCCTGATACTTCACCTTGAGAGCGTTGGTGAAGCTTGCCAGCGCCCTCATGCCGGTGAGCAAACCGTCTTTCAGGCGTTCGCCGCGGCTCAAACGCAGAAGCATGGCGCGCAGCGTGGGGACCAGCAGGGCTGGCAACGACCGCCCCTCGGGCGCCTCCACCCTAACGCTGGCGATGCCTCGCGCTTCGGCGTCCAGGCGGATGCGGTTGAGCAGGACGGTCTTGCCGACCCCGCGCAATCCGTAGAGGATAAGGCTTCGCGCCGCTCTTCCGGCCCGGATGCGGTCCAGCGCCACGGCGGCGCGTTCGAGCAACTCGTCGCGCCCCGCAAGTTCCGGAGGTGGCGTACCGGTGCCCGGCGCGTAGGGGTTCTGCCTAGGATCCATTTCGATCCATCTTATCTAAGATTATCCAGAATTGATAATATTAGGTAAGTTCGGCAGTTGCCGAATATGCGGGCTAACGCTCCACTTGGCCTAGGTTGGCGTGCAGCACGGCGCCGTTGATCACCGGATTCTCCGCCGCCCAGTGCAGCAGCTCCGCTATCTCCGCCGGATTGATCAAGCGGTTGTACGCGGACATGCCGGCCACCGCCGCCATGGCGTCCGCCGGCACATGGGCGCGCAGCATTTCCGTATCCGTGAAGCCCGGACAAATGCAGGCGGTGTGGATGCCGCGCCCGGCCAGATCCTGGCAAGTGGCCCGCATCATGCCGACCAGGGCATGCTTGGTGACAACATAGGAGAAGCTGTTGGGCACCGCCTTTTCCGCCAGGGTGGAGCCGACATAGAGGATGGATGACCCCGGCCCCATGTGTGGGATAAGGAATTCATTGAGCGTATTGGGGGCCACCAAGTTGACCTCCGCCACGGTGCGCAGCTGACTGCTCGGAGTGGCCGCCGCGCTGTCATTCAGCAGGCGGGAGGCGTTGTGGATGAGGGCGATTTCATCCGCTTGGACCGCTAAGGCGCGCAGCGGCCCGCGCAGCCCATCCAGAAAGTCAGCGCTGGACAGGTCCGCAGTTAGCTGACGCACTTCCGGCAAGGGACAGGGGCGGCGGGAAATGTTGGCCACCGCCCAGCCCGCATCGAGAAACCCATGCGCGGCGGCCAAGCCGATGCCGGCGCTCCCACCGGTGATGATGACCGTCCTCATGGCGCCAGACCTCGCCCTTCAGCTAGTGTGCTGCCCGGCAAGCAAGTGTGATTATTCGTGGCCCTTTTTGCCCCCGGCCACGTTGCTCCTCCTTGTGTGGAGCCTGCCACAGGGCGTCGTCGCGTCTTGCCCCGAGCCGAAATGGCCTAGGGAACCTCTGAACAAGTCCCGGAAGCCCAGAGGAGCCTAAAGGGCG
>CAYGBY010000161.1:0-9165 GCA_964348115.1 uncultured Pseudomonadales bacterium
TGATTGGCGCGGCCTGGGACGCAGCAGGGCTAACCCAGATAGTGCTAACAGGCCCTAGAAGACGCCGAGAACCATCGGCGCTTTGTGCTCGCAAGATAGATTGTCTTGGGTGTCTTTGCGGTTGTTGCGACGCCTCTTTTCCTGTCTATCTACATGATGTAGCGGGGCGATGAGGCGCAGCGACAAGCCGATGTGGGCGTGGCGTTCGGAGACACGACAATTGAAGAACTACTTTGACTCCGCTGACTTGGCGGGCATCGTGCGGGAGCACCCCATGGGGGCGGCGTTCGCGGCTTTCGCCAGCGGCATCAGCAGGGATGAACTGTTCGCCCGCCAAGATCGGCTGTTTCGCCGCTGTCTGCGGCGGGCTTGGCAAACCGGCTTCTACCGCCGTCTGTGGAATGCAGCCGGCATCCAGCCCGGGGACATCAACGGCTTGGCGGACATCCACAAGCTGCCGACGTTCGACAAAAGCGATCTCATGGCCAGCATTGCAGCCCAGCCGCCTTTCGGTGATTTCGGCGGCTTTCAACTGGCGGACGCAGACCATCCGGCGGTGGTCTTCCACACCACCAGCGGCACCACCGGACAGCCGCAGCCGCTGTTGTTTGGCGCCAAAAGCCGGGAGGTGCAGAACCTGCTGCTGGCGCGCCTGTACTTGCTGCAGGGGCTCAAGGGCAGTGATGTGGTGCATTCGGTGTATGGTCACGGCGCCATAAATGGGGGCCACTACGTGCGCGAGGCCGTTGTGCATTGGACCAACGCGCTGTTCGTCTCCGCCGGCACCGGCATCGAGACGCCCTCCGTGCGCCAGGTGGAGTTGATGCGGGACTTCGGCGCCACTGTCATCCTGGGCTTCGCGGACTACCTTAAGCGCTTGGCGGAAGTGGCCGCCGAGCAGGGCCTGCGCATGGGGCGGGAACTGCGCATCCGCATGATCAGCGGCCAGATGGGGCGGGAGAGCAAAGCGTCCATGGCGCAGCTTTGGGGCGGCGCGGAATGCTATGACTGGTACGGGGTGGGTGACACCGGCATCATCGCCGGGGAGGGTCCGGATCAAGACGGCCTCTATGTCATGGAGGATGCGCACTACCTGGAACTGCTGGACATCGATAGCGGGGCGCCTGTCCAGCTTGGCGGTCAGGGCGACATGGTCTGCACCTGCCTGTTCAAGGACGACATCTACCCCATCATCCGCTTCAACACCCACGACGTCAGCATGGAGCGCACCGGCGTCTCCGCCCTCGGCTTCAACTTGCGCCGCATCGAGGGCTTCATGGGCCGCAGCGACAATATGGTCAAGATCAAGGGCATCAACATCTTCCCCCAGGCCGTGGGGCCGCTGCTGGACGAAGTGCCGGAGTTTCTCGGCGAGTTCATCTGCCGCGTCAGCAAGGACGGCGCCCTGATGGTCACAGCGGAAGTACGCGAAGGGGATGGCCAGCTAGCTGAACGGATGCGCAGGTTGCTGAAAACCAAGCTTGGCATCGATGTGGGGGTGCAGCTTGCCGGCCCGGGAGAAACCGCTCCCCTCACGGAAGTGGAACGGCGGCAAAAACCCATCAGGCTGATCGACGAACGCCGGTGACGGCCCGCAGTGAGTCGCCCGGCCGCCGTTGCGGACCGAGTGAGAAACCGCCTGCTCTTGCGACACTTTGGCCAGACGACCATGCCCGGCGTTCCGGCATGTTGGACCAGGATCTGTGGTGCGAGGAGCGAAAATGTCGGGCCTATTCGAGAGACGGGCAACACGGTCAGGCGGGATGCGGCGACGTTCAAGTGCAGTCGGACTTTGGCCGTGGGCTGCTGGATGACGGGATGGAGACCTTCGGGCGCAGGGCTGCGGATGGCCCTTGATTCGCACCCTTTGTGGGCGCTGGAGGCCACGGCGCTGGGGTCTGCCTTCGGCAAAGGGCAGGCGCATCCTTGGGAAGTGATCCAGGCTTGCCTAGGACGCATTGCAAGCTGCGATGGGCAAGTCGGGGCTTGCAACCAAGTCGCGCAAGAGGGTGTGCTGCGGCGCCAGGCCGAGGCATCCGCTGACCGCTGGCGCAGGGGCGCCCCCCAATCCCCCTTGGATGGCGTTCCCTTTGGCGTCAAGGCCAACATCGCCGTGCGGGGCATGGCTTGGCATGGCGGCATCGGCGCCATGGCGCATCAGGTGGCCAGCCAGGACGCCGCCTGCGTCGCCCGCTTGCGCGACGCCGGGCTCATCCCCCTAGCCATCTGCAACATGCACGAGGCGGCCTTGGGCGTGACATCCAACAATCCCGCTTTTGGCGCCACGCGCAATCCCCACGACCTTGAGCATATTCCAGGCGGCTCCTCCGGCGGCAGCGCGGCGGCGGTGGCCGCCGGGTTTCTGCCCATCGCGCTGGGCACGGATGATCTTGGCTCCGTGCGGCTGCCTTCGGCCTTGTGCGGCGTGGTCGGTTTCAAGCCGGCCTACGGCGAGATCAGCAATGCAGGCGTCATCCCGCTGGCGCCGTCGTTGGACCATGTGGGCGTCCACGCCCGCAGCGTCGCCGATGTGGCGGCGGTCATGCGCCTGCTGGGCGGGCTTGGGGAATGCTCGGCGCCTGATTCCGCACCGCCCCCGCCTTGGACGGCATGGCGCCTAGGCGGGCAGTTGCAGGCTGACGGTTCCGTGGCTGCGGCCTTTGCCCACCTGCTGACGCGGCGCAGCCTAAGGGAGACACTGGATTGGTCTGACATGGACCTTGCCGCCCTGCGCCGGGCCGGGCTGCTTCTGTGCGAGCGGGCCGCGGCGAGCCACTTTGCGGCGCTACTGCGGGAGCGTCCGCAAGGGTTCAGCCAGACAGTGCGCAACCTGTTGGCCTGGGGCGCCAGCCAGCCCCAGGAGAAGGCGCAGCGGGCGCAAACCCTAGTGGACCAAGCCGGGCAAAGGCTGCGGGGAGAACTGGCGAACCGTCTGCTGCTAAGCCCCACGACGCCACATCAGGCGCCGCGCTGCGGCGCCGAACCGCCAGTATCCTTGGCGGACCTGACCGCGCCAGCCGCCATCGCCGGCCTGCCGTCCATCTCCGTGCCCTGGAGCGCCGCCGTTCCCGGTCTGCCCTTGGGTTTGCAGATCACCGGCCCGGACAGCGCACAGGTGCTGAGCGTCGCCGCCGCCTGCTTTCCAGGCAGCGCAGCAGTCGCCCGTCTGGATGCCTGAGCAGGTGCGCCATCCGCCGGTACAATTGCGCCCAAGACGCAGTGCGCAGGAGGGTGGAATGGATGTCAAAGCACTTCCCCGCATCGAGACCCGGGAATTCATGGGTGGCGCTGCGCTGGCTGTCAGCGCTGACGGCGAGTGCGCCACCGTCCGCTTCCTGCCGCCGGCGGGCATGACCAATCCCCATGGCGGCGTGCAGGGGGGCTTTGTGGCGGCGATGATCGATGATGCAGTGAGCTTGGCCACTTGGTTCGCCGGCGGCGAGCGCCCGTTCGTGACCAGCAGCCTGAACTGCTACTACCTTCGCCCGGTGCCAGCCGGTACGCCCCTGCTGGCAAGCTGCACCCTGGTCCGGGCGGGCAAACGCCAAGCGGTGTTCGATGCGCAAGTGCGCACCGAAACCTCGGAGGATGTGCTGGTGAAGGCCATCCAAGTGCAGCAATTCGTCGCAACCAAACCGCCGCGGACGCCGGGGTGAAAACCGCCAGACGTTGGCTGAGCTGGGCTAGAATGCCGCCTCTGAGGCAATAGGGCGCAGCTTCATGGCGGAAAAAACGGCCGCTTTCGTCGGCTTGGGCACCATGGGCTACCCCATGGCCGGACACTTGGCAAAGGCCGGCTACGGGATGCAGGTGCACAACCGCACCAGCATAGTCGCGGACCGCTGGGTGGCGGAGCACGGCGGCCAGAGCTTCCCGTCGCCTCAAGCGGCCGCCAGCGGCGCGGGCTTGGTTTTCCTATGCGTCGGCAATGACGATGACGTGCACAGCGTAACCCTGGGCGAGCACGGGGTGCTGGACGGCATGGCCGCAGGCAGTGTGCTGGTGGACCACACCACCGCCTCCGCGCAGATGGCGCGGGAACTGGCTGCCGCCGCCGCTGCGCGCGAGCTGGGTTTTGTGGATGCGCCCGTGTCCGGCGGCGAAGCCGGGGCTAGGAACGGCCAGCTCACCATCATGGCTGGCGGAGCGGAGGCGGACTTTGAGCGCGCTGCCCCTGCGCTGGCCTGCTACGCCCGCTTAGTGCGTCGCATGGGGCCGGCGGGGGCCGGTCAACTGACCAAGATGGTGAACCAGATCTGCATCGCCGGGGTGTTGCAGGGCCTCAGCGAAGGCCTGCACTTCGCCCAAAGGGTGGGCCTCGATGCGGATGCGGTGGTGGAGGTCATCGCCAAGGGCGCCGCCCAATCCTGGCAGATGGACAACCGGGCGCATAGCATGACGCGCGGGGAATTCGACTTCGGCTTCGCCGTGCAGTGGATGCGCAAGGACCTGGACATGGTGCTGCGCACCGGGCGGGAGGTAGGCGCCAAGCTGCCGGCCACCGCGCTTATCGACCAGTTCTACGCCGATGTGCAGGCCCGGGGCGGCAACCGCTGGGACACATCCAGCCTGATCACTAGGCTTGAAGACTGATTGGCGACCGGCGGCCCTAGGCGCTCAGCGTTCCGCCAAGGGCAGGAAATCCCGTTGCATCGGGCCGCCGTATCGCTGCCGCGGACGGCTGAGGCGGTAGCCGCCGCCGATCATCTCGTTCCAGTGGGCAATCCAGCCTGGCGTGCGCCCCACGGCGAACAGCACCGTGAACATCTCTGCGGGAATGCCAATGGCCTTGAGAATGATGCCGGAGTAGAAGTCCACATTCGGGTACAGGCTGCGGTCGCTGAAATAGCTATCCTCCAAGGCGATCTGCTCCAGCCGTTGCGCCATGCGCAGGGTGGGGTCGTCATCCACGCCGAGCTCATCGAGAACCTCATGGCAGGTTTGCCGAATTACCTTGGCGCGCGGGTCGTAGCTCTTGTAAACCCGGTGGCCGAAACCCATAAGGCGGAAGGGATCGTCCTTGTCTTTGGCGCGCGCCACGAACTTGTCGATGTTGGACTCATCGCCAATCTCATCGAGCATGTTCAGCACCGCCTCGTTGGCGCCGCCATGGGAGGGCCCCCAAAGCGCCGCCACGCCGGCGGCGATGCAGGAAAAAGGGTTGGCGCCGGTGGAGCCCGCCATGCGCACGGTGGAGGTGGAGGCGTTCTGTTCATGGTCCGCATGCAGCAGCAGAATGCGGTCCATGGCCCGGGCGATCACGGGGCTGACTTCGTATTTCTCGCACGGGGTGGCGAACAGCATGTGCAGGAAGTTCTCCGCGTAGCTCAGGTCATTGCGCGGGTATACGAACGGCTGGCCGCGGCTGTACTTGTAGCTCATGGCGGCGATGGTGGGCAGCTTGGCGATAAGGCGGTGGGCCGTTTTCCGCCGATGCCGGGGATTTTCGATGTCCAGGGTGTCATGGTAGAAGGCCGACAGCGCCGCGATGACACCGCATAGAATGGCCATCGGGTGGGCGTCCCGTCGGTAGCCCTGAATAAGGGCGGCGATCTTTTCATGCACCATGGTGTGGCGCTTGATGTCGCTGACGAACTGCGCTTTTTGCGTTTTGTCGGGCAATTCGCCGTTCAACAGCAAATAGCAGACCTCCAGATAGTCTGACTGGTCCGCCAACTGCTCAATGGGGTAGCCCCGGTGCATGAGCAGCCCGGCGGCGCCGTCGATGTAGGTGATGTCGGAGTCGCAGGAGGCAGTGGAGACGAAGCCGGGATCGTAGGTGAAGTAGCCCCGGCCGGTAAGTTGCCCAACGTCGATGACCGGAGGCCCCATGCTGCCTGCCCTGATGGGCAGTTCTATTTCCTCGCCATCGATTATCAGCCGAGCCACCTTAGCCATTGGTTGCGCCACGCATCCTCCCTGTCGTTATTTTGCCCCCGGTTTGGGCGGGGCGGTGTCTAGTGGGTTTCAGTCGTCCAGCCTATAGAGGAATGGGGGCTGATGTCAATTTCCGGCTGCGCCAAAACCATCCTGTGACCGCCCCACAGCGTAGTAACTAAACCCCAAGGAACGCAGCTCATCCCCGTTGTAGAGATTGCGCCCGTCAAAAATGGCTTTATTTTTTAATTTATTGTAGACCTTTTCGAAATCTGGCGTACGGAATTCATTCCACTCCGTGATGACGATGAGGCCATGCGCGCCAGCCAGTGCGTCGTCGCGCCGTTGGCAGATGTTGATGCGGTCGCCATAGCGGCGCCTTGCCTCGGGACCGGCGGCCGGATCATAGGCGTTCACCGCGGCGCCGGCCGCCAGCAACCCGTCGATGACCACTAGGCTCGGCGCTTCCCGCATATCATCCGTGTTGGCCTTGAAGGCTAAGCCCCATAACGCGAAGGTCTTGCCCGCCAAGTCGTTCTGGTAGTGGCTGCGCATTTTGCGCAGCAACAGGCCCTTTTGCCGTCGGTTCACCCGCTCCACGGCGGGCAGCAACTCGACATCCAGCCCAGCCTCGCCGGCCATGTGGATCAACGCCTTAAGGTCCTTCGGAAAACAGGCGCCTCCATAGCCGGCGCCTGGATAGAGGAAATGGGTGCCGATGCGCGGATCCCTGCCTAGGCTGTGGCGCACCGCTTCAATGTCCGCCCCCAACTCGTCGGCGAGATTGGCCAGTTCGTTCATCAGGCTGATGCGGGCGGCAAGCATGGCGTTGGCGGCGTATTTGGCCAGCTCGGCGGAACGTTCGTTCATGTGCACGAACTTGTCGTGATTGCGCACGAAGGGTTCATAAAGCCGTTCCAGCTGCGCCCTGCTGGCGACGCTGCTGGTGCCGATGATGATGCGGTCCGGGCGCATGAAGTCGTTGATCGCGCTGCCTTCCTTGAGGAATTCCGGATTGGACACCACGTCGAAGTCGATATCGGCGCCCCGCTCCGCCAGGGTGGCGGCCATAAGACGACGCATCTTATACGCGGTGCCCACGGGCACGGTGGACTTGTTGACAATGATCTTGGGGGCTTGCATCTGCTGCGCGACTTGCCTCGCCACCCGCAGCGTCGGCCCCAAGTCCGCGCTGCCGTCCGCCTCGGCCGGGGTGCCCACCGCGATGAACAGGATGTCTCCGTGGGCGACGGCTTGGGCCGCATCCGCGGTGAACGCCAAGCAGCCGGCGGCGACATTGCGGTGCGCCAGCCGTTCCATGCCGGGTTCATGGATGGGCACCTGCCCAGCCCTTAGGGCCGCCACCCGGTCCGCATCTATGTCCATGCACACCACGGAGTTGCCCATTTCTGCGAAGCAGCAGGCGGTGGTCAGGCCGACATAACCGGCGCCGAAGACGGATACTTTCATGGGTTGGCCGCCCTGCGGCGCCTGTTCCCCCCGCATCGGCGCCAACCCTGAGAATTAGCGGCCAACAGGCTGAAATGCGGCGACATTCGGCAACTCATCAAGGGGTTTGGCGCACTAGGCGCCGGCCATTGCCGCATCGATGAGGAATGGGCCGGCAGATGCGAAGCTGCGGGCCAAGGCCGCGCTTAGCTCTTCCGCCGTCTCCGCCCGGCAGCCCGGCACGCCCATTCCGGCGGCCAGGGAGACCCAATCGAGATCTGGGCGATCCAACTGCAGCATGTCCATGGCCTTGGGGCCTGGGTTGTGGGCGCCCACGCGCATGAATTCAATCTGCAGGATGGCGTACTTGCGGTTGTTGAAGATGATGGTGGTCACGTCCAAGCCCTCCCGGGCCTGGGTCCAAAGCCCTTGCAGGGTGTACATGCCGCTGCCGTCCGCCTGCAGGTTCAACACGCGCTGCTGCGGACAGGCCACCGCAGCCCCGGCAGCCACCGGGATGCCCATGCCGATGGCGCCGCCGGTGAGGTCCAGCCAATCATGGGGGGCGGCGGCGGCGGTATGCCCCGGCATCGCCAGGCCGCAGGTGGCCGCTTCGTTGACAATGATGGCGTTTTCCGGCAGCAGGGCGGTGACGGCTGCGGCAGCCGCCTCCGGGGTGAGAGGACCTTGAGGGGCGCTCGGCTGCCGGCGCTGGGACAGTTCAGGGATAAGGCGGTGCGCCCCCAAGGCCTCAGCCACTTCCGCCAACGCCGCTTCAGCGTCCTCGCCCACCTTGGTCAGGGTGTGGACAGCGCATCCGCTCGGAGTCAGTTCGCTGGCGCGGCCTGGGTAGGCGAAGAAGCTGACCGGCGCCTTGGTGTCCACCAGAATCAGATGCTCGATGCCGCGCAGGGTTTCCTCCGCCTGTTCCGCGAAGTAGGGCAGGCGCGGGATGTCCACCCGCCCAGCCCCCCTGGGGATTCTGGCGATGAATGTGTCGCCGATCAGTTTCGCCCCGCTGGCTTGGTGAATCTGGTTGGCGAGGCGCAAGCTGGCTTCGCTGACGCCTTGGCCGTTCATCAGCAGGGCGCAGGGCGCACCACTGCGCAGGGCGCCCACCACAGCTTCCACCCGCCCCGGATCCGCTGGCGCAAGTTGCCGCGCAGCCATGGGCGCGGCAGCTTGGCCAGGCTCGTTCCAAGCGGTATCCGCGGGCAGAATCAGCGTGGCGATGCAGCCCGGCGGCCCCATGGCCGCCTGCACCGCCTGCGCGGCATCCCCAGCCAAGGCGCTGGTGGATTCCGCCGTATGCAGCCAGCCCGACACCGGCGCCGCAAAACCGGCGATGTCTGAGGCCAAGGGCGCATCCAAGGCCCGGTGGCCGGTGGCGTGCTCCCCCACAATATTGACCACCGGGGAGAAAGCCCGCCGGGCGTTGTGCAGATTGGCCAGGCCGTTGGCCAACCCAGGCCCAAGGTGCAGCAAAGTGCAGGCCGGCTTGCCAGCCATGCGGGCATAGCCGTCCGCGGCGCCGGTGACCACCCCTTCGAACAAGCCCAGCACCCCACGCATGCCCGCTTGCATGTCCAGCGCAGCCACAAAGTGCATTTCCGACGTGCCGGGGTTGGTGAAACACACCTCCACCCCGCAATCGACCAGGGTTTGCAGCAGCGATTGAGCGCCGTTCATGCGGCTTTCCTGAAGACGAAACGGCGCATTTTACCGGAATTGCCTGCCGCCCGGCATCAATGTTGCTTCAGACCTAGTGTGCTGTCCCGCAAGTAAGTGTGATTATTCGTGGCCCTTTTGGCCCCGGCCGCGTTGCTCCTCCTTGTGTGG
>CAYGBY010000162.1:0-9129 GCA_964348115.1 uncultured Pseudomonadales bacterium
ACGCCCTTTAGGCTCCTCTGGGCTTCCGGGACTTGTTCAGAGGTTCCCTAGCGCCAAGCAGTCTGCGCCGCAGAACTTCTGTTGCCGACGTTAGTGGAAAGTTGCCTACAGGCATCCGGAGGAGGAAATTCTGGGAGCGACCTCTGAAGGAGCGCCTCAACCGAGGCCTTTCGCTGTGCGAGGGCATTAGCCCGACGACGAATCACTGGTTCGAAGTCGTTCGAAGGCGCCAAGGAAGAGAACCGGCCGGTGATGATCGATTGGCCGTGCAAACATATTGACAAGTTGGATAAAGCGTTTGCTGTGCCGCTCAAGCCTGCCTGATATGATCGTTTCCGTTATGTATCGCTTGTCCGATGCTTACCAAGCTTGTCATCCGTAACTTTAAGTGCTTCGGTGAGGTCGAGGTCGAACTGGGGAACCCGGTGGTGTTCATCGGCCCTAACAATTCGGGAAAGACCTCGGCGATGCAGGCGCTGGCCCTGTGGGATGTCGGCTTGAGGCGCTGGAACGAAAAGCGGGCGGGCAAGAGCGCACCCGAGAGGCGGCCCGCCGTCACCGTCAACCGCCGCGACCTGTTGGCCATCCCCCATCCAAGGGCCAACCATCTGTGGCACGCCCTTCGGGTGCGGAATGTTCACCGCACTGAAAAACGGCAGCAGACCGAAAATGTGCGGATCGACCTCATCGTCGAAGGAATCGATGATGGCCGGGCCTGGACCTGCGGACTCGAATTCGACTACGCCAACGAAGAGTCGTTCTATTGCCGGCCGCTACGACTCGAAAAAGCCAAGCATCCGCAACGCATGCCGGTGCCGAAACAGGCCGGGTCGACGCAGATCGTCTTTCTTCCGCCCATGTCCGGCCTCGCCGCGACGGAGACCCGGCTCGACCAGGGCGCCGTGAACGTTCGAGTCGGCGAGGGCCGCACGGCGGAAGTTCTGCGCAACCTGTGTTTCCGCGTCCTGACCGAGCAGCCCGATAGGTGGAAATCGCTGGTCGGTCGCATCCACTCGCTTTTCGGCGTCAAACTCGAGCCGCCCCGCTACATCGCCGAAAGGGGCGAGATCAGCATGGGCTATCGGGAACGCGGCACGGCGCTCGACCTTTCTTCGGCCGGGCGAGGCTTGCAACAGACCCTGTTGATCCTAGCCTACATGTATGCCAACCCCGGCGCGGTGATCTTGTTGGATGAACCCGACGCGCACCTCGAAATCCTCCGTCAGCGTCAGATTTATCGCCTGATAACGGAGGTTGCCTCAGAACACGGCAGCCAGATCATCGCCGCGAGCCATTCGGAAGTACTCTTGAACGAAGCGGCCGGTGCGGATCTCGTCATCGCCTTCGTCGGCAGGCCGCACCGCATCGGGGGCAGGACAGGTCAGGTGCGCAAGGCCCTTTCGGAAATTGGATTCGATCAATATTACCAAGCCGAACAAACTGGGTGGGTGCTGTATCTCAAAGGCTCGACGGACTTAGCGATACTGCAGGCCTTTGCCAGGCGACTCGGCCAGGACGAGGCCGTGAAGGCGCTTGAGCGGCCCTTCGTCCACTACGTCGGGAACCAGCCAGGCGCGGCGGCCCGGCACTTTCATGGCCTCAAGGAAGCCCTTCCCCACCTGAAAGGCGTTGCCCTCTTCGATCGTCTCGAAGGCGGCGCGCCGGACCATTCGGCGCCCAAACATCTGATGTGGACCAAACGGGAGATCGAGAACTACCTTTGCACCGAGAAGGCGCTTGAAGCCTACGCACGCGCATCGGCGAAGACCGTGCAGCCGCTGCCTCTCTTTGCACCGGCGGAAGTCGGGAAACGATTGACGGCCATGCGCGAGGCCATTGCCGAAATCTGCGGTGCTCTGGAGGCCTTGGGCAAGGGTTCTCCCTGGGATGAGAACACGAAGGTGAGCGACGACTTCCTGACGCCCCTCTTCAGGACCTATTTCAGGAAACTCGGCATTCCAAACGTTATGGATAAGAAGCGCTTCTACGATCTCGCCGAACAGGTTCCCGAACACGAGATCGACAACGAGGTCCGTGCCAAGCTGGCCTCTATTGTCGCCGTCGCGAACAGCGCCAAAGCCGCAATGCCGCAGGCACCACCGCCACCCGATGGCAATTGAGACGCCAGCACTGCGGCGCCTGGTCTGAACTGGCCCCAACCCACTGCCGAATCAGCGGCCAATCTAATTTTGGCGTCCAACTTCACTTTTCGGCGCCTAACACCCCGCACTTCCGGCTTAAGGCGGGCCAAATAGATTGGCAAACCCTTCCTGTGGGGGGCGCAAAGCCTTAAGGAACCTCTGAACAAGTCGCGTTCGCCCAGCGCCCCGCTCTCAGCAGCCGGAGCTGTCGTTGCGGCCATGGGAAGGCGACCCGCAGCGCCGCGGGGATTACGCAGTCCGCCGCAGCGGGGCACCCTTTGGGAGGGCCTAAAGGGCGCGCTGGCTGTGTTGCGGCTCATTGTGTTGGAGGGCAAGCCACACGGCTTCGCCGCGCCTTGCCATCACTGCCCATTAGGCTCATCTGAGCTTCCGGGACTTGTTGAGAGGTTCCCTAATGAGAATCTCCGCCGAATCGCCGCGGCCTTGGATTTGCCGCGTCCATTCACTTAGACTGGCAGGCAAAGCAGGGAAAGGTGCGTTGAAGTACGACTACGATCTCTACGTGATTGGCGCCGGTTCCGGGGGGGTGCGGGCCAGCCGCGTCTCCGCAGCTTTAGGTGCGCGGGTGGCGGTGGCGGAGTCCCGGCATCTTGGCGGCACCTGCGTCAACCTTGGCTGCGTGCCGAAGAAGCTGTTTGTCTATGGCGCCCATTTCAGCGAAGACTTTGAAGACGCTGCGGCCTATGGCTGGGGCGGCGTGGCGCCCAACTTCGATTGGGCTAGGCTGCGCGACAACAAGACCCGGGAGATAGAACGCCTGCAGGAAATCTACGGCAATTTGCTGCACAGCGCCGGGGTGGACATCCACGAAGGGCGGGCGCTTCTGGCGGACGCCCATACCATAGAGGTTGACGGGCGCTCCTGCACCGCCGCCAATGTGCTCATCGCCACTGGCAGCCGACCCTGGATGCCTGAGTTCCCCGGCGCCGCCCATGCCATCAACTCCGATGACGCCTTCCATCTGCCGCGTTTTCCCAAGCGGGCGCTGGTGGTTGGGGGCGGCTACATCGCCGTGGAGTTCGCCGGCATTTTCGCCGGGTTGGGCGCCGACACCCGCCTGCTGTATCGGGGGCCGCTGTTTCTGCGCGGCTTTGATGAAGGTGTGCGCGCCTTTGTGGCGGAGGAGCTGGCCAAGAAGGGCATGGCGCTGCAGTTTGACGCCCAGGTGGCCGGCATCGACCTCGCTGGCGATGAACGGGTGGTTGAACTGGCCGACGGCAGCGAGCTAAGGGCCGACCTAGTGCTGTTCGCCACCGGCCGCCACCCCAACGTGCAGGGTTTGGGTCTTGCCGAGGCGGGGGTGTCCCTTGGCGCCAAGGGGGCCGTGCCTGTGGACGCCCAGTACCGCACCTGCGTGCCGCATATCCTGGCCATCGGCGACGTCATAGACCGGATGCAGCTAACGCCGGTGGCCATCGCCGAAGGCATGTGCGTGGCGCACAACCTGTTCGGCGGCGGCCCGCCGCGCACGCTTATCTATGAGAACATCCCCACCGCCGTGTTCTGCCAGCCGAACCTGGGCGCGGTGGGGCTCACGGAGGCGCAGGCGCGGCAGCGCTGCGCCCAAGTCGAAGTCTATGAATCCAGCTTCCGCCCCTTGAAGCACACCCTGACCGGGCGCGATGAGCGCACCTTCATGAAGATGATCGTGGACGCCGACACAGACAGGGTAATGGGCGTCCACATGGTCGGGCCGGAGGCTGGGGAGATCATTCAGGGCATGGCCGTCGCGGTGACCGCTGGCGCCACCAAGGGGCAGTTCGACGCCACCATTGGCATACATCCCACAGCTGCTGAGGAGTTCGTGACCATGCGCGAAGCGAGATGATAATGATGAGAACGTCGATGCATCCCCAGCAGGAACGGCTTGCGGTCGCTGGCGTACGCCCAAGGAGGAATCCAGCGCATTCATCAGGGCCCGTGGCACCATGCGCAGGCTAGTGCCCTGTCCGATTATTTCCTGTGTTTGTCCGTAGCACTCAAAATTTATGTAACTTTTTGAAATAGGAACATTTTATCTACTTATGAACGTATGTGATTGTTATGGTTACTTGGCGGACCGCACACTAGCGGCCCGCGGCGAAAGTCCTGCATGGCGCCGAGAGCGCCGAGGCGCCCGTCTGACGAGGCGCGAGGCGCGGAAATATCGTGCCTATTTGAGCGACGGGCAACGCAACCAAGCGGAATGCATCGGCTTGCGAAGGCGGGCGGACTGTCGCCACGGGTTGCTGGTGGCCTTGACGGTGGCCGCCGCCCTGTTGCTGGGCGGCCCGGCCGCGGCGGGGGAAGCTACCGACAAGCGTCATGTCATCCTGTTCATCGGCGACGGCATGGGTGTTTCCACCGTTACGGCGGCCCGCATTCACGCCGGACAGTTGGCCGGCGGCACCGGGGAGGAGCACAGCCTAGCCTTTGAGAGCTTCCCCAACGTCGCCTTGGTGAAGACCTACAACGTCGATCTGCAGGTGCCGGACAGCGCGGGCACCATGACCGCCATCATCACGGGCGAAAAAACCCGCGCCGGCGTCTTAAGCGTTCACCAAGACGTGGCTAGGGGAGACTGCGCCGCCGCCAAGCGGCTTCCGCTGACCACTCTGCTGGAGCGGGCGGAGGCGGCCGGCTTCGCCACCGGCATCGTCACCACAACCACCATCACCCACGCCACCCCGGGCGCCACCTACGCTCATGCCGCGGACCGCAATTGGGAGGACGACTCCAATCTGCCACCGGAGGCCCTGGCCGCCGGCTGCACGGATATCGCCCGGCAGTTGCTGGCGTTCGATCAGGGCGACGGGCTGGAGGTGATGCTCGGCGGCGGCCGCAGGCACTTCGCTCCGGCTGGCCAAGCGGATCCGGAACATCCGCAGCAAACCGGCCAACGCGGGGATGGCCGTGATCTCATCGCCCAATGGCTGCAGGACGGCCAACGGGCCTACGCTTGGAACCTCGCGCAACTACGGGCGCTGCGCGGCAATGACGCCAAGCAGGTGCTGGGCCTGTTCGCGCCTTCGCACATGCAGTTTGAAGCGGATCGCGCCAAGGATATGGAGCCGTCCTTGGCGGAGATGACCGAATTCGCCATAGAGCGCCTGCAGCGCAACGAGAAAGGCTTCTTTTTGTTGGTGGAGGGCGGGCGCATCGACCACGCCCACCACTTCGGCAACGCCTACCGGGCCCTGAAGGATGTCATCGCCCTGGACCAAGCCGTGGCCAAGGCGCAAGCCATGACGGACGCGGCGAACACCCTTCTGCTGGTCACGGCCGATCACAGCCACACCCTTACCATCAGCGGCTATCCCCGGCGCGGCAATCCCATTCTCGGCAAGGTGGAGATGGCGCCGGGACACTTCATGCCGGATGGACGCGGCAAGCCCTACACCACCCTGGGCTACGCCAACGGACCCGGCTATCGGCAGGAACTGGCGGATCTCACCGATGTGGACACCGAAGCGGCGGATTTCAAGCAGCCCGCCACCTATCCCACCATGGCAACCACGCTGCTTGGCGGCGCCGCCATCGGCCCGGAAACCCACGGCGGAGAGGACGTGGCCGCCTACGCGCAGGGCCTGAACGCCGATGCCCTAGGCGGCGTGATGGAGCAGAACCTTCTGCACGACGTCATGTTTGCGGCCCTGTTCGGCGAATCACCCGCACAGCCGGCGCCCTGACGCCATGCTGGAGGGCTTCATCGCGCAACTGGACAGCCTGCTGGGCGGAGCGGTCTACTTTCCCTTCCTGCTGCTGGGCGTGGGGCTTTTCTTCACCCTCTACCTCGGTTTTCCGCAGTTCCGCTTCTTCCGCCACGCCTGGCGGGTGCTGGCCGGGGTGGACACCGACAAGACCACCAAGGGCGACACCACCCCATTCCAGGCCCTCTCCACGGCGCTTTCCGGCACTGTCGGCACCGGCAACATCGGCGGCGTGGCCTTCGCCATCTATCTGGGCGGCCCGGCGGCGCTGTTCTGGATGTGGATGACCGCCTTTCTGGGCATGACCACCAAGATGGCGGAGGTGACCATCAGCCACCGCTACCGGATCACGGACAAACGCGGCGGCATCGCCGGCGGCCCCATGTACTACATGGAGCGGGGGCTGAACATGAAGTGGCTGGCGGTGATATTCGCCATCGCCACGGTGGCCAGCTCCTTCGGCACGGGCAACCTGCCGCAGAGCAACAACATGGCCTCCGGTCTGCAGGCCTCACTCGGCGTGCCCACCTGGATGTCCGGCGCCGCGCTGGCCGCTTTGCTTGGCTTGGTGATCATCGGCGGCATCCACCGCATCGCTGTGGTGGCCGCCGCCATCGTCCCGGTGATGGGCGTTGCCTACGCCTTGGGCGCGCTGGCGGTGGCCTTCAGCAACTTCGACAATATCGGTCCCTCCTTCGTGGCCGTTTTTCAAGACGCCTTCACCGGCTCCGCGGCGGCTGGCGGCTTTTTGGGCGCGACTTTCGCCTACGCCTTCAATCGCGGGGTGAACCGCGGCCTGTTCTCCAATGAGGCGGGGCAGGGGTCCGCACCCATCGCCCATGCCTCCGCACGCACCAAGGATGCCGCCGCGGAAGGCATGGTGGCGATCCTGGAGCCCTTCATCGACACGCTGATCATCTGCACCCTGACCGGCTTGGTCATCCTGTCCTCCGGCGTCTGGACGGAGAAGTTCGAAACTGAATTCGCGGAATTCGATACGGAGTTCATCGTCGGCGAATACCACGAGGACGACCCGCAGCAGGTGCAGGCCTTATTCACCCATCTGACGCCGGGGGACGGCGGGGCGAGCCCGGTGCGCCCCTTCAGCGGCGAACTAGCGGTGACGGATGGCGTCGGCGCCCTGGCCGGCCTGACGGTGCTGCACAACCGCTCCATCGCCGAACAGGTGCGCTTCACCGCCTCCGGCCAGCCCTATAGCGGTGCTGTGCAGGTGGTGGCGGGCAAGCTCGCCACGGAGGGTGTGGCGATGCGCGGCGAATCCTTGCTGCACTCCGTGCCTCTGACGGCGGAGGCCTTCAAGCGCAGCTTCCTGGGGCACTACGGACAGTACACCGTCACCTTAGGGCTGGTGCTGTTCGCCTTCTCCACCGCCCTAGCTTGGTCCTACTATGGCGACCGGGCCATGACCTTTCTGTTCGGTGCTGGCGCCGTGCTGCCCTATCGGCTGTTCTATGTGGCCGCGTTTTTCGCCGCGACCGTGGTGGACACCTCCCTGATCTGGCTGATCTCCGCCGTTACGCTCGCCCTGATGACCCTGCCGAACTTGCTGGGGCTTATGCTGATGCGCAAGGAGATAAAGTCGCTGATCCTTGAATACTGGAGGAGATCGCCGACCATTCGGGACGCCTGAATCGGCTGTTCATATTTCCATCCCCATTTGGTCCATCAACTTGTGGGCCGCAATTTCGGCCCGTTCTTGTTCCTTGGCGGAAATGTGATACTTCATGAAGGGCCAAATATCACCATCCTCCCGAACGCGAAGGACGGGATCATCCAATTCTCGAGAGACAACCAGAAGCGCAAATCCTGTTACACGATCCGATGCCGTCGCCGACTCCGGCATCAGCAACATTTGCCCCAAAGTGGCTAGGGCACTCGTATAACCCTGTTTGGCCGCCTCGATGGCGTACAGTTTGCGTTGTGCAACGGGGAGATCCGAGCGGGCCAGCACTGCATGTAGCAAGGCTTGTTTATCGCCGGACTCCGCCAACGCGACGATCGTGTCAATATCGTAGCTTGCGTAGCTGGATTCCGATCCCGCAAACAGCTCCGTATAACCAGTCTGTTCAAGCTCCAACGGTGTAGCTCCCAGCACAGCCAATGAGGTCATTTCATCTCCAGCCGCGCCGTCACTAGCGTCGTTCTCCGCCTTACTCCGCGTCTGTGATGCTGGTAGTGCTGCAAGGTCATTCAACTCTCTCAAGGGGTTTTTTCCCGCTAACTCCGGCTCTTGCCGCACTTGATGCTCCACTGCCGGGTCGACAGGAATCGGCTCAACCGAGGATGGCCAGCATCCCCATACCATGAAACTGGCTGGAATTACGGCGACAGCAGCAATCGGGAAGATCCGTTTCATATTCACCTCCTAGAGCGCCGCCCGGGTGACCCGGCGGGGCCATCCACGCCCATGCCAGAGGCCCGTCACCCCTTCCCGTTGATCGCCCCTCCGACCTACGTGACGATAGGATCGTCCTCGCTGAGCCAGTTCAAACACTGGAAAAGCGCCGGGAAATGAGTTTACTATAGCTGGCCACAACCCAATGCGGGCCGCTTGGCGCTCGGTGTTTCGCGGTAGCAGGAATGGTTTGCGGCAGCGGTGAACAGTTGCGACGACAGTGAGAAATAGGGGGGCACTATGCCGTTGAGAGTGGTTTTCGATCTCGAGGATAAGGACCTGAGCTACTTCAAGGCCTGCATGGACCGGGCGCGCAGCGCTGCGGAGAATGCCGGCGAAGGGGATATCATCAGCCGCGCCGCGGAAATGATTAAGCAGGTGAGCACCCCGGAAAACCCTGCGTTTGTGCAGCAGCGCATGGAAAAGCTGGCCCGTTTGATAGAGATGCTGCAGGATGCCGAGTGGCCCTTGGCGGCGGAGGAGCGGCGCAATATCCTGTCGGCGCTGTCCTACTTCGCGGACCCCCAAGACATCATACCGGACGACGTGCCGGTGCTTGGCTACATCGATGACGCCATCATGATCGAGCTGGTGGTGAAGGAACTGAAGCCCGAGATAGACGCCTTTGAGGACTTCTGCCGTTTCCGGGATGGCGAGGTGGCCCGCAAGCGTTCCGATCGGGCATCGCGCCAAGACTACCTGGAGGCCAAGCGGCGCGAGTTGCAGCAGCGCATGCGCCGCCGCCGCCATTCCCGCCATTCCACCCGCCGCACCTCCCAAGGCGCGAGCCGGCCACGCTTCCGGTTGTTCTAGGGCCTGTTAGCACTATCTGGGTTGGCCCTGCCGGGAGCCGTTTTTTCTC
>CAYGBY010000163.1:0-8999 GCA_964348115.1 uncultured Pseudomonadales bacterium
CCCGGTGCTCGCCGACGTGCTGGCCTACGTGGACTGCGAACTGGCCCAGGAGCATGACGCCGGCGATCACACCATCGTCATCGGCCGGGTGGTGGACATGGGCGTTTTTGAGGAGGAGCAGGGGCCGCTGCTGTACTGGCGGGGCGGCTACGGCAAATTCGCCCAGGCCTGAACCCGCGCCCTTTAGGCCTGCCCGAAGGGCGCCCGGCGAAGGCGGCCTGTTCAAAGGTTCTTAGGGCGCCAAGGCCTCCAGCGCCTCCCAGTGCAGGTCCCCGAACTGTCCGTTGGGGTTGACCGGCTGAATGCAAACGTGGCTGGCGCCGGCGTCGAAGTGTTCCTGCACCCGTCGGCGGATGGCCTCCGCGTCGCCCCAGGCGAAGGTGGCGTCAATGAAGCGGTTGCTGCCCTCGCCCTCGATGTCTGAAGCATCCAGCCCCATGCGCAGCCAGTTGTTGCGGTAGTTGGGCAGGCCCATGTACATGGCGGCGACGGGGCGGGCCAGCGCCCGTGCCTTGGCTGGGTCCGTCTCCAGCACCACCTTCTGCTCCACGCACAGCCAGCTTTCCGGCCCTAGGATTTCCCGGGCCATGGCGGTATGGTCTGGGGAGGTGAAGTAGGGATGGGCGCCTTGGGTCGCACTGCCGGCCAGGGCCAGCATCTTGGGCCCTAGTGCGGCGATGACGGTGGGCGGCTGCTGCGTCGGGCGGGCGCCTTGGTAGGGGGAGGCCGCCATCTTCTCCAGGTACTCCTTCATGGTGGCCACCGGCGGCTTGTAGCGCAGGCCGCGCACACCCTCCACCAGTGGTTTGTGGGAGACGCCCAGGCCCAGCAGAAAACGGCCGCCGGATTGCTCCGCCAAGGTCAGCTGCGCGGCCAGGGAGACGCCCGGTTCGCGGTGGTAGATGTTGGCGATGCCGGTGGCGACGACCAGCCGCTTGGTGTTGGCCAACAGCCAGGAGGCCAGCACTAGGGGGTTGCGGCCCAAAGTCTCCGGTATCCAGAGCGCTGCGTAGCCCAAGGCTTCAATGCGCTGCGCGGTCTCCGCCGCCTGCGCCGCCGGCAGGCCGTCCAGAAAGTACCATACGCCGAGTTTCTCCAGTTCCATTGCCAAGCTCCTTGCCGTTGCGCGCTCAGGCGCCTTTGAAGTTGCCCGGGCGCCGCTCGGAAACGGCGCGGATGCCTTCATAGGCGTCAGCGGTGGCGCGCAGCCATTGTTGTTCCGCCAATTCGTGCTCCGTGGCCTCGGCCACCCCTTGGGCCAGGCCGGCGCGCATGGTGGCGCGCACGGAAAGCACGGCCAGAGGGGCGTTTTCCGCTATCTCCCGGGCCAGTTCCACGGCCTTGGCGCGCAGGCTGTCGGCTTCGGTTAGGACATCCACCAGGCCGATGTCCAAGGCTTGCTGGCCGTTCAGCCGCCGTCCTGTGTAGAGCATCAGGTTTGCGGCCTGCTGGCCGACCACCCGGGGCAGGGTGACGGAAATGCCGAAGCCCTGGTGGATGCCCAGCTTCACGAAGTTGGCCGCAAAGCGGGCCCCAGGCGCAGCGACGCGGAAATCCGGCACCAAGGCCAAGCCCAAGCCGCCGCCGATGGCTGCGCCTTGGATGGCGCCGATGATGGGCTTCCTGTTGCCGAACAAGCGGGCCGCCTCCCGGTACAGCTTGCCGGTGGTGTTCCTGAAGCCGTCTTCGCTAAAATTGCTGCTGCCGCTGCCGTCGTCCCGCCCGGTGTCGAAGTTCGCTCCGGCGCAGAAGGATTTGCCTTGCGCCGCCAGCACTAGCGCCCGGCAGTCCGGGTTTTCGTCGAGGCTGTCAAAGGCGTCCGCAATTTGCCCGATCAGGCTGTGGTCGAAGAAGTTGTGCGGCGGACGCTGGATTTCCACCGTCGCCACATGGCGGTCAAGCGATACGGAGATGTCCGCATACTGGCCGAAACCGGTCATCGAGTGCCCCAATAGTTGCCGAAACGATCATGTTAGATCAAAACAACGGGCGGCGCCCAAGCATGTGGCAATTGGCGTTCCCCTCCATTCTCGGCAACTTCTCCTACACGGTGGTGGGCATGGTGCAGACCAAGTTCGTCGCTGCGCTGGGCGCGGAGGCCTTGGCGGCGGTTGGGGCCGGCCAGCGGGTGTTCTTCGCCATGCAGGCGGTGCTGATTGCGGTGAGCGCCGGAACCACGGCGCTGGTGGCCCAAGCCTGGGGGGCGGGGGACTATCGGGAGGCGTCCCGGGTGACCATGGCGTCCTTGGTGCTCGGCTGCCTGTTCGCTTTCATCGTCATGCTCTTCGGGGTATTCGGCGCACGCGCCATAGCAGGGCTGTTTGGGCTGGATCCGCATACCCTGGACTTGGCCGCCGCCAATATCCGCACGTTGAGCTTTTTCAACTTGGCCTTTGCCGTCACCTTCGTGCTCAGCGCGGCGTTGCGGGCGTCCGGGGATGCCTGGTCGCCCCTGTGGATTGGCTTCGGCGTCAACCTGCTGAACCTGCCGCTGCTCTATGTGCTCATTTTTGGCCGCTACGGCTTTCCGGCCTTGGGCGTGGTCGGGGCCGCGGCCGCCATCGGCGTCTCCTTCAGCCTGGGCGCCCTGCTGCTGCTGACCCTGTGGCTGAAGCAGAAGTTTCGGGTGCGTCATGTGGCGGGCGGCTGGTGGCGCAGGGCGCGGCTGCGGCGGTTGTTGGACATCGGCTATCCGGCGGCCCTGGAGCAGATGGTGTTTCAGGTGGGGTTTTTCATCTTCCTGATGCTCATCGGCAACTTCTACGGCACCGAGGCGTTCGCCGCATACAACGTTGGCGCCAACATACTGATGGTCTGCATCACTGTGGGCTTCGGCTTCTCCATTGCCGGGTCCACCCTGGTGGGACAGCACTTGGGCGCTGGAGACCATCCTGGGGCGGTGCGCAGCGGGTGGCGGGCCACCGCCTTCGCCGCGCTGTCCATGGCCGCCCTGGCGCTGCTGGTGGCGGCCTTCGCCCCTGAACTGGCGGCCTGGTTGCTGGGCGATGAGCCGCTGACGTTGGAGTACACCCTGTACTTCATTTACGTCCTCGGGGCCATGATGCCTTTGCTGGGGGTGGAGTTCGCCATCGGCGGCGCCCTGCGCGGCGCCGGGGATACGCGCTTTCCCCTGGTTGCGACCTTTCTGGGCCTCATCGCCATGCGCTGTGGGCTGGCGGCGCTGTTTACCTATTTGGGCCTGTCCGTGCACTGGGTCTATGCTGCGTTGATTGCGGACTACGTGCTGAAGGCGGCGTTGCTGATCGAGCGCTTTCGGCGGGGGCGGTGGAAAATTCCCGCTAGGCTGGACTGACCGGGGGCGCCATGCCGGAAGCGCCAGATCTGTGTGTCTATCAGGAGCATCTTGAAGCTAGGCTGGCCGGCGCCGTGCTGCGGCAGGTGCGGCTGATCAGCCCCTTTGTGCTGCGCTCCGTCACGCCCGGGGTGGATGAGATCTGCGGCCGGGCGGTGCTGGGCGTCCAACGGCTGGCGAAGCAGTTGGTGGTTGCGTTGGCGCAGGATTACTTCATGGTCATCCATCTAATGGTTTCCGGGCGCCTGCAGTGGCGGGCGGCCGGTGCGGGCAAGTTCGGGCGCAATGTGCTGGCGGCGTTCGTTTTTTCCTCCGGCGCCCTGGTGTTCACCGAGGCCAGCAGAACAAGGCGGGCGTCCTTGCGCCTAGTGCAGGGGCGGGAGGCGCTGGCGGCCTTGCATCCGGGCGGCTTGGACGTGCTGACCGTCGGCTTGGACGCCTTTGCCGCGCGGCTGCGCGCCAGCAACCACACCCTGAAGCGGGCGCTGACGGATCAGCGGGTGCTGGCCGGCATCGGCAACGCCTACTCCGATGAAATTCTGCTGCGGGCCAAGCTTTCCCCGTTCAAGCGCGCGGGCGCCCTGAATGATGGGGAGGTCGAGCGGCTGTTCGCTGCCTGCCGCTCCGTGCTGCGGGAGTGGGCGGAGCGCCTGCGGCGCAAGGCTGGCGACAAGTTTCCCAGAAGGGTGACCGCCTTCCATAGGGAAATGGCGGTGCACGGCAAGTATCGGCAGCCCTGCCCGGTGTGCGGCGCGCCGGTGCAGCGCATCGTCTATGCGCAGAATGAGGCCAACTACTGCGCCAAATGCCAGACCGGCGGGCGGTTGCTGGCGGACCGCTCCCTTTCCCGCCTGTTGAAGGACAACTGGCCTAAGCGCCTGGAGGATCTGGAGTAGCCCGGCCTGGCCGGCGCCAACGGCGCTATCCCCAATACCCTCGGATGCCCGGAAGCTCTGGCCGCTCAGCCGCGCAAGGCCGTCGATGAAAGGTCCATGCGAAACTCCCCTTCGCCAACGCCAATGCAGATGTCCCGCAGCGCCTTGGGCATGGCGGCGCGGTCCAGTTCCTGAAAGCCGCTGGCCGTCTTGCGGCCAAAGGCCAGAAACCGCGTCTGCAGGGCGGCCAGCGCAGCCACCGCCCGGTCGCGCCCTGGGACGCCGCCGTAGTAGCGTGGCTGCGCGATGCGGGTCAGGGTGTCCATGCCCACCACGAAAACGGCGCCCGGAAACTGCTCCGCCTTGGCCACAAAGGTGGGCAGGCGGGTCAGCCACACCGGGCGGTTGAACTGGGCCAGCCGCCGCTCTATTTCCCGGTAGTCCAACAGGGGCTTGTCGGGGTTCTCCACGGAAAGCTCGAATGCGCCAACCCGTCCAAGGCGGGCCTCGGCGATGGCCATCATGCGCAAATGCCCCTCGTGCAGGGGGTTGAAGGCGCCGGGAAAGATCAGCTTGGCGTCATGATCCGTCCGCGCCACTTGATCGGCGCCCAAGATAAGCCTCCGCCATGGCTCGGGCGCGGTCACTCGTTGCACGGCAACGTTCCCAGTTGCGGCGGGTCCTGTTTCCGCCGCCGGTTCGCCGCACCCCAGTGCGCTGAGCAGCGTCCGCCAGGCCTGCTCCGCCAAGTCCGCTTCCTGGGCGGCCCTTCCCCCCCTGAGCTGAATTTCGCAATGGCTGGTGTGCGCCAATGTTTGGGTGGCGATGTGGGCGCGGCAGGCGCCGCGCTTCGTCCGGTCCGTCGCCAGGCTGGCGGTCAGGCCGAAGCCGAATGTCGGCTGCACGGCGAATCTCTGCGCCCGTTGGAACGCCGTCATGGCCAGGGCCCGCGCGGTGGCGCCGCTGCAGGCCTGCTGGGGCTGACCGCCCAGCAGGTCCGCAAGACTGGCTTCGGCATAGGGCACCCGCGCCTCAAGCAGGGTGCGGGAGGCGCCGGCGGCGCCCAGCAGCTCGCTGAGAAAGCTGGCCCCGCCGCCGGTCAGGTGCACCACCCCTTGCCAGGGACTGTTGTGCAGCCGTTGCGCCCGTTCACTCATTGATCAGCCGGTGGTTCCGTCGGCGTAAAGTTTCCAATTGAAGTGCTGTTGCGGTCGCCTTGCGGAGAAGCGTCGGCGCGGCCGTTGCTGCAGGCCGGCCTTGGTTCGCCGGAAGCGCGGCGCCGCTTTTCAAGGGGGCCAAGTCACTGCCTGAGGAAGGCGCGGGTCAGGGCCAGAAATTTCTCCAGTTGGTCGTGATGCACCCAGTGGCCGGCGTTGGCTACGCTCTCCACCTGCACGTTCTGGAAGTGCCGCACCCGGCCGTCCTCCGCTGGATTGGAGGCCCAGCTTTCCTTGCCGTGGAATAGCAGCGTGGGGCAGCTGATGCGCTGGTAAAGCGCCTCCTGCTCATGCTACGGCAGCCCGATGGGCGGAAAGGCGCGCACGTAGTTGTCGAACTTCCAGCTGTAGGTGCCGTCTTCGTTCTGGTAGCTGCCGTGGATGGTCAGGTGCCGGGCCTGCCGTTCGGTGAGGTGGGGGTTCTCCGTCTGCATCCGCTCGTAGGCGTCCTCCAGGGAGTTGTAGCGGCGCGGGATGCGCCCGGCGATCTGGCGCAGATCATCGATCCAGGCGTTCAGGCGCACGTGGGGGGGCTGGTTGACGCGCTCCTTGATGATGGCTGGGGGCGGCCCCATGCCTTCGATGGACACCAGCTTGATCACCATTTCCGGGTACAGCCCGCTGTACAGCAAAGAGATGGCGCCGCCTAGGGAATGGCCAATGATCGTCACTGGCGCATGCTTGCGTTGATGCAGCAGTTGGGCGATGTCATAGACGTAGTCCACCTGCTCGTAGCTGCCCCCCAGCAGCCATTGGGAATCCCCATGGCCGCGCAGGTCCGGGGCGATTATGTGGTAGTCGTCGCGCAAGGCCTCCGCCACCCAGTCCCAGTTGCGGCAGTGGTCGCGGCCGCCATGCACCAGCAGCATGGGCGGGGCGCCGTCGTTGCCCCAGTCCACGTAGTGCAGGCGCAGACGCTGCGAGAAGTAGGTATGTGAGGTCGGTCCTTCCATTGTTTGCGTCAATCCCGGTTGTGGTTTTCCGGTGGCGGCGCCCGTTGCTCAAATGCGCCCGACATTCCCGCCCCCGCGCCCTGCGGGGCGGGCGTCCCGGCGCAACGCCGGGGTTTCGCCATTAGCCGCGGGTCGCCAGCCGGCGTTCATAGGCCGCCAGTTCGCGGCGGATCAAGGGCGCCATCAGGTACAGGCCCAACAGGTTGGGAATGGCCACCACAAACACCAGTGCGTCAGAGAGGTCCACTAGGGCGCCAAGTTGAATGCTGCTGCCAAGCACGACAAAAGTCAAAAAAAACAGCTTGAAGCCCAGCACCGCCCAACGGCGCTCGCCAGCGAGATAGGTGAACGCCTTCAGCCCGTAGTAGGACCAAGCCAAGATGGTCGTGAAGGCGAACAGCATCGCGGCGACGGACAGCAGCGGCGGAGACCACGCTAGGGTGCTGGCGAAGGCCCTTGTGGTGAGTTCTATGCCGCTGACCCCGGCGTACACCAGGGCCGGGTCATAGACTGTGGTGGTGATGACCAGCGCGGTCATGGTGCAGATGACCACCGTGTCGATGAAGGGCTCCAAAAGGCCGACGAACCCTTCGCTGACCGGCGCCCTAGTGCGGGCGGCGGAGTGGGCGATGGCGGCGGAGCCGAGCCCAGCCTCGTTGGAGAACACCGCGCGCCGGAACCCCAGTATCATCACCCCCAAGGCGCCGCCGGCCACCCCGTCCGGGGAGAACGCGCCGTACCAGATGGCGGAAACCGCCCAAGGCAGCTTGTCGGCATTCATGCCGATGACGGCCAGGGCCGCCAGCACATAGAGTAAGGCCATGAACGGCACCAGCTTGGCGGCGGTGTTGGCGATGGTGCGGATGCCGCCGATGATCACCGACGCCACGCAGGCGGCCATGAGCAGCCCCACCAGCCAAGCCTTGTCTGCGAAGTAGCTTTCCGCCCCGCCGGTGACATCTATAAAGATGGCGGTGGCTTGGTTGGATTGGAACATGTTGCCAATCCCCAGGCAGCCCACCACCATGGCGGCGGCGTAGAACAGGCCGAGCGCGCGTCCCAGCCGCGGCCAGTTCAGCGCCCCCAGCCCCCGCTCGAGATAGTGCATCGGCCCGCCGGACACCTGCCCTTGGTCGTCCTCCCGGCGGTACATCACCCCCAGGGTGCATTCCGCCAGCTTGGTGGACATGCCCAGCAGCCCGGCGACGATGAGCCAAAGCGTGGCGCCGGGCCCGCCGATGGAGATGGCCACCGCCACGCCGGCGATGTTGCCGATGCCCACCGTGCCGGACACCGCCGTGGTGAGCGCCTGAAACTGGCTGATCTCGCCGGGATCCCCAGGTTGCTTGTACTTGCCCCGGACCAAGTCCAGAGCATGCCGAAACCCGCGAATGTTCACCAGCCGCAGATAGACCGTAAAGAAAGCCCCGCCGGCGATCAGCCACAGCACGATCAACGGCAGATCCGCGCCGCCCGCCGGCACGGTGAAGAAGATGAAACCCGCCACGGCATCCGCCAGGGGGCGCATGGCGGCGTCTATGGCTGCGTCTAGGTTGGCCAAGCGATGGGCTGTTAGGGCAGCCCCGCCCCTGTGTAGGGCGCCTGCACCACCTCGACCCGTCCGGAGCGCTTTTTTTTGCAGGTTTGCGGATCTGAGGATGCGCAAGTGAGGATGTGCAGCAGGGTTCCGCCCAACATGCAGGCGAAGGCGCCCTGGGCGGTGGATACGCGGTGGGTGACCTTGCCCCCCTCGGTCAGCCGCAGGCATTCATTGGTGGAAGGGGAAGCCGCCCAGATGCCGCCGGCTTCGTCCAGGCAGATGCCGTCGGGCACGGCGCCGTCCGCCAAGGTCGCCCAGACGCGGCGGTTTTCCAAGTCGCCGCTGTCGGTGATGTCAAATGCGGTCAGGCGGGCGCCCCAGGTTTCGGCGACGATCAGGGTGGCGCCATCGGCGGTGATGACGGTGCCGTTGGGGAACAGCATGTCCTTGGCGACGATGCGCGCGGCGCCGTCCGCCTCAACGGCGATGAGTTCCGCTGGCTTGGGCTTCTTGTGGGCGTGCAGGTCGAAGCCGAAGTTGCCCACGTAGGCGCGGCCCTGCCCGTCGACCGCCATGTCGTTGAGGTGGAAGGAGGCGAGCGCGCCCAAGTCCGCATGGTTTGCCGCCTGCTCGCCGTCCCAGCGAAGCAGCCGGCGGTCCGTCATGGAGACGACGATGAGCTGCCCGCTAGGCAGCCAGCCGAGACCGGAAGGGGCGTTGGGCACCGGCAGGATGGTTTGCAGGGCGCCGTCCGCCGCCACGGTTATCACCTCCCCGGCGTGCATGTCGGAACACCAGAGCTTGCCCTCATGCCAGCGCGGACCTTCGGGAAAACACAGGCCGGAGGCCAGAATTTCGGGTTGCATGGGGCGGTAGTTTAACCGAGAATCCAGATGATGTCGGACAGCCGCACTGACTATGCGTTTGACATCCTTATGGATGTCCATTCGAAATTCGTTCAGTGAGGCCGCGAACTTGAGCGAGGCCACCCACTACAAGTACCCGCTTGAGTTGCCAGCCTCGTTGAAGAAAGCGGCGGCACGTTTGGCTAGGGAACCTCTGAACAAGTCCCGGAAGCCCAGAGGAGCCTAAAGGGCGTGA
>CAYGBY010000164.1:0-8916 GCA_964348115.1 uncultured Pseudomonadales bacterium
CCCTTTAGGCCCTCCCGAAGGGCGCCCCGCGGCGTGCGGACTGCGGAATCCCCACCCCGCTGCGGCTCGCCCCCCCACGGCCGCAACGCCGTCTCCACCCACAAACAGCGGGGCGCTGGGCGAACGCGACTTGTTCAGAGGTTCCCTAGCCCCTGGGTGGTTGGTTCTTTTGGTCGGGGATGTCGTTCAACAGGGTTCGGGCCTCTTGCTGGGCGCTTTCCGGGCCTTGGGCCAGCACTTCCTCCAGGATTTCCCTGGCTACGTCCAGCTTGCCCAATCTGATGTTGGCCCGCGCCAGATTCAGCTTGACGTGCTGATCCTCCATGGCAGCGCTGACAGCGTCGTCTGGCGGCCTGTTGTCGCTGGTGGGCGTCGAATCTCCACCCTCGCTGGGCGCGGCATCGCTGGGGGCACGTGGAGCGTTAGGGCCGCCATGCGGCAGGTCCTTTGCCGCGCCAGCGCTGTCTGCATCGATGGCTGATGCAGAGACGGCGGGAGGGCGCCTGCGCGGCAGGTCCCTTGCCGCGGCTGCGCCCCCGCCATCCGCAGCCCGGGCCGAACGCCTGCGGCGCATTCCCCAGACCGCCGCCCCAAGCAGCGCCAAGGCAGCGACGGCGACCCCGACGGCAATGCGCCGCCACAGGATCGCTTCCGCCATCCAAGCCTTGCGGTCGCTCCTCTGTCTGGCGCGCAAAGCGGAGAGGTCTGCCGCCAGACGGGCGATTGCCCCATCTTGGACCTCCAGGCGGCGCAACTGCCGCTGCACTTGGCGACTCAAGTCCGCAAGCGCATCCTCAGCTAAAGGCATGGGCGCCGAGGCCTCTGCGGGAAGCGGCGCATCCTCATCTGGACGGAGCGCAACCGGGGCTGACGCAGGCGGTTGGGCTGCAGCCGCCGTCCGCTCCGCCCCGCGGGGCCTAGCTGGGGCCGGCGCAGCAGCGGCGTCCGCCTCGCTGGCGCGGGCGACCATCTGATCTCCCTCCTCTATGAGGATGCTCAGTTCCCCTGCCGCGGCGCCAGACAGCCAAGCGGCGTTTTGCGCCTCCGCTCTACGAATAGCCTCTTGCGGAGAAATGGGAAAGGCCGCAGCGCTTGCAGCGCTGGGCAGGCGTAGCCTTGACCCTGCGAACAGGCCGTTGATGTTGCCGCCATTGAATGAGCCGGGATTCTCCGCAAGGATGGCGAACATATACTGCTGCACCTTCTCGTAGCTTGGCGGCTTGGCGGCCAAGGCGATGCTCCACAGGGTTTGGCCGAAGCGAACCTGGATTTCCCCAACACCCAATGCATCGGTTTGCGGCTGCTCCATGTACGCCCCCGCAAAGGCATCGGGGGATGGTGCGCCACGTTCAGCCGCTGCGGAATTCGACTGCAAAGCGCCCGATCCCAGAGCCTGCGCCCCCATCCCCAACGAGAGAGCCATGCTTGCGACCGTGAACACCCGTCCAAGTACGAGATGGAGCGCAATCATCAAGGGTCTTTGGCGCGACATGCAGACTGAAGATGCGGGAGCAGGCGTTCCGCGATCTGCACGCTGTTCAAGGCCGCACCCTTGCGCACGTTGTCCGACACCACCCACAGGTTGAGGCCGTTGGGATGGGAGAGGTCCTTGCGGACGCGGCCCACGTACACCGCATCCTCACCGGCGGCCTGACCGGCAGCGGTGGGGTAGCCGCCCGGGGCGCGTTCATCGAGCAGCGTCACGCCGGGCGCGGCGGACAGCGCCTCCCGCGCCTCCTGCGGGCTGATGGGGGCATGGGTTTCGATGTGGACCGCTTCCGAGTGGCCATAAAAGACCGGAATGCGCACGCAGGTGGGGTTCACCTGCATGGCGTCATCCTCGAACAGCTTGCGCGTCTCCCAGATCATCTTCATTTCTTCGTAGGTGTAGCCGTTCTCCTGAAACACATCGATGTGCGGCACGGCGTTGAAGGCAATCTGCACCGGCATGACCTTGGGGTCATCCATGGGCCTGCCGTTCAGCAGGCTGGCCGTCTGCCCGGCAAGCTCCCGCAAACCGCCGGCGCCGGCGCCGGACACCGCCTGGTAGGTGGCCACGTTTATGCGCGCAATGCCCACCGCATCCTGGATGGGCTTGAGCGCCACCACCATCTGGATGGTGGAGCAGTTGGGGTTGGCGATGAGGTTGCGCCGCCTGTAATCGCGGATGCGCCCCGGGTTGACTTCCGGCACCACCAAGGGCACATCCGCTTCATAGCGGAACTTGGAGGTGTTGTCTATCACCACGCAGCCCGCCGCCGCCGCCTTGGGCGCAAACTGCGCGGATAGGGCGCCGCCGGCGGAGAACAGGCCGATCTGCGCTTGGGAGAAGTCGAATCTGTCCAAGCGCTGCACGGCCAAGGAGGCGCCGCGGAACTGCAGGCGCTTGCCCTCAGAGCGTTCGCTGGCCAACAGGTGCAGCTTGCCCACGGGGAAGTTGCGCTGCTCGAGAATCTCGATGAGCGCCTGGCCCACCGCCCCGGTTGCGCCGGCGATGGCGACGTTGAACTTTCCGGCGTCGCTCATGCCGAGATCATCCCAAAGCTCCGGGCGGCCGACAGTTCTGATTGCTCATGCGCTTGTTCCCGCCCGATCTGTCCCTTGCGGGAACTTCCCATCTGGAGACGCCGACAGTCCTGATTGCTCATGCGCTTGATCCCGCCTTGCTCCCGGCCGGCCTGGGCGTCGCCGGACCGGCGGCTCAAACACTGGCCCCGCAGCGGACCCCGGCATACCCTAAACCGCACTTCGTCAAGCCCGCTGGGCAACGATGGCTTCAAGGGCCGCCAGCAGGGCGTCGCCCATGGCTTCAGTGCCCACCAATTGAATGTTCGGCCCCTCTTGGGCAATGTCCGCAGTGCGCAGTCCGCGCCCCAGCACGGTGTCCACGGCCTCCTCGATGGCATCCGCCGCCACAGGCAGGTTGAGCGAGTAGCGGCATAGCATAGCCGCAGACAGCACCGTGGCCAAGGGGTTGGCCGCATCCTGCCCGGCGATGTCCGGGGCCGAACCATGTACAGGTTCATACAGACCAAAGCCATCGGCCGCCAAAGAGGCGGAGGGCAACATGCCTAGGGAGCCGGTCAGCATGGCGGCCACGTCGGAAAGGATGTCGCCGAACATATTGCCGGTGAGGATCACGTCGAACTGCTTGGGCGCCCGCACCAACTGCATCCCGGCATTGTCCACGTACATGTGGGAAAGCGCCACGTCCGGGTATTCCCCGGCGAGGCCAGACACCACCTGACGCCAGAGGTCCGTCGCCTCCAGCACGTTGGCCTTGTCCACGGAGCACAGCCGGCCCTGCCGCTTGCCCGCCAGATCGAAAGCGACCCGGGCGATGCGTTCTATCTCATGCTCCGCGTATCTGTAGGTGTTGACGCCCACCCGCTCGTTGTTCTCCAGGAAGATCCCCCGCGGCTCCCCAAAATAGATGCCGCCAGTGAGTTCCCGCAGGATGAGGATGTCCAAGCCTGAAACCAGCTCCGGCTTTAACGACGAAGCCGCCGCCAAGGGGGCGAACAGCAGGGCGGGACGCAGATTGGCGAACAACCCAAGGCCGGTGCGCAAGCCCAACAGGCCCTTCTCCGGACGCTGATCCATGGGCAGATTCTCCCACTGCGGCCCGCCCACGGCGCCGAGCAGCACGGCATCCGCGCCCCGGCACAGGGCCAAGGTCTCCGCCGGCAGGGGCTCGCCAGCCGCATCGATGGCGCAGCCGCCGGCCAAGCCTTCCGTGGTCTCCAAGCGAACCCCCTGCCAAGCCAAGGCCGCACGCAGCACGGCCACGGCTACCGGAACCACTTCCGCACCGATGCCGTCCCCTGGCAGAACCGCCACCCGCACCGAAGCGGGCGCATCCGGGCCGCTCATCCGACACATCCGCCTTGGGAACGGGCTTGCCCACGCCCGGGTTCCGCCGACGCGGCGGCGTTCGGGCCGCTCATCCGATGCCCTCCGCCAACCAGGGGAAGCGGGCGAAATGCTGCGCTTCAAAGTGGCGAATGCGCTGGCCTTCCGCCAAGGTCAGCCCGATCTCATCGAGCCCTTCAAGGAGTTTGCGCCGATGGATGGCCGAAGTCGCAAAGGCGATCTCCTCGCCATCCGGCAGGACGACCCGCTGCCGCGCCAGATCCACCGTTAGTTGAAAGCCCTCCTGCTGCTCCGCGCGGCGGAACAGATCGTCCACCACCGCCTTGTCCAGCACCACGGGCAGCAGGCCGTTCTTGAAGCAGTTGCCGTAAAAGATGTCCGCGAAACTCGGCGCGATGACGGCGACAAAGCCGTACTCCATCAGCGCCCAGACGGCGTGTTCGCGGCTGGAGCCGCAGCCGAAATTGTCCCGCGCCAGCAGCACGGAAGCCCCTTGGTAGCGCGGCTGGTTGAGCACGAAGCGGTGGTTCAACTGCCGCTCGTTGGGGGTGACGCCGATATCCCCTTCGTCGAGGAAGCGCCAAGCGTCGAACAGGTTGTCGCCAAAGCCGGTGCGCTTGATGGACTTCAGGAACTGCTTGGGGATGATCTGATCGGTGTCCACATTGGCCCTGTCCATGGGCGCCACTAGGCCAGTCTCCACGCGAAAGGCCCTCACGGCAGCGTCCTTGGGTCGGTGAAGCGGCCGGTGACGGCGGCCGCCGCGGCCATGGCCGGACTGACTAAGTGGGTACGCCCGCCATAGCCTTGACGGCCTTCGAAATTGCGGTTGGAGGTGGCGGCGCAACGCTCCCCAGGCAGCAGCCTGTCTGGGTTCATGGCCAGGCACATGGAGCAGCCCGGCGCCCGCCATTCGAACCCGGCCTGCAAAAACAGGTCAGCCAGCCCTTCCGCCTCCGCCGCCCGCTTCACCAGGCCCGAGCCCGGCACCACCAGCGCCTGCTTGATGTTGGGCGCCACGCGCCGCCCGCGCACCACCTCAGCGGCGATGCGCAGATCTTCAAGCCGCGCATTGGTGCAGGAGCCGATGAACACCCGATCCAGCCGGATATCCGCGATGGGCTGCTCCGCCGCCAAGCCCATGTAGTCCAAAGCCCGCTGCAGGCTATCCGCCTGCTGGGCGTCCCCGGCCAGGGCCGGATTGGGGGTGCAGCCATCGATGTCGGCCACCATTTGCGGGGAGGTGCCCCAAGTCACCTGGGGCGCCAAGGCTGCTGCGTCAAGGGTGACCTGACGGTCAAAGCTGGCGTCCGCGTCGCTTTTCAGGGTGCGCCAGTAGGCTTGGGCGGCATCCCAAAGGCCGTTCTTGGGCGCGAACGGGCGTCCATGCACATATTCCAGCGTGGTTTCGTCCACCGCCACCATGCCGGCCCTGGCGCCAGCTTCGATGGAGAGATTGCACAGCGTCATGCGTCCCTCCATGCTTAGGCTGCGCACCGCTTCGCCTTGGTACTCGATGGTGTAGCCGGCGGCCCCGGCGCCGCCGATGCGGCCGATGAGCGCCAGCGCCATGTCCTTGGCGTACACCCCCGTCGGCGGCTTGCCCACAAAGCGCACGGCCATGTTCTTCGCCTTGGCCTGCGCCAGGCACTGGGTCGCCATGACGTGCTCCACTTCGGAGGTGCCAATGCCCTGGGCCAAGGCCGCGAAGGCCCCATGGGTGGAGGTGTGCGAATCGCCGCACACAATGGTCATGCCCGGCAGGGTGGCGCCCTGCTCCGGACCGATGATGTGGACGATGCCCTGGCGCACATCGCCGATGTCGAACTGGGTGACGCGGTGCCGGCGGCAGTTCTCATCCAAGGCGACCACCTGCGCCTTGGCGATGGGATCCGCAATGCCGGCGATGCCGGCGGCGCGGTTGTCCGTGGGCACGTTGTGGTCCGGCGTGGCCAAGTTGGCTTGACGCCGCCACAGGGGGCGACCGGCCAAGTCCAGGCCGGCAAATGCTTGGGGCGAGGTGACCTCATGCAGCAGATGTCGATCGATGTAGAGCAACCCCTGCCCATCGGACCGCTCACCCACATAGTGGTCCGCCCAAATTTTGTCGTACAGCGTCGGCATCTTCGCGTATATCCAGCGCCAATCAGGGTGTGAAGTCTAAATCAGACGAACGATAAATTCAGGTCCCGATGCGCTTAGGGAACCTCTCAACAAGTCGCGTTCGCCCAGCGCGACGCTCTCAGCAGCCGGAGATGGCGTTGCGGCCATGGGAGGGCGACTCGCTGCGCGGCGGGGATTGCGCAGTCCGCCGCCGCGGGGCGCCCTTCGGGAGGGCCTAAAGGGCGCGCTGGCTGTGTTGCGGCGCATTGTGTGGAGGGCAAGCCACACGGCTTCGCCACGCCTTGCCGGGAGCTAAATGGCCTAGCGACTGAAACCCACTTACTTGCGGGACAGCACACTAGGGAAGCGCAGCGCCGCTGCGGCCAGTCTGGGCGCGGTGGCGCAATAGCTGGTCGAGCAGCACCAAGGCGACCATGGCTTCCGCAATGGGGGTAGCGCGGATGCCTACGCAGGGATCGTGGCGACCTTTGGTGACCACCTGGGTTTCATTGCCAGCGGTGTCTATGGTGTTGCCTGGGGTGCTGAGGCTGGAGGTGGGCTTCAAGGCCAGGCTGGCAATGATGTCCTGACCGGAGGAAATGCCGCCAAGCACGCCGCCGGCATGGTTGCTGAGAAACCCCTTGGCGGACAGCTCGTCACGATGAAAGGTGCCACGCTGCTCCACTACGGCGAAGCCGTCGCCAATGGCCACCCCCTTGACGGCGTTGATGCCCATCAGGGCGGCGGCCAGTTCCGCATCGAGCTTGGCGAACACCGGCGCCCCCAAGCCGATGGGCACATTGCTGGCGACCACGCGAATTTCCGCGCCGATGCTGTCCCCCTCTCGCCGCAGCTGATCGATGAGGGCGGCGATGGCGTCCAAGCTGTCCGGGTCAGGACTGAAGAAGGGGTTTTGCGCCACCGCCTCCCAGGAAATGAAACGGGGGCGGATGTGGCCGATGGCGGCAAGGTGGCCGCGCACCTGAACCCCCGCCAATTCCTTGAGGCACTTCTTGGCGATGGCGCCGGCGGCCACCCGCATCACGGTCTCCCTGGCGGAGGCTCGGCCGCCGCCGCGGTAGTCGCGAACGCCGTATTTGTAGTGATAGGTGAAGTCCGCATGGGCAGGGCGAAACAGATCCTTGATGTCGTCGTAGTCCTTGGACTTCTGGTCCTCGTTCTCGATAAGCAGCCCGATGGGGGTGCCAGTGGTGCAGCCCGCAAAGACGCCGGACAGGATGCGCACAAGATCGCTCTCCTTGCGCTGGGTGGTGTATCTGGAGCGCCCAGGACGGCGGCGGTCCAGATCCGGCTGGATGTCCGCTTCCGCAAGCGCCATGCCAGGCGGGCAGCCATCGACAATGGCGCCCATGGCCAGCCCATGGCTTTCGCCAAAGGTGGTGACCCGGAACAGTTGGCCGAAGGTGTTGCCGGACATCGCTAGCGGCCCGCTGCGACAGTCCGGCGCGGCACCGAGAGCGCCGAGGCACCCGCCTGGCGAGGCGCCAAGAGCGACTGGCTGTCTAGGGTCCTGGACGTCACCCGGCAAAGGGCCGAGGCGTCCGTCTGGCAAGGCGCCAAGAGTGACTGGCCGTCTAGGGTCCTAGACGTCACCCGGCAAAGGGCCGAGGCGTCCGTCTGGCAAGGCGCCAAGAGTGACAGTGCCGAGCCCATTCGAGGGGCGGGCAACGCAGCCAAGCGGGACGCATCGGCACACGAAAGCAGGCGGACTGTCGCCACTAGGTCGGGCGTGCTCAGGCTTTTGGGGCTGGCCTCCGCATCGGCGCACGAAAGCAGGCGGACTGTCGCCACGGGCCGTTAAGCCTCAATCACGCTGTTGCCGGTGCGGCAAAACCAGCTCGACGCGCGGCACGGCGCCATCCGCCCGGGGCAGCAGCGGACCGGCGCCAAAGGGCGCCAGTTCCGGCCCGGCCTGACCGCGAAGTTCCACCTGCAGTTGAGTGCAGGCTTCCTCAGCACAGGCGGCGGAACGCTCCAGCAAAGCATCCCCGGCATCCGAACCGTACAGATGGCAGACCACATAGAGCTTCAACCGTTCAAAGCTGGCCAGCCGCGGCGCCAAAGCCGCCAACACCGCCAGCCCGGCGCTGGGAATGGTGCCATCCGTGCGCGGACGCACGCCAGCGATGACGGCGTAGCCCTTGCCAGCCAAGTCCGCCACCAAGTTGGTGTTTTGAATGGCGTCCACAGCCCGACGCGGCTGCAGCGCCTCCACATGGGCGTAAATGCGCTTGTTGCCCCGCTCGATGACATAGACCGCGACCAGCCCCGCGCCCCGATCGGCGGCGATGTAGAACTGGTTGGCCTCCGGCCCGTAGAGCACCGCCTGCCCGAACACCTGGTTGGCCCAGCCGTTGCTTCTGCCGCAGTCCCGCCCCCGGCAGCTAAACAAAGCCTGGGGCCCCAATGCCTGTTGATAGTGGCCGATGACCTCGGCAAGGGGCGTGCCGGCAGGCATTTGATAGGTGATGCCCAGCTTGGTCGCCTCCACGCGCAGCTTGTGCTCGATGCGCAGCTCCCGGCGAATCTTCTCCACGGCGCTGATCACAAACTCCCGGGGGGCGAACTCTTCATCCCGCTCGAAGGCCACAATCCAGGCTCTGGGGAAGCGCTCCAACCCCTCCAGATCCACACTGCCGGCCACGTCATCGGCAGCGGCGGCCCAACCCGGCGCCGACAGCAGCGCCAAAACGCCCAACAGCAACCGCAAGCTCATGGCAACAGAGTTGACGCCGACCTGATCACAGGCCAATGCTAATGCCCTAGGCGGAAAAAGACCAATCCTGCACCGGTTCAGCCAGAGCCTCACAAAGTTAGCCAAGCCCCCTATCGGTCACGCCTAGGGAGCTTCTGAACAAGTCCTGGAAGCCCAGAGGAGCCTAAAGGGCGTGATGGCAAGGCACGGCGAAGCCGTGTGGC
>CAYGBY010000165.1:0-8764 GCA_964348115.1 uncultured Pseudomonadales bacterium
CATCACGCCCTTTAGGCTCATCTGGGCTTCCGGGACTTGTTCAGAGGTTCCCTAGGAGATCCTCCACACACCGTCGTATGCGAGGCCAGCTAGGCGAGCTTGCCTTTGCTCGATTTCGGCTTGGCCCCAAGTCAGGTCCGAGCTTCGTATTTCGTTGACGAGAGCCTTGGTAACGGGGAGCTTGCTCTTAATGCCTTTCAGAAATTTTCTTTCAAGCGCGAACTGAGCTCGAAGCTCCACCAGTGGTCCGGGCGGGGCCCAGGCGCCGTCCCCAGCTTGGCCGCCCGCGCCCGCCAAACCGCATCCAGCAAATCCGGCGCCTGCACCCGCGCCATCAGCACCGGATGCACCTGCTGCGCAATCTTGATGCGCCCGCGGGGGTCTCGTTGAGCGAAAGTGGACCAGGTCTTGCCTTGGCAACGGGCACAGCTCACAAACAGGCGTCCCTGCCAGGCCATGCAGTTGACGGTGACGGAGTGCGGACCGGCGGGGTTCACCTCCAACGCGCACAGGCGCGCCTCGTTGACGAACGACCAGTCCGCGATCGGGCTTGGGTCCTCATCGCCCAGCAGCTTGCCCCCGGGCAGCCGTCCGCAGGGGCCGATGCCCAGCAACAGCAAGACTGTCACGCCCAGCGCCAATGCGCGCGGCAATCGGTTGTTCATTCCCGTCCTCCCAATCTTGTGGCCCAATCCAGCTTGCTGCGGCAGGATTCATAGAAGCTGTGCCCATAAGTGTAAACAATGCGCAACGGCGTGCCATACTTCGCCATGCGCACAACATCGCCGCTGCGCAGGGCGAAGCTTACTTGAGAGTCGCAACTCACCTGCGCTTTGTCCACGTCTCCCAGCGTGACCGTCACCACGGAATCCCCGCGCACCACCAGCGGCCTGGAAGTGAGGGTGTGGGGGTACATGGGCACGATGACGATGGCGTCCAGCGCCGGATGCATGATTGGGCCGCCGGCGGACAGCGAATAGGCGGTGGAGCCGGTTGGCGACGCCACGATGAGCCCATCGGAGCGCTGGTCGTACACGAAATCTCCGTCGACGGCCAAGGAGAACTCCATCATGCGGGCAAGACTCCCCGGATGCACCACCAAGTCGTTCAGAGCCGGGGAGCGCGCCAGTTCTTCATCGCCGCGCAGCACCCGCGCCTCCAGCAGAAAATGGTCCTCCATGCGGCATTCACCGCGCAGCACGGCGCTAAGCTGTTCGCCGATGCGCTTGGGGGCGATGTCCGCCAGAAAGCCCAGGCCGCCCCGGTTGATGCCCAGCACCGGCACCCGCGCATGGGCTAGGTCCCGTCCCACGCCCAAGAGGCTGCCGTCTCCGCCCACCACGACAATGAGGTCGCAGCGCTGTCCCAAGGCGGCGCGTGAGCATATCTCCCGGCTACTCGGCGCTGCATCGGAAAGCAGGGCCGCGGTGTGGTCCTCCACCAGAACGCGCACCCGCTGCCGCTGCAGGCAGTCCAGCACCGCGGTCAAGCTGTCCGCCACCAAGGCGCTGCCCCGCCGTCCGATCAGGCCAACCGTGCTGAACTTCAACCCCGCACCCCCTGGCTCTTAATGGGTCGCTGGGCAGCATAGCAAAGAACGCAGCCGCCAGTGGCTGTGATGGCAGGGCCGGACTTCGTTCTTAGGGCGGGCCAGGGGTTAAACTGCCCCGCATCGCAGCCCATGATTGCAGCACGAACATGCAGCCACGCCATCTGCCGGCCATCGAGACTTTGTTGAACACCCCGGAACTAGGGGTATTGACGGCGCAGCATGGCCTCGGGGCGGTGAAGGAGGCCCTGCGCACCCTGCAGGGACAGCTGCGGGCGGCCGCGCAGGTGCCGGACTGGGCGCAGCAACCACAGGCGTATGCCGAGCGGCTGGCGCGCCGATTGGCCGGCCAAGGCTATCGCGTGGTGCACAACCTGACCGGCACCATCATCCACACAAACCTGGGCCGGGCACCTCTGAGCGGCGCCCTTTGGGATGCAGTCAGGCCCCTGGTCACCGGCGCCATGAACCTGGAGTACGATCTGGCCGCGGGCAGGCGCGGGGACCGGGACGGCTGGGTGGCCCAGCGGCTGGTGCGCCTCACCGGGGCTGAAGCCGCCACCCTGGTCAACAACAACGCCGCCGCGCTGGTGCTGGTGCTCAACACCTTGGCGAACGGGCGGCCTGTGCCGGTTTCGCGCGGCGAACTCATCGAGATCGGCGGCAGCTTTCGCCTGCCCGATCTAATGCGTCGCGCCGGCTGCCAACTGCAGGAGGTCGGCACCACCAACCGCACCCATCTTGAGGACTTCGCCGCTGTCGCGCCCCAAGCCGCCCTGGTGCTCAAGGTCCATCCCAGCAACTACGCCATCAGCGGCTTCACTGCGGAGGTGGGCACTGCGGAACTGGCGCAGTTGGCCCATGCCCACGGCTTGGCGTTGTGCGTGGACCTCGGCAGCGGGGCCTTGGTCAACTTGGCCCGCTACGGCCTGCCGGCGGAACCCCTGCCCCAACAGGTGCTGGCGGCAGGGGCGGATCTGGTCACCTTCAGCGGCGACAAGCTGCTGGGCGGCGTACAGGCCGGCCTGGTGCTGGGCCGGGCGGATTTGATCGCCAAACTAAACGCCAACCCCCTCAAGCGCGCCCTGCGCCCGGACAAGATCACCTTGGCTTTGCTCGACGAGACGCTGAAGCTCTATGAAGATGCGCAAAGACTGCCCGACGCCCTGCCGGTGCTGCGCTTGTTGACCACACCCCTGCACGAACTGGAGGCCAGGGCGGAGGCCTTGCGTCAGGTCCTGCGCACCAAGCTGCCGGATGCATCCCTGGCGGTGCGGCCCGCCAAGGCGCAGATCGGCAGCGGCGCGGCGCCGGATAAGGCCGTGGCAAGCCGGGCTCTGGTCATCCACCAAGCGGCAGCAACGCAGGCCCGCGAGCTGGCGCAGCGCTTGCGGCGGCTCGCCGAACCGGTCATCGGGCGCATCCGGCAGGACGCCTTGTGGCTGGATCTGCGCTCCGCAGCGGACTTCCCAGCAGCCCTGAAGTCCATCGCAGCCCTGGCTGCGCCATGATCTGCATCGCTTCCCCCGTCATGACGCAACGGCCTTGGCCAACATGCCTAGGACCATCTCAAAACGTTCGCTCTTGAAGAAAAATTTCTGGAAAGTCACCTGTGTGCTGTCCCGCAAGTAAGTGTGATCATTCATGGCCCTTTTGACCCCCGGCCGCGTTGCTCCTCCTTGTGCGGGGCCCGCCACGGGGCGTCGTCGCGCCTTGCCGGGAGCCAAAACGGCCCGGCGACTAAAACCCACCTACTTGCGGGACAGCACACTAGGACCATCTCAAAACGTTCGCTCTTGAAAGAAAATTCCTGGAAAGTCATTACTGTGCTGTCCCGCAAGCAAGTGTGATCATTCATGGCCCTTTTGGCCCCTGGCCGCGTTGCTCCTCCTTGTGCGGGGCCCGCCACAGGGCGTCGTCGCGCCTTGCCGGGAGCCAAAACGGCCTGGCGACTAAAATCCACTTACTTGTGGGACAGCACACTAGATGCCGCAGAATATTGGGGAATCTTCCGAAAAATATTCACAAATCATCTATACATGAGCTTTGCTGAAGGCCGGTGGACGACTTTGGAACGGCTCTGCCGACATACCACCCAGAACCACTTCTTGAGTAACATAATGTTATCTTTATTCAATGGCTTATATGATAATATAAAAGTTTATCGTCAATACGAAACACACTGGCCCGCGGCACCCCTGCCAGAACCGGTGCAGCCATGATCGTCACACTGGCCGGCCATGTGGACCATGGCAAGACCAGCCTGATCAAAGCGCTCACCGGCGTGGACACCGATGTGCTGGCGGAGGAGCGCCGCCGCGGCCTGACGATCGATCTCGGCTTCGCCTACGCCCGTGACGAGGGCCGTGCAGGCGCCAGGGTGCTCGGTTTCGTGGACGTGCCGGGCCACCACCGCTTCATCCACAACATGGTGGCGGGGGTGGCCAACGGGCAGTTCGCACTGCTGGCGGTGGCGGCGGATGACGGCCCTATGCCGCAGACCCGGGAACACTTGCAGATTCTTTCCCTCACTGGGCTGCAGCGCGGCTTGGTGGCCCTGACCAAGTGCGATCGGGTGGATGAGGCCCGTCTGCGGGCCGCCCAAGCGGAAGTGCGCGACTGCGTGCGCGGCACCTTCCTGAAAGATGCGGCCGTGCATTGCACTTCCGTGGCCACCGGCGCCGGGATGCCGACGCTGCGTCAGGCGCTTTGGTCAGCCGCCGACCAAGACGCCGCCATCCCGGCGCAGGGGCAGTTCCGCCTGGCGGTGGACCGGGCCTTCAACCTGCCCGGCGCCGGGCTGGTGGCGACCGGCACGGTGCATGCCGGACGGGTGGCCCAGGACGATGAACTGCACCTGTTCCCTGCTGGCGGCAAGGCCCGGGTGCGCAGCCTGCGGGTGCAGAACAGCGCCGCGGAAAGCGCCGCCACAGGCGACCGCGCCGCCATCAACCTAGCGGGGCTGCGCCTGGAGCGCGTCCGGCGAGGCTGCTGGCTGACGCAGAAACCCGTACCCCAGCAGTGCAATTTCGTGGTGGATCTGCAAGTTCTGGAGAATTTTCCCCGCCCGGTGCGCCATTGGCTGCCGGTGCATGTCTACCACGCCACCGCCCACAGCACCGCTCGCCTGGCGTTGCTGCACGGCGCAAGGGCGCAGCCCGGAAGCCGTCATCAGGTTGAGATCATCACCGATGAACCCTTATGCGCCCGGCACGGCGACCATCTGGTGCTGCGCGACCAGAGCCTGGACCTGACCCTAGGCGGCGGCAAGGTGCTCGCCGACCTTGCGCCCACTGGGCAGCGGCGGCGCGATTCCAAGCGCCTGGCGCCGATCAGCGCCTTCCGCCAAGCAAGCCGCCCGGCCTGCATCGCCGCCCTGTTCGAGCAGGGGCCCGTGGACAAGCCGCGCCTGCAGAACACTTTGGGGCTTACGGACGCCGAGCTGGCTGAAGCGTTGGACGCGCTTGATCTGGTCCACATCGGTTCCGAGGCGGTGCTTGGCAGGCACTGGTCCGCTTGGCGGCAAGCCCTGCTGACGTTCGTGAAGGCCTACCAACTGAAGCACCCCGCTGCGCCCGGCGCGCCGCCCAGCGAATTGCCCGCCAGCATTCCCCAGCGCTTTCGCGGCCCTTTGCTGAATGCGCTGATTTCGCAAAGGCAACTGCAGCAGACAGCCGGCGCCTATCATCTGCCCGCCTACAGCGCGGAGCTGCCCCCGGCCGAGCGCGCCTTCTTCGATCAGATCCGGCCCCGCCTGGACCGCGATCAGGCCCCCAGCGTCGGAGACTTGGCCAAGTCGCTGCACATTCCCCCACCCCAACTCAACGCAAAGCTAAAGGGCTTGGCCCAACGCGGCCTGCTGGTGCAGGTATCCGACAAACGCTTCTATTTGCCGGAGCGTCTGACCAGCATCGCCGCCCGGGTGAACGAACTGGCCAAGGCGAACCCACTGACGGTGCGCCGCTTTCGCGACCAAACCGGCATTGGGCGCAACGTGGCCATCGAATTGCTGGAATACCTGGACGGCCGCGGCTTCACCCGCCGCATAGGGGACGTCCGCACAGTGGTCGGCCAGCTAAAACTTCATGCGGCGCCCGTACGGTAGAACCGCCCGCTGCAGGACCGAGCCCGGAGAAATCCACCTTCATGCGGCGCCGCCCGTGGACAAAATCCTTTCTGTCGACAAAAAAACTTGTTGAGATACAAAAATAAATTGCTTAACCTGAGCGGGGTGGGCTGAATCGCAGTAATTGAACCTCCCAGCTCGTGTGGGAACAGGGCGGGTCGCCCCACTGCTTGACCGAAGTGGCCATTGCAGAAGGAGAGACCGAAATGAAACGCAACCTCAGAAAAGAGTTCTTGGCTGGCGGCATGGCTGTGCTGTTCGCACTGACCCAGTCGGTGTCCGCCCAGCAGCAGGGGCGAAACAGCGAGTTGGTGCTTGAGGAAATAGTGGTGACGGCGCAGAAGCGCAGCCAGAGCATTCAGGATGTGCCGGTGGCCGTCAGCGCATTCGACGGCAGCGCACTCGAGGACAACGGCGCCGTGAACTTAGAGGACTTGAGCGGCATTGCCCCCAACGTCCAGCTTACGCAGATGGCCATCATCCCCAATGTGGGGTCCATCACCATCCGCGGCATCAACTTCACGGACCCGGATCCCAACGCCGACCCGAAAACGGGCGTTTCCTTGGACGGCGTCTTTCTGACGCGCAACAACGGCGTGCTGATGGATACGTTCGATATCGAGCGGGTGGAAGTGCTGCGCGGCCCCCAAGGCACCCTCTACGGCCGCAACAATATGGCGGGGACCATCAACATGGTTTCGGCGCGGCCCACTGAGGAAGCCGGCGGCAAGGTCAAGGCGACCTTCGGCAAGTACGGCCAGGAAATCTTCCGCGCAGTGCTCAACAGCGGCGGCATTGGCGCGGACGGGCGGCTGCGCGCCAAGGTGGCGTTAAGCACACGCAACTACGATGGACATGCGAAGAACCGGTTCACCGGCGCCAAGCTCGGGGCGCAGCAGGCGGATGGCGGGCGCGCCACCATCGCCTATGAGGGCGACAGCTTCGATCTTAGGCTGATCGGCGACTATGTGAAGGATGAGTTCATCGGGCCAGCCAACTCCAACCACTTCAACGACCCCTACGGCGAAGGCGCCGACGGCGACGTCTACGAAGTCGAGCAGGATGTGGACGGCTTCTCCGATCTGGAGACTTGGGGGCTGACCCTAGAGGCCAACAAGGAGGTGGCGGCCGGAACCTTCTCCCTGGTGGCTGGCTATCGGGAATTGGAGTATGAAACCTTTGGCGACTTCGATGGCTGGGCCGCGCCCGCCGGCCGGCCAATGGCTGTGCGCGTGCCTTTCCAGTCTCTCCACATCAGGCGGGTTGCCGACCACGACCAGCAGAGCCTTGAGCTGCGCTTTGCGGATTCCCATAGCGAGCTGTTCGACTACGTGGCAGGCATCTTCTACCTGACGGAGGAGTTCACGCAAATCAACTACCAGAACCTCGGGTTTCCACCTTTGCCGCTTTTCTTTCCCCTCGACGACCCCAACAAGGCCCCGGAACTGCTCACTATCGGCCAGAAGGCGCAAAGCCTGGCCTTCTTCGGACAGACGGACATCAACATCACGGAGCGCTTCGCGCTGGTGCTGGGCGCCCGCTTCACCCTGGACGAGAAGGAAGTGCTGGTCCAGCGCCCCGACGGCTTCTCGGAACCCGACGACGTGGACTGGGATGAAATCACTTGGAAGGCTGGCTTCAACTACTTCGTGAACGATGACGTCATGCTGTACGCCAATGCCGCCACGGGCTACAAGGGCGGCGGCTACAACAGCCGCGCCACGGTGGCCGCCAACGTAGGGCCCTACGATCCCGAGACCCTCATCAACTACGAGCTGGGCATGAAGGGCGATTTCGCAGACGGGCGTGTGCGGCTGAACGCCGCCGCCTTCTTCAGCGACTACGAGGATGTGCAGGCGGCCGAGCGGCGACAAGGCAACCGCCCCGGACAACCAGACGTCCTCACGGACAACCTCGGCGATGTGGAGGTAAGCGGGGTGGAGGTGGAGTCCACCTTGCTGCTCTCCGAACGGCTGACCGTGCAGGCCAATCTCGCCTATCTGGATGCCGGGTGGCGGGAATATCCTAGCGGCGGTTTTGACTGGTCGTTTCTGGACCTGAAGGGTGCGGCTAGGTGGACCGGCTACCTAGGGGTGGACTACAGCATGCCCCTTGGCGCCAACGAACTGGCGCTGCACGTCGATGCCCGCTATACGGACAGGCACAACGTCAACGGCACAACCAACGCGGGAAACCCAGTCACCAGGGACCAAGTTGACTTCTTCTTCGCCGACAGCGCCATCCTGTTCAACGCCTATGCGGCCTTTAAGGGCGGCGATGGCCGCTACCGCATTTCTGTGTACGGCAAGAACCTCACCGACAAGGAAAATATCGTCAGCGGGGTCAGCCTAGTGAACCCAATCGTCTATTGGGGGATGCCGCGGCAATTTGGCGTGGAGTTGGAAGTCAACTTCTAGTCCGTTGGACAGGCGTAGGCTGCGTTGTCCTAAAGCACGTTCAGGTCATCGATCGTAAGCCCTCGGCGGGGCCGGCGCACCGCCGTCGTCGTCCATGATGGTCAGCGTCACGGCGTCCGGGCCCGTGATGCCCCCCAAGTTGAACGCGAAGCCCGACACCGTCACCGTCCTGTTCGCCGTCACCGCATCGTCGTCCACGGCGGCGATCGTCAACGGCCCCGCGCTCTCCGTCCCGCCCGCCGGAATCGTCAGCCGGCTTCCGCTCAGAGTGCAGCCGCCCGGCGCCGCCAGCACCACCACCGTCGTCGCCCTGCTCGACGGGCGGTCCAGGCGCGCCGTCACCGCGCTCGTCCCGCCGGCCTCCGCGATCCTGTCCGGGACCAGGACCAGCGTCACCCTCGGCGCGGCCCCGCCGTCCGCAGCCGTCCGCGCCAAGGGGGCCGGGGCCGCGGGGTCCCGGACACCCGCCGCCGCGGCCATCTTCGTCCCCGCCACGTCCGCCGTCCCCGCGCCCGACGGGCGGTCCCGGCGCGCCGTCGCCCCGCCCGGGGTCCAGTCCAGCGGCGCTTCCGGGCTGCCTTCGCCGCTCCCGAACGTCCCGGCCCCCGCCGCACCATCGGGCGTCCGGGCACCCCGACCCGCACCCCCGCCATCCTTGACGCCGCCATCCGC
>CAYGBY010000166.1:0-8701 GCA_964348115.1 uncultured Pseudomonadales bacterium
GCGCCCGGGACTTCGCGCGGGCCATGGGACAGGCGGCCAGGACCGACGCGGTGGATGCCCGGGTGCTGGCGGCGATGGGCGCGGCGCTGGAGCCGAGGCGTGCGCGGCTGCCGTCGAGGACGCGTCGGAGCCTCGCCGAACTGCGGACGGCCCGCGACGCCCTGGTGAGGGACCGCACCGCCGCGCCCAACCGCGGGCCGCAGACGCGCCATCCGCTGCTGAAGCGCCAACTCAGCCAGCGCCTGGCGCAGATCGACCGTCAGATCAAGGCCTTGGACGCCGAGACCGCGAAGCTGATCGCCAACGACGAGGCGCTGGCGCGTCAGGCCGAAGTGCTGATGTCAATGCCGGGCATCGCCCGCATCACCGCCGCCGGGCTCCTGGCCGGCATGCCCGAACTGGGCCGCCTTGACGCCGGGGCCGCCGCCAGCCTGGCCGGGCTGGCGCCCGTCACGCGCGAGTCGGGCCAGTGGAGGGGACGCGGCTTCATCCGCGGCGGCCGCGCCAGGCCGCGGCGACTGCTTTACATGGCGGCCGTCGCCGCCATCCGCCACAACCCGAATCCGGGCCGCAGGCGCCGCGAGCTGCGCGGGCGCGGCAAGCCGCCGAAGGCGGCCCTCGTGGCCGTCATGCGCAAGATGCTGGTGTTGGCCAACGCCCTGATAAGGCAGGATCGGCTGTGGACGGCCGAACCCGTCGCCGCAACCGGTTGAGGGCGCGTCCGTTGTCAACGAATGGGCATGTGCGGTCCTCCGGTTCGGGCTCCGCCCTTTTCCGGCGTCCTCCGGAGGGAGCGGAGCGACCGCAGGGGGACGCCGGAAAAGGGCGGAGGCGCGGCCTGCCCCAGGCGGCCTCGGCCAGCGGCTTATCGACCGGCTCCCGTCCAACACCGCCGAGACGCTGCATGGAAATCCACCAACAAATACATTTTGACAACATGGATACTCGGTACTTATGGCGCAGTTGGATCAAGCGGCTTCCAGGGTGACGAAATACTCGTTCGGGGTTTGATGTTCGAGCGACGCATGGGGGCGTACGTAGTTGCGGAGGAACTCGTATTCGGCGAGGGCCTTCCCGACCCCGGCGCCGCTCTCCCGGTCGCCGCCGGAGGTGCGCCAAATGTGTCTGAGCTACTACATACGCGGGGCCGGAGGCGGCGGTCTCGATCCTGTCCGGAACTGGCGGGGCTGTCGTGTGGCCGGAACGCGCGGCAGGCCGGATTGCGACGGATTTGTCGTCTTCGGTGATCAGTTCGCCGATCCGGGGCGTATCAGCAAGGGGCCGTAGAAGACGACGAAGGCTGCGAATGCAGCGCACCAGAAGGCGGCGGACAAGGTCTGGAGGTGCAATGCCCATTCCGGCAGCCCGCCAGCCAGGACTCGCACCAGCACCGAGGCGATAACCAGAAGATAGACCGCGAGCGTGCCGCGCCCTGCCCTGAGGGCCCTTCCTGCATGTCCCAGCGTGGCTCGGGTCATGACGGCAAGGGTCATTACGCCGATGGCGCCCGCCATCCAGATGTGCTGGGCTGCGGCGCCGGGGAATGCGCCGGGCGACAGAATCACCGCACCCATGGCCAGCATGCCGGCCGGCACGAAGGCATAGCCCGCGTGCAGGATCCAGAGCAGGGGTTCGGTGCGGGTGTCCCGCCACCGCCAGCGCGACATCCGCACAGCTTGCGCCAGCCCGGCTGCAAGCAGGAGGCATCCAGTGACCGGAGAATGCGGCATGACGATCCAAGACAGCAGGGCCAGCAGGCTTGCGGCCAGAGCAAGCGCGTCAGGCGGTCCAGGCGCAGCCGGCGATGAGGCGTTCTCCCGCTGCGCCAGCCAGTTGCGCGTAAACGAAGGCACAATGCGGCCGCCGATCAGCGAAATCATCATGATGGCCGCCGCAAGGCCCATGCGCAGCCCGTAGCCCGACGCCGGAAAACCGCCCGACGCAGCCTCCCAGTGAAACAGGGCGTTGCCTGCGGCGACCACGGCGACCATGGCGACGACGGCCAGATTGCGCCAGTTCCTTACCGCAGCGATCTCGCGGAGCGCGATGCCGCCAAGAACAAGGAGGCAGGAAAGATCGAGCGCCGCCACCATCAGCGGCGTCAGACAGCTCGAGATCAGGATCGCGCCGCGACCTAGAAGCCACAGCGCGCACAACACCAGCAGGGGCCATCCGGCCAATGGGGGCCTGCCGGTCCAGTTCGGCACCGCGGTCAGCAGGAATCCCGGGATCACGGCGCCCAGATATCCGAACAGCGCCTCGTGCGCATGCCAGGACACCGGATCGAACGCGGTCGGCAGTTCAACTTGCCCGGCCAGCATCAACGGCCAGAGCGCCATGGTCAGCACCGCCCAGACCGCCGCGCCGAGGAAGAACGGCCGAAAGCCGGAAGAAAGAAACGCGCATCCGGCCCATGTGGATGGCAGCTGGCCAGAGGGCGTCATGTCTGCGGGGCGCCCGGACAAGGTCTGGTGTGGTGCATAGGGTGCGTATCCGGATGCAGTTGCTGGCGCAAGCGGCAATGACGCGATCGTCGCGACCTGCGCCAGCAACTGCAAGCGTCGGCGCTGCCGCGCCAGCAGCTACAGCCTGTCGAGCAAACGGTAATACAGCATGCCCAAGGCGAGGATCTGGTTGCCGAACCACTGGCCAAGGGGGATGCGGAAGTGGCGGATGCGCTCGTAGGCATCGAGCGCCTCAGTGTCTCCCTCCATGGCGTTGGCCACGACCTCCGCAGCGATGTGGGTGGGCGCGACGCCATGGCCGGAGTACCCCATGGCGTAGAAGACGTTAGCCGCGGTTCTGCCGATGCAGGCAACCCGTTTGATGACGATGCCGATGTTGCCGCCCCAGGCGTAATCGATGCGCCGGCCTTCCAGCTCCGGGTAGATGCGCAGCATTCTTGGCAGCATGCTTTTTTCAATGCTGTTGGGCGTCCGCCCGGAATAGTTGCAGCGGCCGCCGAAGAGCATTCGCCCATCCGCCGAAAGGCGATAGTAGTCCAGCACATGGTTGAGGTCGCAGACCGCCAGATCCTGCGGATTGATCCTTTCCCTCACGTCCTTGGGCAAAGGCTCCGTCGCGATGATGAAGCTGCCGGCCGGGAACACCAGCCCAGCAAGGCGCCTAGGCTCCAGATGATGGTAGGCGTTGCCCGCCAGCAGCACCTTGTCCGCAACAACCTTCCCCTGCCGCGTCACCACCTCGGCCTTCGCGCCATGCACGATGTCGACCACCTCGCTCTGCTCGTGGATGCTGACCCCAAGGCCAGCCGCGGCCCTGGCTTCGCCAGCGCAGAGATTCAACGGATGCAGGTGCCCGTCCAAGTTGTTGATCAGCCCGCCAAGGTAGACGTCCGTGCCCAACTCGGCGCGCAGTTCTTCGCGCTCCACCAACCTCAGGTGCTCTCCGAAGCCGCGTTTGCGCTGTTCCGCATATTCCTGCGCCATCCAAGCGACCTGCCGGCGCCGCAAGGCGACAAGGATGTGGCCGGATTTGAGGTCGCATTCGATGCCGTACTTCTCAACGCGCTCCCTGATGATCTCGTTGCCGCGATAGTGCAGCGACCAGAGCGTGTCCTCACCCAGGTAGGGCGCCAAGCGCTCGGCGCCGCCCACGCCATGAATGAGCTGGCCGCCGTTGCGCCCGGATGCCCCCCAAGCGATTCTGTTCTGCTCCACAAGGGCGACCTGATGGCCGCGCTCCGCCAAGGTCAGCGCGCAGGCGACGCCGGTGAAGCCGCCGCCAATGATGCAAATCTCCGCCTCCTGCTCGCCCTGCAGTTGGGGGTAGGTCGTCTGGTCATTGCGCGTGGCGGCGTAGTAGGAGTTTGTGTGTTCCGCACTGGCCATGGCTGCAGCATACACAACCGCCGCCAAGGCGGCACTCCGGGCCTGTAGGGTGCGCAATCGCAAGCGCTGGCGTGTTAGGCTTCCGCCTACCTGTGACAGCTTGACCAACATGAAAAAGGCAAGGCGCATCAGGCCAAACCTGCGCCCGACCGCGGTTTTCGCCCTATTCAGCGCCGCGGCCCTGCTCCCCGGCGTTGGCGGCGGCGAAATCCTGAATGTGTACAACTGGTCCAACTACATCGGCGAAACCACCTTGGAGGACTTCGAACGCGAATACGGCATAGAGGTCAACTACGATGTCTATGACACATCGCAAATCGTCGATGCCAAGCTCATGGCGGGCAACTCCGGCTACGATGTGGTCATACATGCGGCGTCCAACGCCGCCCAACTGATGCCCATTGGCGTTTTTCTGGAGCTGGACAGGCGCAGGCTGCCGCACTGGGATAAGCTGGACCCGCTTCTGCTCGACAAGTTCGCCGAGTTCGACCCCGGCAACAGGTACGGCGTACCCTACATGTGGGGCACCACAGGGTTCGCCTACAACAGGGATATGCTGCTCGAGCGGATGCCGGATGCGCCCCTGCACAGCGCCGAATTGGTTTTCGACCCTGACATCGTGGCGAACTTCGCCGACTGCGGGGTGTCCCTGCTCGATTCGGCTAGCGAAGTGATCGGCATGGCAATGGTCTACCTCGGCCATGACGCCAATTCCACGGTGCCCGATCATTTGCGCGAGGTGCACCAATTGCTGCGCGCCATTCGCCCGCACATCAAGTACTTCCACTCCGGCAGGCTGTTGCTGGACCTGCCCAGCAAGGAGGTGTGCGTCGCCATGAGCTGGTCCGGGGACTATTCCGTAGCCGCCAGAAGGGCCGCAGAGGCGGGCATCGACATCACTTTGGGCTACAATATCCCGGCGGAAGGTTCGCTAGTGTGGTTCGATGTGGCCTACATCCCGGCTGACGCCGCCAATGTCGGAAACGCACACCTGTTTCTGGATTTCCTGATGCGCCCGGAGGTGATCGCCGACATCTCCAACCACACAGGGTACGGCAACGCCAATCTGGCGGCCCACAGCCTGGTGGATGCGCACATCGCGGCGGACCCGGCCATCTACCCGGACGACGCCACGCTGCAGCGGCTGAGCGCCTCCCGGGCGTTGCCCCCCAAGATTGAGCGCTTGCGCTCAAGGCTCTGGACCCGGGTCAAGTCAGGGCTGTGACGGGCGCCGCCCCCTGCATCAGCATCCGCAACCTGTCGAAGCGGTTCGGCAGCCTAAACGCGGTCAACAACGTCAGCCTGGACATCCGCCAAGGCGAACTGTTCGCCATTCTCGGCGGCTCGGGATGCGGCAAGACCACCCTGCTGCGGATGCTGGCCGGATTCGAGCGGCCCTCCGCCGGCAAGGTGCTCATCGACGGCCAAGATGTGACCGATTTGCCGCCCTACCAGCGCCCGGTCAACATGATGTTCCAGTCCTACGCGGTCTTTCCCCACATGACGGTGGAGAAGAACGTGGCCTACGGGTTGCGCAAGGAGGGGGTCGGGAAGCGCGAAGCCGCCCGGCAGGTTGCGCAGATGCTTTCCTTGGTGCAGCTGTCCGGATACGAAAGGCGCAAGCCGCACCAACTGTCCGGCGGGCAACTGCAGCGGGTGGCTCTAGCCCGGGCGCTGGTCAAGAAACCCAAGGTGCTGCTTCTCGACGAACCCCTGGCTGCGTTGGACCGCAAGCTAAGGGAGCGCACGCAGTTCGAATTGATGAACATCCAGGAGGAACTGCGCATCACCTTTGTGGTGGTGACCCACGATCAGGATGAAGCCATGACCCTGGCGACCCAGATCGCCGTCATGCATGAAGGCGCCTTTGTGCAGATCGGAACGCCGGACGAAGTGTACGAATACCCCCGCAACCGTTTTGTCGCCGACTTCTTCGGCACCACCAACATGATTGAAGGCGTGGTGGCGCACAAGGACGAGGCGCAGATGCTCATCGACACCGCGGACTGCGGCGCCCTCAAGGCCCTGCCTTCGCCCGGCGTGGCGCCGGGAGACCGGGTCTGGGTGGCCGTGCGGCCGGAAAAAGTGGCCATCAGCAAGGAGCCTGCGGCGTCCGCAACGGCCACTTGCCTGCAAGGCAGGGTCTGCGATCTGGGCTATTTCGGCAAGCACTCCATCTACCGCGTGCAGGTCGGGGCGTCCACTTTCATTCAAAGCCACGCCCAGAACAGCAGGCGCACCGCCCAACGGACCTTGGATTGGCGGGATGAAGTGTACGTTTCATGGCGCCGGAGCAGCAGCATCGTGCTCACGGAATGAACGCCAAGTTCAGCGCGGGGGCGGAGCGGGCCTGGCGGCTGCTGGCCATCTACCTGCCCTATCTCTGGCTTTTCCTGTTCTTCCTGACGCCTTTCCTGATCGTGCTGAAAATAAGCGTGGCCGACCCGGCCATCGCCCAGCCGCCCTTCACGCCCCTTCTGGATTGGTCCAAGAGCGGCCTGAACGCCCTGCAGGCGACCTTTGACAACTACCGGTTTCTGTTTGAGGACGATCTGTATTGGCGCAGCTACCTGAAGTCCGTCAAGATCGCCGCCATCTCCACGTTTTGGTGCCTGCTCATCGGCTATCCGATGGCCTACGCCATCGCCAGAGCCAACGCCGGCGCCAAAAACATCCTGCTGCTGTTGGTCATCCTGCCGTTTTGGACCTCCTTCCTGCTGCGCGTCTACGCTTGGATCGGCATGCTCTCCACCCATGGCCTGATAAACGACGGGCTGCTCTGGCTGGGCGTGGTGAACGAACCGATGAAGCTCCTCTATACGGATTTCGCCGTATATGTGGGCATCGTGTACAGCTACCTGCCATTCATGATCCTGCCTCTCTACGCCAACCTGGAGAGGCTTGACTTGGCGATGCACGAAGCGGCCACCGACCTTGGCGCTACGCCCTGGCGAGCCTTCACCGACATCACGCTGCCCATGTCCCTGCCCGGCGTGCTCGCCGGCTGCCTGCTGGTGTTCATCCCGGCCTTGGGTGAGTTCGTGATTCCAGCCCTGCTGGGCGGGTTGGATTCGCTAATGATCGGCAGGCAGTTGTTCAACGAATTTTTCGACAACCGGGACTGGCCTTTGGCAAGCGCCGTAGCCACCATCCTGCTGTTGCTCCTGGTCATTCCGATCATGGTCTTCCAGCGCGTCCAGGCTGGCCGCGCCAGGGCGGGAGCATGAAGCGGCGGTCGACATTCCTGATGACCGCGCTGGCGTTCGGCTACGCCTTCCTGTACGTGCCGATACTAGTGTTGATGATCAACTCGTTCAACGACTCGCGCATCCCCACCGTATGGAACGGGTTTTCGCTGCGCTGGTACGCGGCGTTGCTGGAAAACGAGCAGATCATCGATGCCGCGCTGCTGAGTCTTCAGATCGCGGTGGTCAGCGCCACGGCGGCCACGGTGTTGGGCACCTTGGCGGGGCTGGCCTTGACCCACATGGGCAAGTTCAAGGGGCGCCTGCTGTTCACCGGGCTGATCGCCGCCCCGCTGGTCATGCCCGAGGTCATCACCGGGCTGTCCCTATTGCTGCTGTTCGTCACCAGCGAGCAGTTGGTGGGCTGGCCGGAAAGCCGCGGCACCTTCACCATCATCATCGCCCACATCACCTTCGCCACGGCATTCGTCACGGTCATCGTGCAGTCCAGGCTGACCACGGTGGACAAATCCCTGGAGGAGGCGGCGATGGACCTAGGCGGGCGCCCCTACCGCATAGCCGTCGACATAACCCTGCCCATCATTGCGCCGGCCCTGATTTCCGCTTGGCTATTGGCGTTCACCCTGTCGCTGGACGACTTGGTGATCGCCAGCTTCGTCTCCGGCCCGGGCTCGAGCACCTTGCCAATGGTCATCTTCTCCATGGTCAGGCTGGGCGTGGCGCCGGACGTCAACGCCCTGGCCACAATCATCATCACCGTCGTCGGCCTAGGCATCGCCGCAGCTGGCCTGCTCAGGATGCGCGGCGCCCGATGAAGTCCGGCGGCAGGTAGTCAAATATCAGCGTGATGCGGTCTGTAGCGCCCTTGTTCATCACGCTGTGCATCTTTTGGTTGTTGATTTCAAAGGCCCGTCCCACCGCCAATTGATAGGGACGTCCGTCGATCATGAAGCGCACCCTCGGGTTGGTGGTGAGGGGCACATGGATGCGATGGCCGGCATGGAAGGACGGGTGCTGGTCAACGTGGGGCCTGATGATGCCGCCCGCCGGCAGCTTCGCCGCCATGGCGCGAATGATGGCCCCCCCTGCGGGATAGTGGGCGGTCAGAATTGCATGCATCACCGGCACGGCGAACTCCGCCAGCAGGCGCCAGCCAAGCTCCTTGCTGACCTCAATGTCCGGCCAACCCGAACCGTCCGTGAACACCAGGACCACCGATTGCGTCTGTGCGTGGACTTCGTACTCGTTCTGCCGGATTTGCTGGGCGGACCAGTCCGCCGGCGCAAGCCCAAGCACGGCTTGGCGCAGCGCCTGGATCGAAACCGGCCCCAAGTCCTTCAAAGGCTCATCGATGTCCATTGCCCTATCCTAATGCAAAGGTGCGCTTTGCGAGGGCGCGGCCAGCGCCGCTGGCGCCGGCGGCAACCCCCAAGGCCGCAGCCGGCCTGGCCGAAACCGACGATGGTAGTATTTGCGCATGGGCCTTTGCCGACAAGCCCCTAGGGAACCTCTGAACAAGTCGCGTTCGCCCAGCGCCCCGCTGCTTGCGGGTGGAGACGGCGTTGCGGCCATGGCAAGGCGAGCCGCAGCGCGGCGGGGATTGCGCAGTCCGCACGCCGCGGGGCGCCCTTCGGGAGGGCCTAA
>CAYGBY010000167.1:0-8699 GCA_964348115.1 uncultured Pseudomonadales bacterium
TGCGCACATGCCGCTCCTGCACCTGCAGGCCCTCGCGCGTCACGCGCAGGGCCTCCAAGTCCGTGCGCGCCTGCTCGAGGTCCTCCTGGGCGGCGGCACGGGCGCCTTCGAGTTCGCGGATGCTGGCGTCCTTGTTCCCTTGGCGGTGGCGCAGGTCGGCCAGTTCCGTCTCCGCCGCCGCCCTTTGCTTGATGAACGCCTGCAGGTCCCGCTGCAACGCTGGCAGGGGCGCATCGTTGGCGGTTTGCTGCTCCTCGATGCGGCTGCGGCTGTCCGCCAGCGCCGCGGCTTGGCTGGCAAGCCTGCCGTGGGCCGTCTCCACGGCCTGCAGGCGGGAAACCAGGCTTTGCTGCTCCGCCCGACGCAGGTGGTATTGCTCGTGCAGGGCGCGCGCCTCCTGTCGAGCTTTCCCCAGGGCGGCGGTGAGGCGCTGCTTGGTTGCCTTGAGCCTGCGCTTGGCTTGCGCCTCGCCGCTGCGCGCTGCGGTGATGGCGGCTAGGGCGGTTTGGCTCGCCGCCAATTGCGCGTTCTCTTGGCGCAACTGCTGCTGGATCTCCGAACGCTCCCTTTTGCGCCGCGCCTGCCGCGCCCGGGCTTCCTCCAGCTTGATCTTGCGCACGTCCTGATCCGCTTTCAGCTTGCCCTTTTGGGCGCCGACATTGGCCAACTGACCGCGCAGGGCCTCACGCTTGTCCTCCAAGGCGCGCAATTGCGCCCGGCGCCGGCTCAGGGCGCGCTGCAGTTCATCCAGGCGCTGCTCCGCCTGCAGAACGCGGCCTTGCTGGGTCTCCAGATCCCGGGCGCGGGCGATGACCCCATTGTCCTGCTCGATCCTGGGCAGATGGCGCAGCCAATCCCGCCCCAGCCACAGGCCGCCGCGGGTGACGATGCTCTGGCCTGGGCCAAGGGTCCTGCGCTTGGCCAAGGCCGCCTCTTCGGACTCGGCGGCGAATACGCCGTTCAACAGCGCGCCCAATTTGAGGCTGTCATGGTGCGCCAGGGAGGCCAGACTGGGCAGTTCGCCTGGGGCGTCGGCGTCCGTGCGGTCCTCCACCAGCGCCACTTGACAACCAGTCAGGTTGCTCAGGGCGCCCGCGTAGTCGTCCAAGTTGGCCACTCGCACGGCCTGCAGCAAGGGGCCAAGCACCATCTCCAAGGCGTGCTCCCAGCCCGGCGCCGCGCTCAAGGCTTGACCCAGCCGTTCCGCCTCCTGCAAACCTTGGGCCGCCAGCCAAGCATTGGCGCCGGCATCCGAGCGCCCCAAAGCCAACTGCTGCGCCGCCTGCAGGCGGGCAAGCGCATGGCGCCGTTGCTGCACCTGCTCCCGGGCCGCCTCCTGGTTCGCCTCATCGTCGACCAGGCGTTCTTGGGCTTCGCTGATTTGCGCCAGACAGGTGTCCAGTTCCTCGGCCAAGCTCTGGCTTTGCCGCTCTAGGGCTTCGATTTCCGCGGCCAAGCCATCCGTGCCCTGGTCGGCGCTTGGAATGCGCACGGGGTCGTTCTCCGCCAGCCCGGCGAGCCGCTGCTGCAGGCGCTCTATTGCCTGTTGCAAATGGCCAATGCGGGAGGAATGAATGCCGGCATCGCGTTCCTGGGCGGCGGCTTGGCTGCTGAAGGCCTCCCAGTCCGCCTGCCAAGTGCGGTATTCGTTCTCCAGGGTCTCCAGGGCGGCGCTGGCCTGCACATCCTTGCTTTGCGCGTGCGCAATGATGGGGGCCAGCGCATCGATCTGCCGCCGCAGGTCCTGGATCTCGGCTTCATCGAGGCTGAGTTGGTGGGCGGTCTCCTGGCTGCGCTGCTGCACGGCGGCGAGTTCCTGGGTGAGCTCCTGCTTACGCTGGTGGTGAAACTTGATGGCCTCCTCGCAGCGGTTGATGTCCGCGCCTAGGCGGTAGTAGCCGCCTTCGCTGCTCTGCAGCGCCTCCTGCACTTCCGCATGTGCGGCGCGCGCACTCTCGATTTGCGCCTCCAGGCGGCGTTGCTTTGCCTGTTGGCCTGCAAAGGCCACTTCCTTGCGCTCAATTTCCTGCTGTACGCGCTTCAGTTCCGCACGCAGTTGGCGGCTGCGGATGGCGTACAGCTCAGCCCGCGCCTGACTTTGCGCAGCTTTCAGTTCCCGGTAGCGTTCGGCGGCCTTGGCTTGGCGCTGCAGGCGTTGGAGTTGCTCGGCCAGCGCATCACGGATGTCCTGCAGGCGGGTGAGGTTCTCCTCGGTGTCGCGGATGCGGTTCTCGGTTTCCCGGCGGCGCTGTCGATATCTGGAGATGCCGGCAGCCTCTTCAAAGTGGCTGCGCAGCTCTTCCGGGCGGGCCTCCACCAAGGCGCTGACCATGCCTTGCTCGATGATGGCGTAGCTGCGCGGCCCCATGCCGGTGCCTAGGAAAACGTCGGCGATGTCCCGGCGCCGGCACGGAGCGCCGTTGAGGAAATAGCTGGAGCGGGATTCCCTGGAGACTTCCCGGCGTATGGCGATTTCCGCGTAGGCGGCGTACTCCGCGCCGATGCGGCCGTCGCTGTTGTCGAACAGCAGCTCCACAGCCGCCAGGCCGGCGAGCCTGCGGGCGGCGGCGCCATTGAAGATGACGTCCGTCAGGGCTTCGCCGCGCAGCTGGCGGGCGGAGCTTTCCCCCATTACCCAGCGTGCGGCATCCACGATGTTGGACTTGCCGCAGCCGTTTGGGCCGACGATGGCGCAGCGATTGCTGGGGAAGCGAACCACCGTCGGATCAGCGAAGGACTTGAACCCTGCAAGCTTGATTTGCTTTAGGCGCATAGCGCTCCGCGACCGCAGGCCAGCCTAGTCGTTCCGGCCCGTGACACCATCCCGCATTGGCAACCGCCTAAGCTGGCGGCGGAAGCCCTCAGCCACACTTGCGAATGCAGGCCCATCGAGCGCCGGGATGCCCAGCCAACAAGCACCTTGCGCCCGTTGGAAGGCTAGTGTAGCCCATTGCGAACACGTAATGCCAGCCTTGACTGAGCGAACTGTCCAATGCAAACCAAGGCTTGAGTTTCAGCCTCGGTCACCGCTGCCGGCGGCGGTTCGCCGGGGTTCTGTTGAGGGCGGGCGCTATTTCATCCGGTAGCGGATGGGCAGGGATTTCAGGCCGCCGACAAAGGTCGCTTGGGTGTATTGGGGTTCACCGGCCAGTTCGAAATGCTCGACACGCCTAAGCAGCTCCCGGAACAGCGCCGCCATCTCCATGCGGGCTAGGTGCTGACCTAGGCAGACATGGCCACCGAAGCCGAAGGCCAGGTGCTTCTCCTGCCGGTCCACGCGGAACTCGAAGGGGGCGTCGAAGATCTCCTCGTCGCGGTTGGCGGAGGGATACCAGAGAATGACGGATTCGCCTGCGCGGATGGTCGCCCCGCGCAATTGGTGGTCTGCCGTGGCGGTGCGCATGAAGTGGCGCACCGGAGACACCCAGCGGATCATTTCGTTGATGGCGGTGGGCATCAGCCCTTCCGGGTCGTTGCGCAGCCTGTCCAACTGCTCCGGGTTCTGCATCAGGGCCAGCAGGCCACCGGCGATGGAGGCGCTGGTGGTGTCGTGGCCGGCGGTGGCGATGATGATGTAGTAGCCGTTGGCCTCATGGCCGGGGATGGGCGCTGCGTCGATCCGGCTGTTGGCGATGACGCTGGCTACGTCATCCGTGGGGTTGGCGCGGCGCTGGCGGGTCAGATCCGCGAAGTAGGCTTCGAAGTCCTCCACCACCTGCACAAAGTCCTGCAGTTCGAAGGAGCGCTGCACGTCCGGGTCCGTGCTGCCGAACAGCTCCTGGGTGAGCTTGAGCATCAGGGCTTCATCCTGCGGCGGTACGCCAAGGATGGACATGATCACCCGCAGCGGATACCAAATGGCCACGTCCTTTACGAAGTCGCACTCGCCGCCAAGTTCCCCAAGACGGTCCACGTACTGAATGGCCAGCGCGTCGATCTGCGCCTGCAGCCTGCGCAGGTTGGCGCCCATGAACCAGCCTTGGGTCAGCACCCGGTACTTGCTGTGGTCCGGGTCGTCCATCTGCACCAGGGAGCGCACTAGGTGCTTGCGGCCAGTCATCAGCTGCACGAACTGGGTGGTGGCGGTGGGCGCCAAGGTGGGGCGCGGGTCATTTATGAACAAGCGCTTGTTCTGCTCCACTTCCTTGATGTCGGCGTACTTGGTGAGGTTCCAGAACGGTTCAAAGCCTTCCGGCGCCAAGCGGCGCACCGGGTCGTGTCCGCGCAGCCAGCGCAGCTGTTCGTGGATGCCATGCTCGTCCGCCCAGTTGGCGGGCTCCACGATGGCGTTGTCGAGTTCCGGTGAGGTGGTGTGCAGATTCATTGTTGCCTCTCGTCGGGTCAGGCGGAACGCAGGCAGCGCAGGTCGTCCAGCATCGGCAGGGACTCCAGGCTGGCGCGGCGGGCGGCGGTGCGCGGCCCCAGCGCATCGGCGCACAGGTTGTCGAACTTGCGGCGCAGTCTCTCGCCCTGCTCGACAAGATCCCAAGCCGGCGCACCGGTGTCGTGGAAGTGCTCGAAGGTGGTTTGGGCCTTGTCCACGCACTTCACGAGGGTTTGGGTCCGCTGCAGGCGGTTGTCCGTTTGCACTTGGATTTTGGGCAGCAGGGCCTGCACTGGGGCGGAACCCGCCACTTCGTCCACGAAGGTGCGCTTGTCGCCGGTGTCCAGGCCCAAAAAGGCCATGGCGGTTGCGCCCGCCAAGCTGAACTTGGCCTCTAGGCCGGTCTTGGGCGCTGCAATGCCGCAGACGTCCAGCAGCGCCGGATGTACGGTGAGCGTCACTTTGGCCAAATCATCCGCCGCCACCTTGGCGCGCAGGCGCTTTGCGCCTTCGATGGCGGCATGGGTCAGGTGGCAGGCGGCGTGATGCTTGAACAGGGTGCCCTTGATAAGCCATGCGTCCGCAATTTCCTTGAGCTTGGCTTGGTCGGCGCTGCCGTTGCCGGCCGCCTGCACCAGGCCTTGATTGGCGGCGAAGGCGTTCGCGTTGGCGGTGAAGCCCCGCGCCGCCAGCCGGGCGGACAGCAAGCCGCGCTCCGCTGCGTGGCCGGCGTGGAAGGGTTTGGCCATGGTGCCGAAGTTGGCCTTCAGGCCGCTGGCTTGGGAGGCGGCAAGGCCCATTGCGCAGCCATATTGCTCTGGCGCAAGCCCCAGCAGGTGCGCGACGCCGGCTGCCGCGCCGAACACCCCGTAGGTGGCGGTGCTGTGCCAGCCGTTGGCGTAGTGCTGCGGACCGATGGCGTTGCCGATGCGGCCCTCGACCTCCACCCCCACCACGAAGGCGGCGAGCAGCCGCCGCCCGTCGGCGCCGATCTGCTCGGCGGCAGCCAGAACGGCAGGCAACACCGGCGCTGTGCCGTGGCAGCCGATGGCGAAGTTGGTGTCGTCAAAATCCAGGGCATGGCCGGCGGCGCCGTTCAAGAGGGCCGCGGTGGCGGCATCCGTGGTTTGCTGCGCGCCGATGAGGGTGCAGGGGCCGGCGCGCTGGCCGAACTCGTCGCGCAGAAGGCCCGCCAGGGGCTCCGAGCTGCCGGCCAGGGCGCAGGCGAACCAGTCCATTACACAGTGCTTCGCAATGGTCTGCACATCCCTTGGCAAGTCTGAATAGCGCAGTTTCGCGAAGCGCCGCCAAGCGGCGAGATGGTCCATGTTCAACTCCTATGGGGGAGGTTTTCGCCCTCTTTTTGGCGCCCCATGCCGGTTGGGTTGCGGCCTCATGGCGCAGTCTCGCCGCCTAGGCCGAATTCCTTGAGCACTTCCGCCGTGTGTTCGCCGAGCAGGGGCGGGCGGCGGTGCAGGCTGGTTGGGGTGGCCGTGTACTTGATGGGACTGCCGACTATTGACACTGGCGGGTTCTCCCCCGGCGGGGTGAATTCGCTGATCATGCCCCGGGCCTGCACATGGGGGTCGGCAAAGATGTCCGCGGCGGTGTTGACCGGCCCGCAGGGCACTTCGCCGCCCAGGGTCTCCATCACTTCCCGCTTGCTCCTTTGCCCGGTCCAGGCGCTGATTTCCCCTTGCACGAAGGCTTGGTTGCGGCGCCGCAGAAAGGTGTTTTTGGTGCGCTCGTCCGCCAACAGATCCGCCCGGCCCATAAGCCTGCACAGGGCCTCCCAATGGCCTGGGGTGGGGGCGGCGATGGCCACGCCGCCGTCCTTGGCCGGAAAGACGCCAAAGGGCATCAGGTTGGGGTGGTGCCGCCCCCTGGGGCCGAGTTCCGTCTTGGCGTAGCCGTAGTTGGCCAGCACGGTTTCCGTAAAGGCCAACATGCCGTCATACATGGCGACGTCGCAAAACTGCCCCTCGCCGGTGGCGCGGGCATGGTGGATCGCCGCCACCACCCCCAACGCCATCAGGGTGCCTGGATAGATGTCCCCAACGCTGACGCCGCTGGGGTGGCCCGCGGCCCCCTCCGGCCCGGTGATGTGGACATGGCCGCTCATGGATTGCGCCACAATGTCGTAGGCCGGCCAATGGGCGTAGGGACTTTCGCCGGTGCGCGGATCGCCGAAACCGCGCACACAGCCGTAAACGATGCGCGGGTTGCGCTGCTTGACGGCCTCATAGCCGAGGCCGAGCCGATCCATGACGCCCACGCGCATGTTCTCGATGAGGGCGTCCGCCCGCTCGCACATGGCCAGCAGCGCATCGCGCCCCGCTGGTTGCTTCAAGTCCAGCACGATGCTGCGCTTGTTTCGGTTGACGCTGGCGAAGTAGCCGCCGTAGTCCACGCCCCCAGCCTGATCTGAGGCGGCCGGCCCATAGTCGGGCGGCAGGGGCGGCACATGGCGGGCGCCGTCGCCGGCCGGCGGCTCCACCTTGATTACGTTTGCGCCCAGATCCGCCAGCAGTGCGGTGCCGAATGGCCCCGCCAAGGCCATGGTGCAGTCCAGGATGGTGAGGTCGCGCAACGGGCCGGCGCGCGGACCCAACTGTCCGTTCCCGCCCTCCGCTGGGACCTCAAATTGGTTGCCGCGCCGCTGCGCGGGAGAGTCGGATGGGTCAGGTTTGCTCATGCTTCGTGCGCGGGCGCCACCTTAATGATTCTGGCGTCCGCGCCATCCTCCACCACATAGAGGTAGCCGTCGTGGCTGCGCACGTCGCGGATCCTGCGGCCCAACTCGCCGAACAGGGCTTCCTCGGCGACCACTTGGCCGTTCTCCATTTCCAGCCGGCGCACCTCGCGGTCCACCAAGGCGCCGACGAACAGGTCTCCCCGCCAAGTGGGAAAGCGATCGCCGGAATAGACCGCCAGACTGGCCGGGGCGATGGAGGGCGTCCAGTGGTTCAGCGGCGCCTCCATGCCGGGCGCGCGCTGGAACGGCGAAACATAGGCGCCGTTGTAGTCCAGGCCGAAGGTGACGGCTGGCCAGCCATAGTTGCGCCCGGCCTCCAGCAGGTTGGTCTCATCGCCGCCCCGCGGACCGTGTTCGTTGAGGTACAGGGCGCCATCCGCCGCCACCGCCAAGCCTTGGGGGTTGCGGTGGCCGTAGGTGTAGATGGCCGGATGGGCGCCTTCCCGTCCCACGAAGGGGTTGTCTTGCGGAATGCCGCCGTCCGCGTCAATGCGCAGGGTTTTGCCCAGCAGGCTGCCCAAGTCCTGGGCGGCCTCCCGGTAGTCGAAGCCGTCGCCGGTGGTCAGCAGCAGCGTGCCGTCAGGCAGGAACGCCATGCGCCCGCCGTAATGTACGGGGGTCGGCTTGCGCGGGCTGACGCGAAAGATCACCTCACCGCCCACCAAGGCGCCTTCCGCCAAGCGGGCGCGCAGCACCTCCGTGGCGTTATTCTCCGGCGGCCCCGCCGCGTAGGAAAGATAAAGGGTTTGGTTGCGCTGAAAGTCTGGATGCAGCAGCACGTCGAACAGGCCGCCTTGGCTTTTGCGGTGCACGGGGGGCACGTTGGCGACGGGTGCGCCCACCACGCCGGCTTGGGAGATTTCCCGCAGTGCGCCGCCGAGTTCCGTGACCAAGTAGCCGCCATCCGGCGGAAAGGCGATGCACCAAGGATGGTCCAACCCCTCCGCCACGGTCAGCAGACGGTAGTTTTCGGCTAGGGCCGGCGCAGTCAGGGCCAATAGGAGGGCGGAAATGATCGCTTTCGCTTCCATGAGGCTTTAGGTTATGTTTAGTTCGTGAGCGGATGCAAGCCCATATTGATCAGGCGAATCGGCGCTTTTTTCGGTGCGGCGCTGGCCGCGTACATCCTGGGGGCCTTGGTATCCACGCAGATGATTCTGGCGGAGGTGGCGGCCTTGGGCTTGCCTGTCCCGGCTGGTGTGCGCGCATCCGCCACCTTGCATGACTTGGCCGGCATGGCCGCAACCTATCTTCCGCTGGTGGCCCTAAGCCTGCTGTTGGGTTTTGCCGCGGCCGCCTTCATGCTGCGTTTCCTGCCTGCTTGGCGCACCTTAGGCTATCTGCTTGCCGGCGCCGGCGCCCTGCTGGCCTTGCATCTGATTCTATACGCCACGCTCGGCATGCATCCGGTGCCGGCCACCAGGACGGCCCTTGGCTTGGCCGCCCAAGTCGCCGCCGGCGCATTGGGCGGATACGTCTTCGCATGGCTTGGCGGCCGGCTGCAGGCGCTTGGGGGGCCGCTAGGGAACCTCTGAACAAGTCGCGTTCGCCCAGCGCCCCGCTGCTTGCGGGCGGAGACGGCGTTGCGGCCATGGCGAGGCGAGCCGCAGCGCGGCGGGG
>CAYGBY010000168.1:0-8678 GCA_964348115.1 uncultured Pseudomonadales bacterium
CGCCCTTTAGGCTCCTCTGGGCTTCCGGGACTTGTTCAGAGGTTCCCTAGGCGCCTTGGACGCTTGCTTGCCCTGGTATTTGTGGTACTGTATTTAAATACAGATTGGTTGCCGGCGGTGCAACGGTGAAACGCAAGGAAGACAGGGCCGGCCAGTCGCCGCCTGCGGGCGGCGTGGCGACTGCAGGTGGGCCGCACAAGGGTCGGGGCGCCACGATGAACCCGCAAAGCCGCTACATCGCGGCTGTTTCCGTGCCGGTGGATGACGGTTGGGATATCGATGAGATGCCAGATCCGGCGCCGGCCACGCAGGTTTTTGCCGACCGCAGCAAAAGCATCATCACGCGCAACAAGTCTCCTGATGTGCCATTCGACCGCTCCATCAACGCCTACAAGGGCTGTGAGCATGGCTGTGTCTACTGCTTCGCGCGGCCCACCCACGCCTTTTTGGACCTCTCTCCGGGGCTTGATTTCGAGACTAGGATTTTCCATAAAACCAATGTGCGGGCGCTGCTGATGCAGGAGCTTGCCGCCAAATCCTACCGGTGCAGCCCCATCGCCATGGGCACCAATACAGATCCGTACCAGCCCGTGGAGAAGCGCCTGCGCATCACGCGCACCATTCTGGAAGTGGCGCTGGAGTGCCGCCACCCGGTCAGCATCGTCACCAAGGGCCAATTGATTCTGCGGGATTTGCATCTGCTTGCGCAGTTGGCGGAACTCGGCTTGGTCTCCACTGCGGTCAGCGTCACCACCCTGTCCAACGCGCTGAAGGTCAAGCTGGAGCCGCGCACGGCCGGGCCCGCGGCAAGGCTGCGCACCATCGCCAGCCTGCATCGGGCCGGGGTGCCGGTCAGCGCCATGGTGGCGCCCATCATCCCCTTCATCAACGATCATGAGATAGAGGCCATCATAGAGCGCGTGGCCGAGGCTGGCGCCGCCGCCGTCGGCTATGTGATGATCCGCTTGCCCTTGGAAGTTAAGGACCTGTTTGCCGCCTGGCTGGATGAGCACTACCCTCTCAAGGCCAAGCGCGTGATGGCCGCCATACGGGATCTGGGCGGCGGCAAGGCCTATGATGCAACTTGGGCGGTGCGCATGCGGGGCAGGGGCGCCTTGGCGGACATGGTGGCCAATCGCGTGGCCATGGCGCGCCGGCGCCACGGCTTGGTTGACAGGCGCCTGCCGCCTCTGCGCACGGACCTGTTCCGTCCGCCTGCCCCTGGCGGCCAGCAGACGCTCTGGTAAGCTTGCCAAGCCGAGGGGCGCCAGCCCGCAGGCGCAATGGCCAAGCGCCAGTTCTCCCTTGCCGCTTAAGGGGTGGACTTGCTTGCTGCGCATTGACAGGAGACGTCGGTGGATTTGATTGCCTGGTCCTGGCTTTTTCTGGTGGCATACATCGGCCTGATGATCGCGTTCGGGGTGATGGGCCGCGCCCGGGTGCGCAGCGCGGATGACTTCGCCACCGCCCGCAGCGCCTATGGGCCGGTGTTCCTGGCCTTCGCCTTCGCCGCCACCACGGCCAGCGGGGCCACCTTCGTCGGCTTTCCGGGCATCGCCTACGACCACGGCACAGCGGCGGTCTGGTCGGTGTTCCTGTATCCCGTGGGCACCTACTTGGGGGTGCTCATCTGCCTGCGGCTGGTCAGCAACAGCGGCCATCAATTCGGCAACCGCTCCATCCCGGAGTATTTGGGCAGCCGCTATCAGTCCGATGCGGTGCGCATCATGGTGTCGCTGTTCTCCCTGCTGCTGTTCTTCTACTTGGCGGGGCAGTTGGTGTCCGGCATCGTCATGTTCGAGCTGATGCTGGGCATTCCCTCCGGTTGGGCCTTGGGCATCACCGCGGCGGTGCTGATGGTCTATGTGGTGCTGGGCGGCGCCCACGCGGACATCCTTACGGACGGGGTGCAAGGGTTGTTGATGGTGGTCATCGGCGCCGCCCTGGTGGTGATGTTCCTCATCGGCTACGGCGTGGATGGGGGCCTTGAGGGCATGGTGGAGAATCTGCGCAGCCAGGATGAAAACCTGGTGGGCTGGCTGAACCCGGAATCCGTGCTGTACAACTCCTGGTGGTCCGTGGTGGCCATCGTGCTCTCCCACCTGCCCTTGGGCTTGCTGCCGCACATCGGCAACAAGCTGTGGGCGCTGAAGAAGCCCAGCGAGCGGCGCCGCTTCCTGGGCCTGGCCTTCACCTTCGGCCTCACCCTAGGCATGTTGGGGCTGGGCGGCCTGCTGGCCCGGGCGGTGTTGGGGGATGTGCTTACAGAGCCGGGCGCCACCAGCAACAGCGCCTTGGCGCTGCTGTTCATGGAGCTGTTTCCCGCCTGGCTGGCGGCGCTGTTGGGCGTGGGCATCCTTGCCGCAGTCATGTCCACGGCCGATGGCTTGGTGGTGTCGAGTTCGCAGATCATCGCCAATGATCTCTACCGCCTAAGCTACGTGCCCAGGTTCGCCAAGCGCCTGGACCAGCGCGCGGTGGACCGGCGGGTGCTGAACATCAGCCGCATCGCCACCGTGGCGGTGATGGTCATCTGCACCCTGATGGCCTGGCTGTTGATGGACCGCAATGTGGCCATGATCGTGTGGATTGGCACCGGCGGCATGATGGCGGCCTTCGCCGGGCCGCTGGTGGTGGGCGCGGTCTGGCGCGGCGTCACCAAGGCCGGGGCCATCGCCGGGCTCATCAGCGGCGCGGGCGTGTTCACCATCATCCACAGCGCCCTTATCGACCCCAGCTGGTTCAGCCCCGGCGCCCTGCGCAGCGCGGCGGCCTGGCTGGTGGGAGAGGCGGACAACCCCTGGTCCTGCGCCTCCATCGGCGAACTGGTTTCCGTGGCCGTCACCTGGGTGGTGTCCAAGCGCACCCAGCCGCTGCCTGCTGGCCACTTGGAACGCCTGTTCGGCTCCGCCGCCACGGCCGAGTCGCCGCGTCGCCAAGCCAAATGACCTCCCTGCCGCTTGGAACGCCTATTCGGCGCCGCCGCCGCGGCCGACGCCAGCCTCAGCGCCTTGTCAGCACGCCAAACCAGCGCTGCAAGGGACTCGTGAAGGCCTATGGAAACAGGATGGTTGAAACATGAATGGCCCCTAGATGGCTTGTTGTCGGAAACCCCTACTTTCGCGCCTAGGCGGTGGTGGCGCCGGTCTTTCCGGCGCGCCAGCCCGCTTCTTGTCAGGGGATCAAGGAATATGCGGCCTAATCGGCCGATAGGGGCATAATGGCTGGGGAAACGGCAATTCGGGAATCTCCCCATGCAAACAAGAAGGCCGCCAAGCGCCGCCAATAATGCCGATTGCGATGGGTCGGCGCAGCGCCAACCGATCGACCCAGTCACCCTGGAGGTGTTGCGGGGCCAGTTGGACAGCGTGGCGGCGGAGATGCAGCTCATCATTCTGAAGTGCTCGCACTCCAGCATTGTTTCGGAATCCCTGGACGCCACTTCCGCGCTGTTTGATCGGCACGGCAGAACCATCGCGCAGGCGGTGGCCATTCCCATTCACTTGGGCGTCCTGGCGGAGCTGGGGCGGCGTTTTGCGGCGGCCTACCCCCAGGGTGCGGCCGCACCGGGGGATGTTTACGCCATCAACGATCCCTACGCCGGGGGCACCCATCTGCCGGATTTTGCGGTGGCCGCGCCGGTGTTCCATGCGGATGACTTGGTGGGCTATGTGGTCACCATGACCCATCACCAGGACATTGGCGGCAGTGTGCCCGGCAGCACCGCCGTGCGGGTCCATGACCACTTCGCCGAAGGCTTGCGGCTGCCCATGGTGCGGCTGGTGGCCGGCGGCGTGCGCAACGAGGACCTGCTGGCCCTGATGTTCGCCAACAGCCGCACGCCGCAGAACATGCGCGGGGACCTGAACGCCCAGATCGCCGCCTGCGAAACCGGCGTGGCCCGTAGCCAAGCGCTGTTTCAGCGCTGGGGCGGGGCGACGGTGGAGGCCGCCATGCAGGCGCTGTTGGACTATGCGGAACGCCTTACCCGTCGGGAAATCGAGCAAATCCCTGACGGAGCGTACCAGTTCGAGGACTTCATGGACGACGACGGCAGCGGCCCCAACGCCCAGCCGGTGCGGTTCAAGCTGAAGATGAGCGTGGCTGGATCAAACATTCATTTCGACTTCACCGGCACCGCCGCTCAGGTGAAGACCGCCATCAACAACGTGCCGGCTTCCACCATTTCCGCGGTTTACTATGCGGTCCGGGTGCTGACCGGGGACGATGCGCCCAACAACGACGGCTGCTACCGTCCAGTCAGCGTGCACTTGCCTGCTGGCTCCATCGTCAACCCGGACTTTCCGGCGCCCATCAACGCCCGCGCCGTGTGCCTGCGGCGCGTGATCGATACCGTGCTCGGCGCCATGGCCCAGGCCATTCCAGAGCGCATGACGGCGGCGCACTGCGGGCAGAGCTCCCTAATCCACGTGGGCACGGTGGATGCGGATACCGGGCGCCGGATCGTGGCCACGGTGGGTGGCCCTTGGATGGGCGGCATGGGGGCCCGGGCGACCAAGGACGGCATAGACGTGACGGACCATGACGCCTCCAACGTCTACCACATGCCGGTGGAGGCCAGCGAAGCGGAGTTGCCGGTGCTGTTCCATGAGGTGTCGTTGTGGCGGGACTCCGGCGGCGCCGGCAAGTGGCGCGGCGGCCTGGGCTACCACACCGAATTCGAATGGCGCCGCGGCGAGGGGGCCGCCACCGTGCGTCGCGACCGCCACAAGTTTGCCCCCTGGGGCCTCATGGGCGGGCGCCGCGGCCCCCTGTGCCGAACCCGCTTGGCTCGCGCCGGGGAGCAGTGGGCGCCCCTCCCGTCCAAGGGCTCCGTAACCCTGCGGCCAGGCGACCGCATGGAGCTTTGGACCACCGGCAGCGGCGGCCACGGACCGCCCACGGAGCGGGACCCACAGCTCGTGCTGGAGGACGTGCTAGACGGCCGCGTATCCGCCCAGGCCGCCCGGGACATCTACGGGGTGGAGATAAGAGATGGCGAGGTCGATAGCCGAGGCACCGCCGGGCGACGGGCCCGAATGCAACAGGGGGCGGCCCGCCAATGAGGGGCTGGAGTGGGAACCAGGCGCCGTGGAGATCTAGTAAAGACTCCCCTGTCCAGAAGTTTGGCGTCGAACATGAAGCGGACACCGGGTAAGCCTTTCCTGAGCCAGAAAGGGGGCGCGGCTTTGGTGGAGATGAGTGATCGCACCCGCGGTGCAGGGGGTGTTCCATGACGCAGGTTCCCGGCCCGCAAGGGAATTTGCCCGGGGCGTCGGGAAGACGCATGGGACAGGGGGCGACCCACCGTGGCCGGCTGGGCGACTTCTACCCCTGGTGGGTGGTGGGCGTTCTTACCTTCGCCTACATGGTGGCCTTCATCGACCGGCAGATCCTCAGCCTGCTGGTGCAGCCCATCCGCCGCGACCTAGGCATTTCCGACACCCAGATCAGCCTGCTGGCTGGCTTCGCCTTTGCCGTCTTCTACAGTGTGCTCGGCGTGCCCATCGCCCGCCTGGCGGATCGGCGCAGCCGCCGCGCCATCATCTCCATCGGCGTGTTCTTGTGGAGCCTGATGACGGCGGCCTGCGGCTTGGCGAAGAGCTTCACGGGGCTGTTCCTGGCGCGGGTGGGAGTGGGCGTTGGGGAAGCCACCCTGTCGCCGGCGGCCTACTCCATGATTGCGGACTACTTCCCCCCGCATAAGCTCGCCCGGGCCATCGCAGTCTACGCCATGGGCCTGTACCTCGGCGCCGGCTTGGCCATGATCGCCGGCAGCGCCGTGGTGCGCCTAGTCAATGAGGCGGGGCCCATCGTCTTGCCCCTAGTTGGCACGCTGTTTCCTTGGCAGTTGACCTTCTTCGCCGTCGCCCTGCCGGGCATTTTGGTGTTGGCCGGCATGGCGACGGTGCGTGAACCCCGTCGCCGCGACCACCTCTCCGGCGGGCTCAGCCGAACGGCGTTCGCCCAGCCGACGCCTTGGCGGGAGGTGGCCCGCTTTTTCCGGCAAAACCAGCGTTTCATCGCCGCCCACTTCGCCGGCTTCGGGCTGCTTGGCACCGTCATCACCGCCCACATGATTTGGACGCCGGAATTGCTGCGGCGCAGCTACGGCTTGGACATCGCCGACGCCGGGCTGGCTTACGGCCTGATTCTCATGGTCTTTGGCGCCACCGGCCCCTACATGGGCGGCTGGCTGTCCAGCCGGCTGGCCGCCAAGGGCCGTCGCGATGCGGAAATGCGCACCGCCGTCATCGGCGGCTTGGCCATGACGCCCCTGGCCGTGCTGATGCCCTTGGCCCCGGGTCCTTACTCCGCCATCGCGCTGCTGTGTGCGGCCACCTTCGCCCTGTCGTTTCCGCAAGGCTTGCCGGCGACCCTTCTACAGCTGGTCGCCCCCAACCAGCTGCGCGCCCAAGTCACCGCCATCTTCATCCTCATCTCCGTGCTCACCGCCTACACGGTCGGCCCTGCGCTAGTGGCCATCCTCAACGACTACCTGTTCGAGGACGATGGGGCGCTGCGCTACTCACTGGCCTTGGTCAGCGTTATCCTGGCCCCGGCCGGCACGGCCTGCTTGGCGGCGGGGATGAAGCCCTTCGGCAGCCGGGAGACAGGGCGCCAAGCAGCTGCGCGGTCGGATTGATTATCGAGGTGAAATGCAATGACGAAGCAATACAAGAGTGAGGCGCTGGCGGCGGCGCATGAGGCGGCGCTCGGTCTCGCGGAGGCGGGAGTCATGTCGAAGCGAACCATGCGGGCGTTCGACGAGCTGTGCCTCACGCCTGTTGAGGAAATGACCCCTGAGGAGATTCGGGCGCTTCGGCTGCGTGAGTACGCGAGCCAAGCGGTGTTCGCACGCTACTTGAACGTAACCACGGGCTTGGTGAGCCAATGGGAGCGTGGCGAGAAGCGGCCGAGGGGCGCGTCGTTGAAACTGCTGGCGCTTGTCGCGAAAAACGGCCTAGGCGCTGTCGCATGACAGAGTCTTCTACCACAAGGTTTGCATGCTCCTGACTCTGGCTCAACTGCACTAGCTGCGCCAAGCGCGGGCGCGGTTCAGGCTTTCCCGGTAGGGTTTGAGGCCCAGCGCCAAGCTGACGGTGGCTAGGGACATGGTGACCAGGGCGACTAGGCTTAGGGCATAGCGCAGGTGGGCTTCGTTGCGGAACAGGTAGTCCGTCAGCAGGGCGACTAGGGTGGCGCCGCCGCCGATGGCGATCAGGTTCGAGATCAGGAAGAAGACGGCCACCACTTGGGCGCGCATTTCGTTGGGCGTCATTAGCTGCAGCGCCACCGGGGAAAGGGCCTGCTGCAGCGAGATGACCAAGGCCAACAGGCCCAGCATGGGAATGGCGGAAGCGCTGTCGGGCATCAGGGGCGTGATGGCCATCACCGGCAGCGCCAGGGCGAAAAAACCGGCGGCGCACCGCAGCGGCGCATCCTGAACGCCGCGCTTGGTCAGCCAATCGCTCAGGGCGCCGCCGGCGATGACGCCGATGCCGCCCAGAATGGCAAGTTCGGCGCCAAACACTAGGCCTGCGTCGGCGATGCTCCAGCCGTAGGTGCGGCGGATGAACTCTGGAATCCAGGCCAGGAAGCCGTTGAAGGCCATGCCGCCGGTGGCGTAGCCGAAGAAGATGCAGCCCAGTGTGCGGCCATTCAGTCTGATGAAGGCCCAGACTTCCCGGAGCGATGCTTGGCGCCCTGCGCTGGCCCTGTCACGCCTTTGCGGCTCCCGCACGGTGGCGAAGATCAGCACCGCCAACAACAGGCCGGGCGCGCCGACGATGATAAAGGTGAGCTGCCAAGGACGCAGCACGCCCAACAGGGGAAGGGCCACCGCGCCGGCGGCGCTGACCAAGCCGACAACGGCCCCGCCGAGCACCATCGCCAAGCCCGCCCCAAGGAACAGGCCGGTGGCGTATACGCCGATGGCGCGGCCGAGCTTGTCGGCGGGGAAGTAGTCCGCGATCATGGAGTACGCCGCCGGCGTCAGGGCCGCCTCGCCCACCCCCACGCCGACACGGGCCAGAAACAGCTGCCAGAAGTTGCGCGCCAGCCCGCAGCAGGCGGTGGCAAGGCTCCACAGCAGCACGCCCGCGGCGATGATGGCGCGGCGGCTGCGGCTGTCCGCCAGACGGGCGATGGGCAGCCCCATGGTGACGTAGAAGATCGCGAAGGCAAGGCCCATCAGCAGGCTGATGCCGGTGTCGCTCAGCCCTAGGTCGCGGCGGATCGGCTGCACCAGCAGGGTGATCACCTGCCGGTCCACAAAGGAGACGATGTAGGCGACCATCAGCACGATGACCACGTACCACTCGTAGATCAGCGGCCGCCGGGCGCTTGGCCTGCCCATCAGCGCCGCCTTGCCCGCCCCCGGGGCAGGTTGGGGTCTTGCATGTGCTGTGTGCTTCGAGTGCTTGTGGGACAGTGCGCCAGACCTCTTGATCACGGGGTAAGGTTGTCACTTGAGTCAACGTTAGCCCGACTTCCGCAGCTTAGCTGGGATCTGGGCGAATTTCAGCTTGCTGTGGGCTCTAGGGAACCTCTGAACAAGTCGCGTTCGCCCTTCGGGAGGGCCTAAAGGGCGCGCTGGCTGTGTTGCGGCTCATTGTGTGGTGGGCAAGCCACACGGCTTCGCCGCGCCTTGCCATCACGCCCTGTAGGCTCCTCTG
>CAYGBY010000169.1:0-8623 GCA_964348115.1 uncultured Pseudomonadales bacterium
CCTTCGGGAGGGCCTAAAGGGCGCGCTGGCTGTGTTGCGGCTCATTGTGTGGGGGCAAGCCACACGGCTTTGCCGCGCCTTGCCGTCACGCCCTTTAGGTTCCTCTGGGCTTCCGGGACTTGTTTAGAGGTTCCCTAGCGACTAAACCCGCTTACTTGCGGGACAGCACACTAGTTTGGTGTAAACTCGCGCCCTTTGCGCTGTCCGCATCAACTTTCCGGCCGGAGGAAACCAAGCATGGCTGAGCAGGAATCGAACCGCAGGGAAGGAGGGCCCTTGCGGCTGTCGCACCCCGGCGATTGGATGAGGGCGGTTTTGGCGTTTGCCGTCGGCCTGTTGTTGGGGTGGGCCCTTGGCGGCGTACTGCAGCCTGTCGAAGACCCGGCGCCGCAGGATGCGGGGGTTTCCGAGGCCCGTTTGGCCCGCATCACGGATTACATGAATCAGGCGGTGTCGGATGGGACCATGGTCGGCGGTCTGGGCCTGATCCACCGTCGCGGCGAAGTGGTCTATGAGGAGACCTACGGCCAGGCGGACGGGGAGGCGGACCGGCCCATGACCCAGGACGCCATCTTCCGCATCTACTCCATGAGCAAGCCCATCACCGGCGTGGCCGTGATGATGCTGCATGAGGAGGGCAAGTTCTTTCTGAACGACCCCATCGCCAAGCACCTGCCGCAACTGGCGGACTTGCGGGTGGCGCGCGCCACCGGCGACGGCGGCGGCGCAGCCATGGTTTCCGACGGCACGGCCAGCAGCGCGGCGGGTGCGGACGAGTCAGGGGCGGAGGACCCAGAGCGGGAGGACGGCGCGGAAGTCGCCATCCCGACGCGGGAAGCCAGCCGCCAGCCCACCATTAGGGACTTGCTGACCCATACGGCGGGGTTCACCTACGGCTTCTTTGGGCAGACGGAGGTGGATGCGCTCTACCGTCAGGCGGACCTGATGGCGGCGGACAAGACCATGCAGGACTTCGTCTCCCTGTTGGCGGAAATGCCGCTGCAGTACGACCCTGGCAGCCGCTGGCACTACAGCGTCTCCGTGGATGTGCAGGGTGCGCTGGTGGAGGCGGTTTCCGGCATGTCCTTCGGGGAGTTCCTGAAAACCCGCCTGTTCGACCCCTTGGGCATGCAGGACACCTCCTTCGTGGTGCCGGCGGAGAAGTGGCCCCGGGTGGCCCAGCTCTACAGTCCCAAGGACGCATCGGCGGATTCCTCGGCGTTCCTGCAGGCGGATCTTTCCGATGAGCTGGTGGTGGCGGATGACGCCCTGAATGCTTCCTACCGCGAAGGCGCCAAGTTTGAAAGCGGCGGCGGCGGGCTGATGTCCACCGTGCGGGACTACCTGCGTTTCTGCCAAATGATGCTGAATGGGGGCGAACTGGACGGCGCGCGCATCCTGTCGCCCGCCAGCGTCGCGCTGATGACCACCAACCACACAGGGGACTTGCCCATCGGCTTTGGCGCCCCGGGCGTGGGTTTCGGCTTGGGCTTCGCGGTGGCCTTGGACCAGGGCCAAATCGGCGAACTCGGCTCCGTGGGCGAATATAGTTGGGGCGGCGCCGCCGGCACCAGGTTCTGGGTGGATCCGGCCCAGGACCTCATCGGCATCTTCATGGTGCAGAGCATCCCCCACCGCACTGACCTTGGCCAGAAGTTCAAGCTGCTGACCTACCAGGCCTTGGAGGACTGATTGCTGAACCGTCCCGGACAGGCGCGCCGCGAACCCGCCAACGCGGACTTGCCTGCGGCGCTGCGGCGCCCTGCTGCAGCGCCGTTCAGGCGGCGAGCGGCGCGCACCTTCGCAGGTGGCGGGCGCCGCTCCGCCGGCATTTTACCCGTGGGCCGGGATCATCGGCGGCCCGTTCGCCACTGCGCTTTGCTGATGCTGTGGGCGCTGGCGTTTGGCAACGCGGCCCTCGCCGCCCCGCCGCAGCCGGCGCAACCGGTGCAGGCGGGCCAGGTCGCGCCGGCTTTCATCCTGCCCTCGGTTTGGCGGGAGCATCCCGCCATCGCGTTGGCGGACCATCAGGGCAAGGTGGTGTATCTGGACTTCTGGTCCGCTTGGTGCGAGCCTTGCCGACGCACCATGCCGGCTTTGGCGCGCCTGCGCGAGGCTTGGCCGCAGGAGCGATTTGAAGTTTTGGCCCTGAACCAGGATACTAGCCGCGCCGATGCTTTGCGTTTTCTTGAACAGGTTCCTGTCGGTTATCCTGTCGCCTTGGATTTGGGCGGCGCCACGGCGCGTCGCTACGGCTTGGCGGCGTTGCCGGCGGCGTTCATCATTGACGGGCGCGGCATTGTGCGGCATGTTCTGCAGGGGCCGCAGGTTGAGGATTTCGCGCGCATCGAACGGGCGGTGGCCCGCTTGGTGGGCCAAGAACAGGGAACTGGCCGCTAGCAGCTGGGTTGTTTTCATGGCGTAGAGCCGCAAGGGGAAGTTTGCATAAATGGCATTTGCTATCGCATTGATTGTGTTGATCGTTGGTTCGGTGCTCTTTCACATCCTGAGCCCCTGGTACCTGACGCCCCTGGCGTCCAACTGGGGCATGATCGACACCACCATCGACATCACTTTCTGGGTTACGGGCATTGTTTTTGTGGCCGTCAACGCCTTTATGGCCTACTGCATCATCAAGTTCCGCCACCGCAAGGACCGCCGTTCAGACTACGAACCGGAGAACCGCAAGCTGGAGCTCTGGCTCACCGGCATCACCGCCGTGGGCGTGGCCGCCATGCTCGCGCCGGGCCTCATTGTCTGGGCGGAGTTCGTCACCCCGCCGGAGGACGCCCACGAAATTGAGGCCATCGGCCAGCAGTGGCATTGGAGCTACCGTCTGCCTGGGCAGGACGGCAAGTTCGGCAATGTGGACGCCGCCTTCTACAGCGACGACAACCCCTTCGGCATGGACCCGGAGGATCCCCACGGCCAGGACGACCGGCTGATCGAAAGCAACATCGTCCATCTGCCGGTGGACCAGCCCGTGAAGATCAATTTGCGCGCCAAGGATGTGCTGCACAACTTCACCGTCGCCCAGTTCCGCGTGAAGATGGACTTGGTGCCGGGGCTGGTTTCCTACCTGTGGCTGACCCCGACCAAGGTGGGCGAATATGAAGTGCTGTGCGAGGAGCTTTGCGGCATCGGCCACTTCGCCATGCGCGGCATGGTGGTGGTGGACGAGCAGGCGGACTATGACGCTTGGGTGGCGGACCAGCCCACCTATGCGCAGATGCAGGCCCGGCCCCAGGGCGATGCGGTGGCCGGCCAGGCGCAATATGCGGTGTGCGTGGCCTGCCACGGTCCGCAGGGGGCCGGGATGCCGGTGCTAAACGGGCCCAAGATCGCCGGCCAGGAGCCTTGGTATCTGCGCCGCCAGTTGAACTACTACAAGACCGGCGCCCGCGGCAGCCACCCGGAGGACATCTACGGCATGCAGATGGCCCCCATGACCCTCACGCTGGCGGATGACCAAGCCATTGAGAACGTCATCGCCTACATCGGCACCTTCCCGGACGCGCCGGCGGAGCACACCATCACCGGCGATGCGGAGCGCGGGGAGGACATCTGGGTTACTTGCGGCGCCTGCCACGGCTACGAGGGGCAGGGCATCAAGGCGCTCAACGCCCCGCGCATGGCCGGCATGAGCGACTGGTATCTGGCCCGGCAGCTGCAGAACTTCAAGGACGGCATTCGCGGCGGCAGGCATTCCCAGGAGAAGGGCGACCTGTACGGCTGGCAAATGGCGGAGATGGCGCGCATTCTGAAGTACGATGAAGCCATAAACGACGTCATCGCCTACATCAACACCTTGGATGGAACACCGGCCTCCGATGAGGGCGCCTTGGCGTCTGCATCCGCGGCCTCAACCAACGCTGGAGCGGAGTAACAACATGGCGCAAGTCGCACATGATGCAGTGACGGAGGCGGATCTGCGGCCCTTCGAGGTCGAGGACGTCGATCTTTACCACCCCAAAACCTTCATCGGCAAGTACATCTGGAGCCAGGACGCCAAGATCATCGCCATCCAATACGGCATCACCGCCATTGGCATCGGTCTGGTGGCCCTTATGCTGTCCATCCTGATGCGCCTGCAGTTGGGCTTCCCGGAGAGCTTCTCCATCATAGACCCGGCCAACTACCTGCAGTTCGTGACCATGCACGGCATGATCATGGTCATCTACCTGCTCACGGCGCTGTTCCTAGGGGGCTTTGGCAACTACCTCATTCCGCTGATGTGCGGCGCCCGGGACATGGTGTTTCCCTACGTCAACATGATCAGCTATTGGGTGTATCTGGCGGCGGTGCTCATCCTGGCCGCCAGCTTCTTCGTGCCCGGCGGCCCCACGGGCGCCGGCTGGACGCTCTATCCGCCCCAGGCGGTGGTCGGCGGCACGCCTGGCACCGGGCCCGGCATCATCCTAATGCTCATCTCCCTGTGCGTGTTCATCGTCGGCTTCACCATGGGCGGGCTCAACTACGTGGTGACGGTGCTGCAGGCCCGCACCCGCGGCATGACGCTGATGCGCCTGCCGCTGACGGTTTGGGGCATCTTCATGGCCACCGTTCTGGCGCTGCTGGCCTTCCCGGCATTGTTCGTTAGCTGCATCATGATGATCCTGGATCGGCTGATCGGCACCAGCTTCTTCATGCCGGCCATGATGGTCGCCGGGGAGCAGACCGCCTATGACGGCGGCAGCCCCATATTGTTCCAGCACCTGTTCTGGTTCTTCGGGCACCCGGAGGTGTACATAGTGGCGCTGCCGGCCTTCGGCATCGTCTCCGACCTGCTTTCCACCCACGCCCGCAAGAACATCTTCGGCTACCGCATGATGGTCTGGGCCATTGTGGCCATCGGGGCGCTCAGCTTCATCGTCTGGGCGCACCATATGTACGTCAGCGGCATGAACCCCTACTTCGGGTTCTTCTTCGCCACCACCACCCTGATCATCGCGGTGCCAACGGCCATCAAGGTGTACAACTGGGTGCTTACCCTGTGGCGCGGCAACATACAGCTCACGGTGCCCATGCTGTTCGCCATCGGCTTTATCTTCACCTTCATCAATGGCGGGCTTACGGGGTTGTTCCTGGGCAACGTGACGGTGGATCTGCCGTTGTCGGACACTTACTTCGTGGTGGCCCACTTCCACATGGTCATGGCGGTCTCGCCGGTTCTGGTGGTGTTTGGGGCCATTTACCACTGGTATCCGAAGATCACCGGCAAGATGCTGGACGACACCCTGGGCAAGGTGCATTTCTGGATGACCTTTCTTGGCACCTACGCCATCTACTATCCCATGCACTATCTGGGCTTCGAGGGCGTGCCGCGGCGCTACTACGCCTACGGGGAAACGGCCTTCATGTCCGAATCCGCCCATGACCTGAACGTGGCCATTTCCATCGCCGCCATCTTCGTGGCGTTGGCGCAGGTCATCTTCCTGTACAACATCGTTCGCAGCCTCACCAAGGGCAAGGAGTCCGGGCACAACCCTTGGAACGCCACCACCCTGGAGTGGCAGACGCCCCACACGCCGCCGCGGCACGGCAACTTCGATGAACTGCCGTCGGTTTATCGGTGGGCCTATGACTACGGCGTTCCGGGTGCGGAGAAAGACTTCATTCCGCAGAACGTGCCTTCAGAGGAATTGGCCGCCGCCCGCGCCGGGGGGAAGGCGGGCGCCTGACCTATGACCGCTGCGCTCATCTTTCTGGCCCTGCTGATGGGGGCCGTGGTCTGGTGGCTGATCCGCCAGACCATCAACGTCAAGCCTTGGGTGGCAAGCGCCCCGGATGGTTCCCACCAGGGGGTGGGCCTGCTGCCGTCCGCCAAGGTGGCCCTTGGCGTGCTGCTGGCGGTCATCACCTCCTTGTTCGCCCTGTTCGTCAGCGCTTACGCCATCCGCATGGAGCTTGCCGACTGGCGGCCCTTGCCGGAACCAAGGCTGCTGTGGCTGAACACGGCCATCCTGTTCGCCGGCAGCCTGGGCTTGCAGTGGTCTTGGCGCGGTGCCGCCCGGGAGAACTGGCGGGCCATTCGGGTTGGCTTGGCGTTGGGGGGCGGCTGCGCCCTGGCCTTCATGGCCGGGCAGTTCCTCGCCTGGCGGGAATTGACCGCTGCCGGATACCTAGTGGCCGGCAACCCGGCCAATTCGTTCTTCTACGTGCTTACCGGGCTGCACGTGCTGCATTTGCTGGGCGGCTTGGTGGCGTTGGCCAAGACAGCTGGCTTTGCCTGGCGGGGCGCGCTATCGAGCACAAGGCTGGGCGTGGAGCTGTGCGCGGTCTATTGGCATTTTCTATTTGTCGTCTGGCTGATTTTGTTCGGCCTGATGCTTTCCACCTGACATCCATTCGCAACAACCCCGACAAGAGAAGGAAGCAACCAACGTGGCGGAAACAATGGCTCTGACGCCCGGCATCAAGGGCATCGTGGAGGATTGGTCTTCGGACCAGCGGGCGTTCAAGAACGTCCCCTGGGGCAAGGCCATGATGTGGATATTCCTGTTGAGCGACACCTTCATCTTCTCCTGCTTCCTGGTGTCCTACATGACCGTGCGCATGTCCACCACTTCGCCTTGGCCCAACTCCAGCGAGGTGTTCGGCCTGGAGGCCTTCGGCGTGCCCGTGCCGCTGCTGCTCATCGCCATCATGACTTTCGTGCTGATCACCAGCAGCGGCACCATGGCCATGGCGGTGAAGTTCGGCTACGAAAAGCGCAAGGTGCCCACCTTCTGGCTGCTGATGACCACCGCCGTGCTGGGCGCCACCTTCGTGGGGATGCAGGCCTTTGAGTGGACCAAGCTGATTGTGGACGAGCAGGTGCGGCCCTGGTCCAACCCCATGGGCGCCCCGCAGTTCGGCGCGGCCTTCTTCATGATTACGGGTTTTCATGGCACCCATGTATCCTTCGGCGTGCTGTTCCTGGTCATCACCGCCATCAAGGTGCTGCGCGGCGACCTGGACAAGGAGACGCCAGGCTTCATGACCGGACGCAAGAACCGTTACGAGATCGTGGAGACCATGGGCCTGTACTGGCACTTCGTGGATCTCGTGTGGGTGTTCATTTTTGCATTCTTTTATCTTTGGTAGAGGCGGAGCGAACTGATGTCAGACGAAGGCCAACAACATCCAATCTCCACCTACTTCTGGATTTGGGGGCTGCTGTTCGTGCTCAGCGCCGCCTCCTATATGGTGGACTACATGGGCTACGCCGGCTACTTGCGCTGGACGCTGATCATCATCTTCATGATGCTCAAGGCCGGCCTCATCGTGGCCGTGTTCATGCACATGATGTGGGAGCGAATGGCGCTGATCTACGCCATCCTAGTGCCGCCCCTGGTGCTGATCGTGCTGGTCGGGCTCATGGCGGGCGAAGCGGACTACACCTACCTCACCCGCTTGGACTTCTTCAGACCCTTCTCCTGGGGGGACTGAACAAGTCGCCGGGACTTCCACGTTCAGCCCGATGGTTGCGCGTCAAAAGTGCGCCGGGGCGTTGCAGTTAACGGCAGAATTCGACGTGGAAGCGGACAGGGCCGACGGGCGCCACCTCGTGTGCGATCTGAGGTTCGACAATGCCGTGCTTGTCTGGAGAAAGCTCGACCTCCTCAACCGCCGGCTCTAGGATGCGATACCGAAGCCTGCCTTCCAGAACGACGATTCTCGCCCAAACGCCCGTCCGGGTCTGGTGACGCCGCAGCAGGTTTGCCGGTATCGACGCCTCGGAGAACTCGCGGGTTCTGGCGTACTCGGAAACGCCGTCAGGCAGTGTCCTCATGATCTTGCGAAAACCATCGATATCGCCGCTGTGCGCGGGTCACTGCAACGCAGGGATCCGCTCAGGCCTAAGCGCACCAGCCAGCACGGAACCAAGCGTTGAGGGAAGACGCCTGCTGACGGTGTGCCGAAATTGCCGCACCCTAGTCGGCTTGCAGCGCATCTTCATGGTGCTCTGCCATGTGTCGCTTCATCACTTCCGCGACTTTGGGGCTTGGCATTTCCTGGGATTGCGCCGTTGTCGATCGCCGGTTTTCGTCCCCGCAAGCAACAAATGTTGCTGGGATGCTTTGCAGGTTAGCTGGGCGGCATCGCCACCCAAACCTTGCACCAGCCCTTGGCGGTGACCAGCTTGCCCGGCAGCACGGCGCAGGTGCCCGCATCGTCCGAGGTGGCCACATATTGCACGCAGTTGTCGCAGAACTGAGTTTCCGCTGCGGCGCCTAGGGCGCTGCGGTCCTCGGACTCTTCCGCAACCTTCTTGTAGCCCAAGGCCATGGCCATGGGATCGTCTTCAGAGGCGTGCGCCTCGCCCGCCGCCCAGGCGCTATTGCCCAGCAAGTTGATCAGGGGCAGGGCGCCCAAACCTAGGCCGCATTGCTGCAAAAACTTACGACGTTGCTGCATTTTTTCCTCTTCCAGCGATGTTGTGAATGGTAGTGGTGTTTGCGCTTCACCCTTCTAGGGCGGGCGGACGCCATTATACATCCCGCCAAAGTGAATGGCTGCTGAACTGCATCCTGCGCCTTGCCATCACGCCACCCAGACACCTCTGGGCTTCACGGGACTAGGGCCTGTTAAGGAACCTCTGAACAAGTCCCGGAAGCCCAGAGGAGCCTAAAGGGCGTGA
>CAYGBY010000170.1:0-8550 GCA_964348115.1 uncultured Pseudomonadales bacterium
GACCTGCCACACGGCTTCGCCGCGCCTTGCCATCACGCCCTTTAGGCTCCTCTGGACTTCCGGGACTTGTTCAGAGGTTCCCTAGTGTGCCGTCCGGGAAATAATCGGACTGAACGCTAGGACGGTGCGCCCTATGGGTGCGCCGTTCACTGCGCATCGGTCAGGTACAATGCAGGTCATGCGCAAAGGTGCGACACCGGCTAAGGGCAAGGGCGATGAAGGCTGGCGCTCCTATGTGCCGCTGCTGGGCGTGCTGCTGCGCTACCAACGCGGAGACCTGCAAGCAGATCTTGTCGCCGGGCTGATTGTCGCCATCATCTCCGTACCCCAGGCGGTGGCCTACGCCTTTTTGGCCGGGCTGCCGCCCCAAGCGGGGCTGTACGGCTGCTTGCTGCCGATGGTGGCCTACACCATCCTCGGCTCATCCCGCCATCTGGTGGTCGGGCCCGTGGCGGTGGCGGCGCTGATGGTTGCGGCCACCATCGGCCAATACGCCCCCTATGCCGACGGCGCCCAGCTCGCGGTGGCCACGATCATCTGCCTGGAGGCCGGGCTCTTTTTGCTGCTGCTGCGGGCCACCCAGATGGGCGGCTTGGCGCACCTGCTCAGCCATCCTGTGATCACCGGCTTCATCAACGCCGCCGCCATACTCATCATCCTCAGCCAGCTAAACGCCTTCACCGGCATCCCCAAGCACGAGGGCGCCATTCCCATCGCCGAGTTCTGGGCCGTGCTGAAGGACCTCCCAAGCCTGAGCGCGCCCACCCTGCTGCTGGCGGCGGCGAGCCTGACGTTGCTCTGGCTGATCCGCAGCTACGGCGGCAACTGGCTGCGACGCATCTGGCCGAACCTGCCGGGCGTGCAGACGATGACCCGCGCCGGCCCCCTGGCTGTGCTGCTGCTGGCCAGCCTGCTAGTGGTGCTGTTTGATCTCGACGAAAACTTCGGCGTCGCCACGGCCGGCTACGTGCCCAGCGGCCTGCCTGGCTTCACCCTGCCCTCCCTTGACCCCTTGCTGTGGCTGCAGTTGCTGCCGTCCTCGGCGATGATTGCCGCGGTGGCCTTCGTGGAAAGCTACACCATCGGCACTTCCTTGGCGGTCCGCGAGCACACCCGCCTGGACAACCCCCAGGAACTCCTGGCCCTGGGCGTGGCCAACCTAGCCGCCGGCTTCACCAGCGCCACGCCGGTGGCCGGCAGCTTCTCGCGCAGCAGCGTGAACTACCAGTCCGGCGCCCGCACCCCCGTCAGTTCCCTGGCCTGCGCTGCGGTCATCGTCATCGTGCTGCTGTTCCTGACGCCCCTGTTCGCCGCCCTGCCCCAAGCCACGTTGGCGGCGGTGGTGATCATTTACGTGGTCGGGCTGATTGATCTCGGCTCCATCCAGCGGCACTGGAAGTTCTACCGGGAGGACGGCGTCACGGAACTGGTCACCCTCGCCACAGTGCTGGCCCTAGGCGTGGAGACCGGCCTCATCGCCGGGGTGCTGCTGTCCATCGCCTTCTTCGTGCGCCGCTCCAGCCGCCCCCATATCGCACTGGTGGGACGCATCGCGGAATCGGAGAACTTCCGCGCCGTGCGCCGCCACGACGTGGAGACCCATGACCACATCGCCGCCGTGCGCATAGATGAGAACATCTACTTCGCCAACGCCCACAACATCGAGGGCCGGCTGCATCGGGTGATTCGCCGCCGCCCGGAGACCGACCATGTGCTGCTGGTGTGCAGCGCCGTCAACATCGTCGACGTCAGCGGCGTGGAGATGCTCACTCGCTTCAACGACAACCTGAAGCAAATGGGCATCAAGCTGCACCTTTCCGACGTGAAGGGACGGGTGATGGCCCAGCTTGACGGCGCCGAGCTGCTGCAGCAGCTAACCGGCCAAGTGTTCTTCACCACCGACGAGGCCATGCGCAGGCTCGTTCGCGAAGCCAGCCAGACCAGCCAGGACAAGGAGGCGGTTCAAAATGGCGGCGATGTTTGAGAAGATGCAATCCATCAATTAGGGAGGAACCCCATGAAGCTAGGATTGATGCTTGGCTACTCCGGCCCACAGCTCAAGGTGCCCATCAAGAAAGTGCAGTTGGCGGAAAGCCTGGGCTATGATTCCGTGTGGACCGCCGAGGCCTACGGCTCCGACGCCATCACCCCCTTGGCCTACATCGCCGCCCACACCAAGCGCATTCGCCTCGGCACCGCCGTGCTGCAGTTGGCGGGGCGCACGCCCGCCAACGCCGCAATGGCCATGGCCACGCTGGACCAACTAGCAGGGGGAGGTCGGGTGATCTGCGGCATCGGCGTCTCCGGCCCGCAAATCGTGGAGGGCTGGTACGGCCAGCCTTGGGGGCGCCCCTACTACCGCATCAAGGACTATGTGGCCATCATGAAGAAGATCTGGGCGCGGCAGGCGCCAGTCACCCATGAGGGCAAGGAAATCTCCCTGCCCTACGAAGGCGAAGGCGCACTGGGCGTGGGCAAGCCGCTGAAATCCATTCTGCACATGAACCCGGACATTCCCATTTGGCTGGGCACCGGCATGGAGGCAACCGTGCGCCTCACGGCGGAAATCGCCGACGGCTGGCTGCCGTTGGGCTACGTGCCGGAGTCCGCCCATCTTTACCAAGACTGGATCGATGAAGGCTTGGCCCGGGGCGGGCGGTCCCGCGCCGGTTTTGAAGCCCAGGCCGGCACCGCGGTGATGGTGACGGAGGATTCCGCGCAGGCCGTGCAGGAAGCCCTGGACCGCCTAAAGCCCAATGTGGCCCTCTATGTGGGCGGCATGGGCCACAGGAACAAGAACTTCCACAAGGAGATGATGGTGCGGCGCGGCTTCGGCGAGGCAGCTGAGCGCATTCAGGAGCTGTACCTAGCCAAGCGCAAGGATGAGGCCACCGCCGCCGTGCCCGACGAATTCGTGGACCAAGGCGCCTTGGTCGGCCCCAAGGCGCGCATCCGCCGCCGTTTCCGCGATTGGGAGCGTTGCGGCCTCACCGGGCTGACCATCAACGGCGACGAGCAGGCCCTGCGCTTCGCCGCTGAATGCGCCAGGCTGAACGTGGAGCCGCAGCAAGGGCCGCAGAAGGGATAGCACCGCCCGCGCGCTGCGGCGGCGCACGGCAGGCTGGCGCAATTTCAAGGCACAACAAAGGGAGAATGCAGCATGTACCCAGGCAAGTGGGGCGTTGAGTTCCCGCACAAGCCCGCCGCCGTGCACGCGGTGAGCGGGCAAACCGTCACCTATGGCGAACTGAACGCCCGCTCCAACCGGCTGGCGCAGCTGCTTGCGGCGCGCGGCCTGAAGCGCGGCGACCACATCTCCATCTTCATGGAGAACAACCTGCGCTACTTCGAGGTGGTTTGGGCTGCGCTGCGCGCGGGCCTGTACCTGACCACGGTGAACCGCTACCTCACCGGCGAGGAGGCGGGCTACATCATCGACAACAGCGAAAGCAGCGCGGTGGTGGCCTCCGAATACTTGGGCGAAGTCGCCGCGCAACTGCCCGCCCACGCACCCAACTGCCAATCCTGGCTGATGGTCGATGGCGTGGTGGAGGGCTATGAGTCCTACGAGGACGCCTTGGCCGAACACTCCCCGGAAAACCTGCCGGAGGAGCCCTCAGGCAGCTTCATGCTTTACAGTTCCGGCACCACGGGCCGCCCCAAGGGCATCTACCGCCCCCTGCCGGACACCAAGATCCACGACGACGCCGGCCCTGTGGGCACACTGCAGAAGGGGCTGTGGGGCTTTGATGAAAACAGCATCTACCTTTCTCCCGCTCCCCTGTACCACTCCGCCCCCATCAGTTTCTGCACGGCCACCCAATCCCTAGGGGGCACTGTGGTCATGCTGCCCCGCTTTGATGAGGTGGGCGCACTGCAAGCCATCGAGCGGCATCGGGTCACCCACAGCCAGTGGGTGCCCACCATGTTCACGCGCATGCTGCGGCTGCCCGAGGCGCAGCGCACAGCCTACGATCTTTCCTCCCACAGGGTGGCCATCCACGCCGCCGCCCCTTGTCCGGAGGGCGTCAAACGGCAGATGCTCGACTGGTGGGGCCCCATCCTCTATGAATACTACGCCGGCACGGAACTCAACGGCTTCACCCACGCCACCCCCGAGCAATGGCTGGCGCATCCGGGCACCGTCGGACAGGCGCTGCTCGGCACCATCCACATCTGCGATGAAGACGGCCAGGAACTGCCCAATGGGGAGGCGGGCATCGTTTACTTCGAACAGGAGGCCCTGCCCTTCCAATACCTCAAGGACCCGGGCAAAACCAAGGACGCCCAACACCCCCAGCACCCCAACTGGTCCGCCTTGGGGGATGTGGGCTACGTCGACGACGAGGGCTTTCTCTACCTCACCGACCGCGCCACCTTCATGATCATCAGCGGCGGCGTCAACATCTACCCACAGGAAATAGAGGACGCCCTGATCATGCACCCCAAGGTGGTGGACGTCGCCGTGGTGGGCGCGCCCAACGAAGAAATGGGCGAGGAGGTGAAGGCGGTGGTGCAGCCGGCGGAGGGCATAGTGGCGGATGACGCCCTGGCCGAAGAACTGCTGTCCTACACGCGCGAACACATAGCCCACTACAAGTGCCCGAGAAGCCTGGACTTCATGGAGCAACTCCCCCGCCTGCCAACAGGCAAGCTGTACAAGCGGCTGATCAAGGACAGGTACTGGGGGAAAACGGGCTCGCGGATCGTGTGAGGAAGGGCCCTTTAAGCGTCTAATTCACCTTAAGCATCAACCTAACCCAACAAACGGCAAGACATATGTCGCAGTGCATCCGCAATACAGCAGACACTACGTTTTCAGGCGGGGGCAGCCGCCCACTTTTCGACGGCATGGTCGAGGTCGATGAAACCAGTTTGGGAGGAAAGGAGAGCAACAAGCGGAGGGCGAAGAAGCACAAAGCAGCACCCCGCCACACAACGCAATCACACAGTGGACGGCCGGCGGCGATGCCGTTCATCAAGTGGGCTGGTGGCAAGCGATCTTTGATTTCGCGACTCACCCCCCACTTCCCAACTCGCATTGGAACGTATTGGGAGCCCTTCATTGGTGGCGGAGCCGTCTTCTTTGCCTTTGCCGATCGCATCGGGCAAGCCTTTCTGTCGGACATTAACAAAGACTTGGTCTGCACCTATCAAGTAGTAAAGGATCAAGTGGAGGAGTTGATAGAACGACTGCGGGAGCATCAAATCAACCATGGTCGACAAAAGGGCATAAGATGCACGGACGGCGAGACCTATTACCGGAAGGTGCGGATGTCGGAGCCAAGTGAAGCGCTGGATGTTGCAGCCCGATTCATCTATCTGAACAAGACTTGCTTTAACGGCTTGTACCGAGTCAACCGAAGCGGACGGTTCAACGTGCCGGAAGGCAGCTACAAAAATCCAGACATATGCAACCCGGAACGGCTTCGCCAAGCCAGTGAAGCGTTAGCGGACGCGACCATTCGACTAGGAGATTTCGCTGGCGTTGTTATGCCGAGCAGGGGGGATGTGATCTACTGTGATCCGCCCTACGACGGCTGCTTCACCGGCTATCAAGCGAACGGATTCAACGGGGACTCGCAAGCTAGGTTACGTGATGCAGCTACGATCTGGGCGGACAAGGGAGCCAACGTGGTGCTGAGTAACGCCGACACGCCCGCCATGCGAGAACTGTATGCAAACTGGCGGATTGAGTCGGCAACTGCGCCGCGCAACATAAATTCCAAGGGAGACGGGCGCAAGCCGGTGGGCGAGTTGGTGATTTGGAAGTGAGCAACGGTGGCCGACGGGCGAACCGTCGCGGCAGTGTGGAGGAAAAGTACCCATTCGAGATCGAATGCATTGCGCAAGGCCAGTACAAAACCATCATTGTGCTTGACGGCGGTGGATACAGCGAGGGCGCCAGGAAATGGCTTGTCGCACAGCGCGGAAAGCGCAACTTGGTCGATGTGTGCAGTCAAGGCGAGATCAGTCGCCTCCAAGCGCGTGGAAAGCTCTAATGGCGAGAGACTGCCCAAAGCACATTTTGCTGCACAATTCCCGAGATTATCTCATACAGTTCGTGAGATCTGTCTAGCGAGTGGGCGGGCGCAGGGTGGCCTGCAAAGTGATGGGCGCTTCCGCGTTCGTCAGCGACAGGGGTTCTGAGCGCCATTCCCAGTCTCCGGGGTGGGCGCTGGCGGTGCCGGCCAAACTAATGCGGGCCAGCACCTCCACCTGTTGCGCCCCGGATAGAGGGGCCGCCGGATTCATGCTCACGGCATCATCGAGCCGCAGCCTCAGCGGCAGCACGGAGGCGGGACGGCGCACCACGGCGTAGGGCATGCCCCCGCCCGGCGGGCGGGCCAACACGAACAAGGCGGCGCCCGGCGGGGGCGGCGATTGGGCGGTGAGGGAAACGTCTATGGCTGGGGCCAGTTCAGCGAGCTGACTGCGGGCCAGGGTGAAGCCGGCCTGCATTGCGCGCCGCCGGCTGGGCGTCAAGGGGTTGGACAGCAGCCTGTTGAAGAACGCCACCGCGGTGCGGAAGTCCTGGCGGTGCAGGGCGTCCAGGGCGCTGAGCTCCAAAGCCGTGGGCTGGCCCGGGTCGCCGGCGAGAATGCGCTGAGCGAGTTCACGTCCGGCTTCGTCGAGGCGTCCGCCAGCAGCCAGAAACTGCGCCTGCAGCCAATAGGCCGCTATGTTCGCATCATCGGCCGCCAAGCCGTGGGCACGTTCAAAGGCCGACGCCGCCGCGGCGTAGTCCTCCCCCATCATGTAGGCGTAGCCAAGCAGGAGCCAACTGCCGGCATCCTCCGGGCGGGCGTTTACGCGGTCACCCAAGAACACGCGCCAGCGGTCCAGTTCCATGCGGTCCGCGGCAGGGTCCAAGGCCATCAGGGTCGGCGCATCCCGCAGAGCGCCGGCTTGGGGCTCGCCGAGCTGCAGATACAGGCCCACGGCGACCAAGGACATTGCAGCCGCGAAGAGCAGCCATGCCCAAGCGCCGCGCCCTAGGCTGGCTGCCTTGCCTTGGACCTCGCCATCCCCCTCCGGGGCGGATTGGCTGACTTGGCTCTCCTGTGACTCATCCTCCCGCCATTCGCTCAACAATGCCTGGCCCAGTTCCTCCTCCATCTCCGCCCGCTGCTCATCGGCCAATAGCCCGGAGCGAGCCTCTTCGTCCAATTCCCGAACCCGCTGGCGATAGAGCTCGCGCAGGATCGCGGCGTGCCGCCGCCCCTGGCCAACCCACCGCAAACGCAGCACGGGCGAAACGATGAAGCCCACGGCCGCTAGGGCTAGGCTCAACGCCAGCAGCCAGAACATCAGGTTTTCTCCAGGATCCGCTTCAGCCGCGCACGGTCCGCATCGCTTAAGCGCTTGCCAGACTGGCGACACAGGCGGACGGCGACCAGCGTCAGCCCCAAGGCCGCAAACAGCAGGGGCCCGCTCCAGAGCAGCAGCGTTGCGCCCTTGAACGGCGGGTCGTAGAGCACGAAGTCCCCGTAGCGGGTATGCAGGTAGTCCCGCACTTCTTCATCCGTGCGCCCCTCCACGACCACCAACCGATGCACGGCCGCCCGCAGGTCCTGGGCGATGGGAGCATCGCTGCCCGCCAAGTTGGTGTTCAGGCACTTCGGGCAGCGGAACTCCGCAACCAGGGCGCGATAGCGGGCCTCCGTGGCCGCATCGGGAAACGCATAGACATCCACGGGGCTCGCGCCCTGCAACACTGGGGAGATCAAGGCAAAGCCTAGCCCGCATATTGCGCCAATCCGCTTGATGAGCCTCTGAACAAGTCCCGCAAGCCCGCAGGAGCCTAGGCGGCGTGATGGCAAGGCGCGGCGAAGCCCTGCGGCAAGCCCCACACAATTAGCTGCAACACCGCCAGTGCGGCGAGCAACCGCAGGATCGACTGCTGCACGTGCGGCAAGCCCCACACAATCAGCTACAACACCGACAGTGCGCCCTTTAGGCTCGTTGAGGTCCGCATCGTCGTTGGTGGTGATGTGCGCGGTATCAGCTGCAACACCGTCAGCGCGCCCTTTAGGCCCTCCTGAAGGGCGCCCCGCGGCGGAGGGACTGTGCAGTCCTCGCCGCGCTGCGGGTTGTCCGCCCACGGCCGCAACCAACAGAGCGCTGGGCGAACGCGGTTTGCGCAGGGGCTCCTTGACGCATCGCCGAAAGTTGCTGCGTTGCCGCACCGTGGCCGCCAACCCGCCGGGATGCCGCCGGCGCCAACCGTGCGGGCGGCGCATGGCCGGCGGCAGGTTTGCATGGACCCAAGGGGACGATGGAGGCTGTTTAGGGAACATCGGCGTCCGCGCCTGTCCGCACACCCATCTCCGCCAGGCGCGGCGCCAGCTCCGAGCGCCATATCGCCTCCGTGACGGCCCCCACCTGCTTAAAGGCGATCACCCCCTGGGCATCCAGCAGGAAGGTCTCCGGCGCTCCGTAAACCCCCACCGCCACCCCCCCGCCGCCCGCCGCCGCGCGCCGGTGGAATTCGGAGGGGTCGCCGGAGTCCCGCCGCCCGCCGCGCCGCTTGTCCGGGGCGGCCTGGTG
>CAYGBY010000171.1:0-8477 GCA_964348115.1 uncultured Pseudomonadales bacterium
GCCAGCAGCACGGCCAGCGCCGCCATAAGCTCCCAGAAGCCCAGCACGCGCGGCAGGAAGACGAAGATGTTGGCCAGATCCTGGATCAGCCATTGGCTCCACAAAAACGCCGTGGAGGCCCATTGCAGCACCACCCAGCGCGTCGCGGAGGCCTCTTCGGAGCCGGCCATGCGGCGCAGGTGGTCGTTCAGGCGCCGCACGGCGAAGTACAGGGCAATGGCCGCCACAAACGCCACGAAGTAGCCGGATAGGGACTTCACCAACATCGCCTGAATGTTGCCCGGCGCAAACACGCTTAGCACCAAAAAAGTAGTGCTGACCGGCACGCCTAGGCGGGTGAGCACCAGCAACGTGAACGGCGCCGCCACATGCAGCCAGCCCACCCCGCCCTGGGGCGGCGAAAATGCGGCCAGACGGCCATAGGCCGGGTCGCCGCTGTTCACCAGCCAGCCGTACAGCAGCACGACCACCAGGATGCCGCCGGAAAACAGCCACAACAGCCACCAGGGCCGGTGGGCGTTGGAGGCCAGAAAGGTGCCCAGGGTTTGTATGGAGTCGTTGGAAACAACTGAATAGGCCGCCAACACGAAGCCCGCAAGCACTAGAATTTCAGCCACTTTGGCTCCAGCAATGGTTTAACGGCGGCGCTTGAGGCCATGCGCCAAGGTCGGCCAGGCGGCCACAAGATACACGGTCATCGACCACAACGTCATGATGGCTGCGACGTACAGCAGGCCGTAGCCGGCCAGCACCCAGGGAAGCTGCAGGTCCGGCGGCTGCGCCAGCAGCATGGCGATGGCCGCCATTTGCAGCAAGGTTTTCACCTTGCCCAGGCGCACCACCGCCACCATGCCGCGTCGGTTCATCTCCGCCATCCATTCGCGCAGCGCGCTGATGAAGACTTCCCGGCTGATGATGATGATGCCCGCTGCGGTCATGTAGGGATTGGCGTGGTGGCCCACCAGGAGGGTGAGGGCGGTGACTACGATGAGTTTGTCCGCCACCGGATCCAGAAAGGCGCCGAAGCGGGTGGTCTGCCCCAGACGGCGCGCCAGATAGCCGTCCAGCCAGTCCGTGAACGCGGCCAGGGCGAACAGCACGCTGGCCAGCAAATAGGTGCCGGCCTCAGGCGCCAGATAAGCCAGGGCGAACACCGGCACCAGGACGATGCGGCCCAAAGTGAGCAGATTGGGCAGGTTGACGGAGCGCGTGGCCGTCATTGGCTGTGCAGCACGGCGTACACGTCCTCCGCCAGTTGGCGGCTGATCCCCGGGGCTTTGGCGATCTCCTCCACGCTGGCCCCCTTGAGCCCGCGCAGGCCGCCAAAGTGCGTCAGCAGGCTGCGGCGGCGTTTCGGGCCGACGCCGGGCACAGCGTCCAGCACGGAGTTGCGCCGCTGCTTCCCCCGCCGCTGCCGATGCCCGGTGACGGCAAAACGGTGCGCCTCATCGCGGATGTGCTGCAGCAGGTGGAAGGCGTCCGATTGCCTGGGCAGCGCCACCTCCCCCTGCGCCAAAAAGAAGCGCTCCATGCCGGGCCTGCGCCCCGCCCCCTTGGCGACGCCAAGCACCAGCACGCCTTCCACCTGCAGTTCCGCCAACACCCGCCCGGCGCGGGCCAGTTGCCCCTTGCCGCCGTCGATGACCAACACGTCCGGCAGGGCGCCCTCGCCCTGCTGCAAGCGGGTGTAGCGCCGCCGCAAAGCCTGTTCCATGGCGCCGTAGTCGTCTCCCGGGGCCACGTCGGCAATGTTGAAGCGGCGGTAGTCGGACTTCAGCGGGCCCTCCGTGTTGAACACCACGCAGGCGGCCAGGGTGCCCTCCCCGCCCGTATGGCTGATATCGAAGCACTCCAGGCGTTGCGGCACATCCTCCAGCCCCAAGGCCTCCTGCAGGGCGATGAGGCGCGCAAAAACGTTGCGCTTGTCGGCCAGGAACGCGGCTAAGCTCACGCCGGCGTTGTCCAAGGCCAGTTGGCGCCAGCGGGCCCGCTGGCCGCGCACATCCCAAGCCAGCTCCACACGCCGCCCGGCCCGCTCGCGCAGCGCATCCGCCAGAATTTCGCCATCCTTGATGGGCTGCGAGGTGATCAGGGTTTTGGGGACGTCGCGCTCCACGCCGCCTAGGTAAAACTGCGACAGAAAGGCGCCCAGCAGCTGCGGCTCGCCGAGGCCGAGCTCGTTGCGCGGAAACCACGTGCGCTGCCCCAGCATCCGCCCGGAACGAATGAACAAGGCTTGAATGCAGGCCAAGGCGCCGCCGTCGGCCATGGCGAATACGTCAACATCGCCATCCGCTGCATGGACGTATTGCTGCTCTTGGATGCGGCGCAGTTGGGCGATCTGATCGCGAAACTTGGCGGCGCGTTCGTAGTCCAGCCGCTCCGCTGCGCACTTCATGTTCTGCTGCAGCGCCTGCAGCACCTGGCTGCTGCGCCCTTCCAGAAAGAGGATGCTCAAAGCCACATCCTGTTGGTAGGCTTGCGCGTCTATATGGCCCACACAGGGTGCGCTGCAGCGCTGAATCTGGTACTGCAGGCAGGGTCGGGAGCGGTTCTTGAAGAAGCTGTCGTCACATTGCCGAATGCGGAACAGCTTCTGCAGGATGTTGAGACTTTCCCGCACCGCGCTGGCTGAGGGATAGGGACCGAAGTAGCGCCCGCCGCGGCGCTTGGCGCCCCGATGGAAACTCAAGCGGGGAAAGGCCTCACCTGTCAATTGGATGTAGGGGTAGGACTTGTCGTCCCGCAGCACCACGTTGTAGTGGGGGCGCTCCTGTTTGATGAGGCTTTGCTCCAACAGCAGGGCCTCGGTTTCGCTGTTGGTGACGGTCACTTGGATGTCCGCCACCTTGGTGGTGAGCGCCAAGGTTTTGCCGTCCAGGCCGCTGGCGCGAAAGTAGCTGGCCACCCGGCGCTTGAGGCTGCGCGCCTTGCCCACGTAGAGCACCTCGCCGGTGCTGTCCAACATGCGGTAGACGCCCGGTTTGCTGCTTAGATTGGCAAGGAAGGGCTGGGCGTCGAAGGCTTGGCGGGCAACCGTCATGGTTGCGCCATTCTACCCCAGCGAAGGGCTATCCAAGCTCGACAAGACCGCTGCTTTCCGGGCGTATCAGGCCGTAGCGCACCGCCAGCAAGGTGAGTTCCACGTCGCTGGAAACTCCCAGCTTGTCGAACACCCGGTATCTATAGCTGTTGATGGTTTTGGGTGACAGGTGCAGGTTGGCGGAAATCTCCGTGACCTTCACGCAGTTGATGATCATCAGCAGTATTTGCATCTCCCGGCCGGAAAGGCGGTTGAAGGGCGAACCTTGGTCGGAATCGAAGGCCTCCGCGGCAAGCTGCTGCGCCACTTCGGAGCACAGGTAGCGCCGCCCGGCATAGACCTTGCGGATGGCGAGGTGCAGTTCATCCTGGTGCACGCCCTTGGTGAGGTAGCCGGCGGCGCCGGCGCGCAGCATCTGCAGCGGAAAGGGATTCAGGTCGCAGCCGGTCAACGCGACGACCCGCACTTCACGGTTCATGCGCCGAATGCGGGCGGTGGCCTCTATGCCGCCGATGCCAGGCATGAGCACATCCATCAGCACCACATTGGGCAATAGATCGCGCGCCAGATCCACCGCCTGTTCCCCGTTTTCCGCCTCCGCCACGATGCTGAAGCCGTTGGCCTCCGGCAGCATTTTTCTGAGCCCCATGCGAAACAGCCGATGCTCATCGACTATGAGTATGCGAATCACGCTTGCATCCCCTAGGAAGACCCTGTGCCATTGTTATCGGTAGGATCAGCCTAGCAATCCACTTTGCCGGAACAATCGCTGGCGGTCAATTTCGTACGGTGGTTGGAGATATGTCAGCATGGCAATATGCGTTTAATACTAGTATGTCATCCTGTGAAAGCCTGCAGTCCGGTTTGGGCGCGGCCTAGGATTAGGGCGTGTATATCGTGGGTGCCTTCGTAGGTGTTGACCGTCTCCAGGTTCACCAGATGGCGCATGACGTGGAACTCATCGGAGATGCCGTTGCCGCCGTGCATGTCGCGGGCCGTGCGGGCGGCCTCCAGCGCCTTGCCGCAATTGTTGCGTTTCACCAAGGAGATGCTCTCCACCGGCAGCCGCGCCTCATCGAGCAGGCGTCCGATGCGCAGGCAGCCCTGCAGGCCAAGGGCGATGTCCGTCTGCATGTCCGCCAGCTTCTTCTGGATTAGTTGGTTGGCCGCCAGTGGGCGGCCGAACTGCCGGCGCTCCAAGGTGTAGGCGCGCGCCGCGTGCCAGCAGAACTCCGCGGCGCCCATGGCGCCCCAGCAGATGCCGTAGCGGGCGCGGTTGAGGCAGCCGAACGGCCCGCCCAAACCCTTGGCGTTGGGCAGCAGGTTGCGCTCCGGCACAAACACGTCATGCAGCACGATCTCCCCGGTCACCGAGGTGCGCAGGCTCATCTTGCCGACGATCTTAGGTGTGCTGAAGCCGGCGAAGCCGCGCTCCACGATGAAGCCGCGAATGACGCCGGCGAGCTTCGCCCAGACCACCGCCACATCGGCGATGGGGGAATTGGTGATCCACATCTTGGCGCCGTTCAGTATGTAGCCGCCGTCCGCCGGGGCGGCGCGGGTCACCATGCTGTTGGGGTCGGAGCCGTGATCCGGCTCAGTTAGCCCAAAGCAGCCCACCCACTCGCCACTGGCGAGCCTAGGCAGGTATTTCTCCCGCTGCGCTTGCGTGCCATAGGCGTAAATGGGATGCATGACCAAGGAGGACTGGACGCTCATGGCGGAGCGGTAGCCGGAATCCACCCGCTCCACCTCCCGCGCCATCAGGCCGTAGGAGACGTAGTTGACCTCCGCGCAGCCGTACTTTTCCGGCAGGGTCGCGCCCAGCAGGCCCAGCGCGCCCATCTCGCGCATGATGTCGCGGTCGAAGATCTCTTGACGATTGGCCTCTATCACCCGCGGCATCAGCTTGTCCTGGGCGTAGTCGCGGACGCTGTTGCGGATCAGACGCTCCGCCTCGCTGAGTTGATCCTCCAGCAGAAATGGATCGGACCAATCGAATTGGGCTTCCTTGTCGCTCATGCGGTGCTCTCCTTCTTGCGGACGCCGGGCAGGCCATTTTACAGCCTTAGGTGTTGGCCTGTGCCGGCCGTCCGGCGGTGGGTGGCGCAAGGGGATGGACCATCCCAGCCGTGAGACTGCCCGAACCTCGCCAAATTGCCTTGCGCTATGTTGTTCGGGGTCTGACCGTACTTGGCGAGGTCGTGGGATTGCCGGAACCTCGCCAAATTGCCTTGCGTGCGCCCTTGTCTGGTGCGCTCATGCGTTCGGGAAAGGTTCTTGGCATCCCGCAGTCGCTTCCTGGCTCCCCAAGCTTGATGTGGGCCGGTGCGCTCCTGCGTCGGGGAAAGGTTCTTGGCATGGTCCTGGACGGCCCCGCGCAGATGGTTGCTTATCAGCCTGTTGCAGCGATAATGGCAACCAAGCATCAGGTTGCCGCCAGTGGAGCACACATGCGTTTCGTGACCTTCAACGCCAACGGGATTCGCGCCCGTCTCCATCAGATCGAGGCGATTCATCAGGCCCATCGCCCGGACGTCATCGCCGTGCAGGAGACCAAGGTGCAGGATGCGGAGTTTCCCATGGACGCGGTGCAGGCGCTCGGCTATGAGCACATCGCCATCCATGGACAGAAAGGCCACTACGGCGTGGCCCTGTTCTCCCGCATCCGGCCAACGGATGTGCTGTGCGGCTTTCCTTGGCGTGAAACGGACCAGCAACGCCGTTTCATCTCCGCCCGCTACCAGATTGGCGGGCGCTCCGTGCGCATCATCAACGGCTACTTTCCGCAGGGGGAGAGCCGCGAACATCCGGTGAAGTTCCCGGCCAAGGCGCAGTTCTACCGGGATCTGCTGCGCTACCTGCGCGAGCGCTGCGATCCAACGGAGCCGCTGGTGGTGGCCGGGGACATGAACGTGGCCCCGGAAGATTCAGACATCGGCATCGGCGAAGACAACAAAAAGCGCTGGCTGCGCTCCGGCAAGACCAGCTTCCTGCCGGAGGAGCGGGAATGGCTTGCCGCCCTGCTGGACTGGGGCCTGATCGACGCCTACCCGGAGCATGTCGGGGAAGGCGAACGGCTTTATAGTTGGTTCGACTACCGCAGCCGGGGCTTCGAACGGAACCCGAAGCGTGGTTTGCGCATAGATCTGGTGCTGACCACCAGCCCCTTGGCGCAGGCCGTTGCGGACTGCGGCATCGACTATGAGATCCGCGGTTCAGAGCGCCCTTCTGACCACTGCCCCGTTTGGTGCCACTTCGCGCCTTGATCCTGTACCGCTACCTGGTTTGGGAGACGGCCAAGCCGTTCTGCGTAGCCATCCTGTTTCTGGTTGGCGTGTTCGTCACCTACAGCCTGACCCGCTTTCTGACAGAGGCCAACGAGGGGCTGCTGGGCGTCTCCGCAGTATTCCTGCTGACCGGCCTGAAAGCGCTCATCGCCCTGGAGGTGCTGCTGCCCATCGCGTTGTACATCGCCTTGATCGTCGCCTTGGGCCGGCTCTATTCCGACTGGGAGATCGTCGCCCTGAAGGCCAGTGGATTCAGCGAGGGCCGGGTGTTGGCCCCGGTGCTGGGCATGGCGGCGGTGGTGGCGCTGACGGTCGCCGCACTGTCGCTTTGGGGACGGCCCTGGGCCTATGAAGCGCTGTACCGCTCCAAGGCCGTGGCGGAGGCGGAAGTGGAACTCGATGCGCTGCCCGCAGGCCAGTTCCACGTTCAGGCGGATGGAAGGCGCACGGTCTATCTGGCCAGCCGCGACGGCGCGGACGGCGCCCTAAGCGGCGTTTTCGTTCACTCCCGCAAGGGCGGCGTTCTGGAGCTTATCTCCGCTGGCGGCGGGCGCCTGCATTCCTACGCCCGCAGCGACGCGCACCAATTGGACCTGACGGACGGCGTGGTTTACCGGCAATCGCCCAACACCGAGGACTTGGTGGGCCGCTTCCGGGAGATGACGCTTTGGGTGCCGGCCGACGCCCCCGCGCCGCTCGGCTACCGGCCAAGGATGGCGGGAACGGCGCAGCTGCTGGCCTCGCCGCGCAACGAAGACCGGGCGGAGGCGCAGTGGCGTCTTTCCACCGCCCTTTCCACCCTGTTGCTGGCCTTGACAGCGGTGCCTTTGAGCCGCACCCGCCCCCATAGCGGCCGCTACGCTAGGGTGTTGCTGGCCGTGATCATCTACAGCCTGTACTTCAACTTCCTGGGCATCGCCCGTTCCGAAGTGGAGCAAGGCGCCCTAGCCCATCTGTGGTGGGCGCCAGCCGGTTTTGCCGCTCTGCTGGCGCCTGTCTGGCTGGCCGCGCGGCGGGCGGCCCCTTGAACCTGCTGGACCGCTATCTGCTGGCGGCCTTGCTGCGCGGCGGGGCGCCGGTGTTCCTATTGTTTCTGGGGCTGTTTGGCTTCGTCACCTTGGCGGAGCAGTTGGAGGATGTGGGCAAAGGCGGCTTTGGCACCCTGGACGCCCTGCGGGTCACAGGCTTTTCGCTGCCAGCCATCGCGCTGGACCTGTTGCCCGTAACTTGCCTGCTGGGCACCGTCCTTGGTTTGGGGACGCTGGGCAACAAAAGCGAGTTGAGCGCCATGCGCGCCGCCGGCGTCAGCATCCTGCGGCTAATCCGCCCGCTGCTGGCCCTGCTGCTGGGTTTGGTGATCGCGGCGCTGCTGACGCAGCAGGCCATCATCCCCACCTTTGCGGCCCAGGCGGCGGATCTGCGCAGTCAAAGCCAAGCCCACACCACCCGGGAGGGCGACGCCTACTGGACCCGCAGCGAAACCAGCCTGGTGCGGGTTGGCGCGGTGGCCCTCGGATTGATGCCCACGGACATCGAAATCTACCAACTCGATGCCCAGGGACGGGTTGAACGACTGGTGCAGGCCAAGCGGGCGGATATCCTCGACCAGAACGAGTGGCTGCTGCAGGAAGTGCGCACCCTGGATTTTGGGGTTGACGATGGCGGCAGGGGCACTGCGGCGCAGATGCGCTGGCGCAGCGATCTCGAGGCCCAGCAAATCGTCGCCCTGCTGCGCGCCGAGCATGCCCTTGCCCCGACGGAACTCATCGGCTACATCGCGCATCTGCAAAGCAACGGACTGGACGCCCACCGCCACCAAGTGCGCCTTTGGCAGTTGCTAAGCCTGCCGGTGGGCCTGTTGGCGATGGGTCTGTTGGGCGCGCCGTTCATTTTCGGCCCGGCGCATCGCGCGTCCATGGGCGCCCGGGTGATGCTGTGCGCCCTGATCGGCCTGCTGTTCCACCTAGGGGAGCAAGTGAGTCTGCAGGTGGGCATGCTTTATCGCTGGTGGCCGCCGGCAATCGGGCTGGCGCCCGAGCTCGTCACCCTGACCGCGGCCCTGATGCTGCTGATGCGCCGCAAGCTCGCGCCCTAGGGAACCTCTGAACAAGTCGCGTTCGCCCAGCGCCCCGCTCTCAGCAGCC
>CAYGBY010000172.1:0-8461 GCA_964348115.1 uncultured Pseudomonadales bacterium
CGGCCTCGAGAAAAACGGCACCGGTGTTGTTGGCCTCGTAAGCGTGGCGGCAGGTAGCGTCTATGTCCAGGCCCACGACCACGTCTACTCCGGCGGAGCGGAGACCGTGCGTAAGCCCACCTATCCCGCAAAAGACATCCACCGCACGAATGTCCGAACCTTGTTGCACGGACGCAGGCTCCGCAGCAGGCTCGGGTTGTCGTTGCAACTGCGAATCGGTCATTTGCCTAGCCTGGATTACCCACCGTTTGACTGGCCATACGAAGCGTTCATTATTATATTATGTGTTTTAATTCAATAGGTTAATTGAAAAAAGAGAGCGCATGCCGATAGCTGCGTAGTGTACGCTGAATCAATTTAGGTTTCACGTATTTCTGCCGATTCCACTAGAACAGTCTCGAAGTCGCTCGCAACCGGATGTCTTGCACAACTCGATGCGGTGGCCGTTCCATGGCGCTGGCCAACGCCTGCCCTTCCGCGTTGTTCGCCATTTCCCGGTTGTCGGTCCGCTGTTGTGCAGGCTGCGGGTGTTGGAGGGGACTAGGCCTTGCTTCACCGCCTGCAACTCGTTGTGATTGCGCACAAAGCCGAAGATCACTCTGGCCTGCCTATTTCGGTAGGGGCCGTAGCGATTGCGCTGGATTCCTTCCTTGCGCGAGGCTCGCGACCGCCACTAATGACTAATCGGTTGTAATTGAACTGATAAGTCCGCATATTGCGCCAAGCCGTCCGTTGAGTTGCCCTGTGCCGTTAGCTTGCAATCTGTTGCTTCCCGCTTGCGGAAGTCCTACGGGCCATGAGTCGCGCCAACTGCGCTCTGGCCTGCACTTGCTTGCTCCTGCAGCCGTAGGTTTGGCTGTGCTTTCAGCCGCCGGCGCCGGCCCTGCGGGCGAGATCGGGCGCGGTCGCCGGGGCCCTATGTGCATCAGGCGAGTTGCAAAGCTTCGGGCTGGGCTTGGTTGCCCGGGCGGGGTGTGCGCCCAGACGCGCATGACGGAAAATCAACCATGAAGATCACCGACGCCCGCGTCATCGTCACCTGTCCAGGGCGTAATTTCGTGACGCTGAAGGTGGAGACCGACCAGGGCTTGCACGGCATCGGCGACGCCACCCTGAACGGACGCGAGAAGGCCGTGGCCGCCTATCTGGAGGAGCACGTCATTCCCTGCCTAATCGGCCGGGACGCTACGCGCATAGAGGACACTTGGCAGTTTCTGTACCGGGGCGCCTACTGGCGGCGCGGGCCGGTGACCATGGCCGCCATCGCCGCGGTGGACGTGGCGCTTTGGGACATCAAGGGCAAGGCGGCCGGGATGCCGCTCTACCAACTGCTTGGCGGCGCCTCGCGCAACGGCGTTTTGGTCTATGGGCACGCCAGCGGCAGTGGCGTCGCGGAGGCGGTGGATGCCGTGGGGCGCTATCTCGACCTCGGCTACAAGGCCATTCGTGTGCAGTCTGGCGTTCCCGGCGTGCGGGGCGCCTATGGCGTGGAGCGCGGAGATCTGCACTACGAGCCGGCGGACGCCGCGCTGCCGACTGAAACCCTCTGGTCCACTTCCGCTTATCTGGATTTCGCAGCCGGGCTGTTCCAACAGGTGCGGGATGCGCATGGCTACGATTGCGAGCTGCTGCACGATGTCCACCATCGGCTGACGCCCATCGAGGCGGGGCGCTTGGGCAAGTCACTGGAGCCGTTCCGCCTGTTTTGGCTGGAGGACGCCACGCCGGCGGAAAACCAGGAGGCGTTTCGCCTGATTCGCCAGCACACGGTAACGCCCTTGGCTGTGGGAGAGGTGTTCAACAGCATCCACGATTGCCGCGAGCTGATTCAAAACCAGTTGATCGACTACATTCGCTGCTCCCCCGTCCATGCCGGCGGCATCACCCAACTGCGCCAGATCGCCGGGCTGGCGGCCTTGCACCAAGTGCGCACGGGTTGCCACGGGGCCACGGACCTTTCGCCTGCCTGCCTGGGCGCCGCGCTGCATTTCGACCTTTGGGTGCACAACTTCGGCATCCAGGAGTACATGCGCCATACGGCGGCTACGGATGAAGTGTTTCCCCACGCCTACGCCTTCCAGGACGGCTATCTGCATCCTGGCGAGGCGCACGGCATCGGCGTCGATATCGACGAGGAGCTGGCCGCCAAGTTCCCCTATCAGCCCAAGCAACTGCCCATCGCTAGACTCGCAGACGGCACGATGTGGAACTGGTAGGCGGCAGGTTGGGGAACGAGGCGGCTGCATTTGATGCGCAAAGGAATCGCGGCCATTGGCGAGTGCATGGCGGAAATCCGCCCCGGGCGCGAGGACGCCGAGGGGACGATGCCTGCGGCAATCGCATATGGCGGCGACACCCTCAATTGCGCGGTCTACATTGCGCGGCAGGGCTTGTCGGTCGACTACGTCACAGCCTTGGGCGACGATCGGCTGAGCGGCTGGATGCTGTCACAGTGGCGGGCGGAAGGCGTCGGCTGCGATCTGGTGCTGCGGGCGCCCGGCGCCGTTCCTGGCCTGTATCTGATCGATGTGGACGCTGCGGGCGAGCGCTCCTTCCGTTACTGGCGGCGGGGTTCGCCGGCCAGCCGCCTGTTGGACGACCCCGACCAGGCGCGGTTGCTGCTGCGACAGCTTGCCGGCTTCGAATGGATTTACCTGACCGGCATTACCTTGGCGATCTATGCGCCGGAAGCCCGCGCCCGCCTGTTTGCGTTTCTCCGCTCCCATCGGGCGGCAGGCGGCAAGGTTGCTTTCGACAGCAATTTCCGCCCAAGGCTGTGGGCGGATGCAGCGGAAGCGGCGTCCGTCCATGAACGGATGTACCGCATGACGGACCTCGCCCTGCCAACCCTGGATGACGAACGGCTGGTGTTTGGCCAAGCCTCGGAACTTGAGGCGGTGCGGCGTCTGCGCACTTGGGGGGTGGGCGAAATCGCCCTGAAGAAGGGTCCAGAAGGTTGCTTGGTCGCCGCCGGCGACCGGGTCGCCGCGGCGCCGGCGGACAAGGTTGCCGACATTGTGGACACCACTGCGGCGGGAGACTCGTTCAACGCCGGCTATCTGGCGGCGCGGCTGACCGGCCGCTCCATCCAGGATGCGGCGGTGCGCGGCAATCGGCTCGCCGCCTTGGTGGTGCGTCACCCCGGGGCGATCATGCCAAGAATCCCTTTGCGCGATGCTTTACCTGACCTTACACAAGCTGGAGCCTGTTAAGGGACCTCTGAACAAGTCCCAGAAGCCCAGAGGAGTCTAGGGCCTGGCTCGGCAAGTGCGGCCGCTGCCTACTGCTTTCCTGATATCAGGACGTCGATGAGATGAGGCTTGTGCGCCGCCAGCGCCTTCGCCACCGCCTCCTGCAGGGCCGCCGGCGCCGTCACCTGTTCCGCCGCGACGCCCATGCCTTGGGCCATCGCCACGAAGTCCAAGGTTGGGACTGTCAGGTCCATGTGCGGGTAGGGGCGGTTGGACGGCGCGTTGAAGCGCTGCCGGTAGACGTCGATGTTGTGCTTCAGCACCCGGTATTCGCGGTTGGACAGCACGACAAAGACGACGGGCAAATCGTGATGGGCGGCGGTCCAGAGAGCTTGGATGCTGTACATGGCGGAGCCATCGCCGGTCAGGGCCACAACGGGCCGCTCCGGGAATGCCGTCTGCACGCCCAAGGCCGCCGCAATGCCTTGGCCAATGCCGCCGCCGCGTCCGCCGAAGTAGTCTCCGGGGCCGCGCAAGTTGAACAGGTTGGCCACTTCGCCATAGCCGGTGATGGTTTCGTCGACGACCACGGTTTCCTGCGGCAAGCCGGCGCTGATGCTGTGCAGGGCGCATCTGGGCGTCATGGGGCGCAAGTCCCACTGCTCGCGAATGGATTTCTCAGTCGCCGCCAGCCGAGCCTTCAGCGCTTGCGCCAGGGCGTGGTTGCGCGTTTCGGCGGCGGACCGCGCCTGCGCGTCGGCTTGGTCGGCGCAGCGGCTGGCGATGGCGGCCAGAGATGCGGCCAAGCCCCCGACCAGCCCGATGTCCACCGGGTGGCGCGCCGCCACGGAAGCGTGCGACTCACATAGGTGGATCAGGGTGACGCCTGGCGGCGTCGCCGGGCCCGGGTCGAACCAAAGCTCCTCCAGGAAGCCGCCGCCCACCAGCAGCACCGCATCATGGCGGGACAGGGCCTTGCGGATGGCAGCCCTCTCCAAGGGCAGGCGGCCGCCGTTGTTTGGATGTCTGCTGGGGAATGCGCACTGGGCGCGCAGGGGCTCATGCCATACAGGCGCTCCCAGGCTTTCCGCCAGTGCGACCAAGGTCGGGGAGGCGCCGCTTCGCGCCACCTCGTCGCCGGCGATGATGCCCGGCGCCTTGCTGGCCAGCAGAATGTCTGCCGCGGCGTCCAGGCCGGCTGCTGCGGCTGGCGCCTGTGCGTGGATTGGGCCGGATAAGGAGGCGCCATGGGCCGTCTCCTGCTCCATCAGGTTCACGGGCAGGCTGACGAATACCGGCCCTCGGGGCGGCTCGTTGGCCAGCTGAAAGGCCCGCCGCAGCATGGGCGCCATTTCATCCGCGTGTTGCGGCTGTGCGCTCCACTTGGTGACCGGCGCGGCCATGGCGACCAGGTCGTGGCTCAGCACAGGGGCGCGCAGACGCAGGCGGGTGTCCGACTGGCCGGCGGTGACGAGCATGGGCGTTTGCGCCTGCAGCGCCCCGTACAGCATGCCGATGGCGTTGCCGAGGCCGGGGGCTACATGCAGGTTGACCACGGCGGTCTTGCCGGAGGCTTGGGCGTAGCCGGTGGCCGCGCCCACGGCGACGCCCTCGTGCAGGGCTGTGCAATAGCTGATCTGGGGATAGTCGGCAAGGCTGTCCAGCAGCGGGTTTTCCGTGGTTCCCGGGTTGCCGAAGATGCGCTGCGCACCTTGGGCCACCAAGGTGTCCATGAATACTTGGCGTCCGCGCATTCAGATTCCTTGGGGGACGCCTAGGGCGAAGCGCAGCGACCAGCGGTTTAGCTGGCCCGCATGTTCAGCGGCGGCGTCCACGACCTTCAGCGTCCACTGCCCGTTGGGAAGTTCCCCGTAGAAGGCGTTGCTCAGCAGGTTCCATTGCAAGTCCTCATTGCCGGCCAGGGCGTCGTTGAACACCGGGTTCAGAACGCTTTCCGTGCCGGAAGGCGAGATCAGGTGAATGCCGAGATCATTGGTGAAAGGGTGGGTGATGTCCACGCGCAGGATGACCGCCTCGATGCGGGCTTCGTTCGGCAAGCCGCTGACTTCAAGGGCTTGGCTTGCGCCGGCGCCATGATGGTCGGGAATTGACAGCGGCGCACGCAAGCTGAACGGGTCCGTTTCCATGAACTCGCCTAGGCTGCCCGGAATGTGGGAGGCTGCGTACTCCAGCGCCAGGTCCACATCGAGGGCGCCGAAACCATACCAGTTGTGAAAGTGGTGGCCGGCGGCGTTAGTGATCCAGGGCAACTGCATCACATAGGCGGCGCCGCCGATGCCGTAGCGCACTTCGGGCGCCTCGGGGTCGATCTGCCGGGCGGTGCTGGCCAGAATGTGTTTCAGGTCGCGCCAGCTGAGTTCCGGGTGCGCCTCCAGCAGCAAGGCCGCGGCGCCCGCCACGTTGGGCGTGGCGGAGGATGTGCCGTTGATGGTGCTGATGTAGTCGCCGTTGGGGTTGGCTTGCCGGTCCAGCGCCAAGCCGCGTCTGGCCAGGTTGTCATAGCCCCGCGCCAGCCCGATTTGGTCTGTGGAGATCACCGCTGGATCGGTGGACCCGAACTGCCCCGCCGGCCCGCTGATCCAGATGTTGGCGCCTGCTGAGGCGTAGCTGGCCTTGCGGCCGGCTGCATTGAACCCCCCCACGACAATGAGGTAGGGCAGGTTGTTGGTGGCGTCTCCATTGGCGGCGGAGCAGCCGATTTCCGCATTCACGGCTCTGGGCATGGAGCCGCAGGAGTTGAAGCCGTTGCCGGCGGCCTTGACGAAGATGGCACCCCTCTCTTGGCGCAGGTCCAGCACCCCGGACCTGAACAGGTCCTCCTCCCAGGATGGCGCGTTGTCTTCCCGGGCCAAGCTGCCGAAGCTCATGTTGAAAATGTCCGCATCCGGCGCACTCGAGAAGCCTGCGCCGCCGCTTAGGGAAGTCAAAAAGGCCATCTCGGAGTTTGTTGCGGAAAGGAAGTTGTAGCCCCGCAGCAGCACATCCGGCGCTACGCCGCGCCCGCCGATGCCGTTGTCGGCTTTAGCTGCGGCGATGCCGGCGATGGAGGTGCCATGGTCCCCCAAGGTGGACAGATGGAAGGGATCGTCGGCGACGGCGCCATGCCACTCGCCGGTGTTGAAGTTGTGCGAGGCGCCCGCCTCGATGTTGGGGGCGAGGTCCGGATGGCAAATCTCCAGGCCCGTGTCCACCACGGCCAGCCGCACGCCAGCTCCGGTGGGGCCGGTGCGCAGGGCGGTCGCCATGCCGATGTCTTCGCCGGGCTGCCCGCCGTTTGTGGCGAAAGCGCGCTGGCCGGTGTTCACCAAGTGCCATTGTTCGTCCAGGAACGGATCCTCCACGCCTGGCTGGGCAAGGCCCCGCTGCGGCGCCGCGCAGCGCATCAGCACACGGCCGTCTGCGTCCGTGGAGAACCCCCAGAAATCCTCGTTGGTGAAGGCGCGTCCGGGATGCTCCGCCGGAATTTCATCGACCTGGGCGATCAAATAGTAGTGCGCGTTGGGCGCCAGGCTTCCTTCGACGCTGCCGGCGAAGTGAAGCCGCACGCCGCTTTTGGGGTCCAGCGCGGGCACCTGGCGGCTCTGCGGCTCCTGGTCCAACTGGCTCCAGTCCGGTCTGTCGCTGACGGCCAACAGCAGGGTGGAGGGGGATGCCCGGGCTGCGCCCCAATTGAAAACGACCACTTCGATGAGTTGCTGTCCGTCAGCGCGGATCAGGATGTCGGTAAAGAAGGCCAGCAGGTCCGGGGCGATGGAAGCCTTGGCGTCAGGCGCTGCCCCTGCATCGAGTATGCCCAGGCTGGCGGATGCCGGGTCGCCAATCTCCGCATCGCCCCCGGTGAGGGCGTCGATGCGCACTTCCAGGGTTTCGGTGCCCTCCTCCTCGAAGTCCCGGATGGGCAGGATGCGCAGCGTTTGACTGATCTGCCCGGCGGCGATGGTGAGTTCCCCAGCCTCCAGGTCATAGTCTCCGCCGGCGATGGCGTCGCCGCCTGTGGCCAGCCGCACTTGCACGTCCTCGTCCAGCGCTTCACTTAGGGACACAGTGATGGTGGCGCCCTGGTCGATGGCCTCTTCATGGATTTCCGCGGGCTCGATGGCGATGGTCGCTGACGGCATGGACGGTGGCGGCGGCGGGGGAGGCGCGGGCGGCGGATTGGAGCTGCCGCCGTCCTGGCAGCTGGCGACGGCAAGCAAGCCCAGTGCGCCGACCAGTTGTTTGCTACATGGGAACATGGATGGCGCTCCGCAACTGCACTTGGGCGCTGATGATCAATGGGTGCGTCAGCAGCCTTTGCGCCGCCTCGGCGGGGTTGGCTTGGGCCGGCAATTCCAGCAGCGCCCAGCCCAAGGCGGGGTAGGCCTTGCCGCGCCGGGCGCCGGCGGCTTCGATGACGGCGGCGAGTTCGCCGTAGTCCGTCATGCGCACCAGCAGGTTGGGCGTAACCTCGTCAAAACGCCCACGGGTCTTGTCAAAAGCGTAGCGTTGAATCGGGCCGTCCAAAGGGGCGTAGGCTGTGTGGGTGCGTCCCTTGTAGTGGGCGCGATGGACGCGGAATTCGCCCTCCACGACGGTCTCCAAGCGCAGGCCGTCGATAAGCGCCGTGCCTAGCGCCCCATCCAAGGGCAGCACCAGCACTTCGCCCTGCCCGCTGGGGGCGGCCAGCACGTTGAGGATGTTGCCTGTTTGGGCTTGGGCGGCAAAGCTGGCAAGTGCGCCAAGAAGCGCCGCCGCCAGTTTGCTGATTGCCTTGAACTTCATGGCTTTGCTCCCCCGTGAATGGATTGCGAGCGGCCGTGCCGATGCTAAGCGAAGAGGCTGCAAACTTCAAATTTATGGCGGTCCATCCATTTGCGTCCTTGGCGAATACGCGGAATGATCTTTTCTTCAAAATGCGCATTGGCAAGGCCCGGCGCCCGCGGCGCACGGAAAAGTGAATTAGCAGGAGGAAAACATGAGATCTGGAAGGAATTTGGGCAGCCGCATGGGGCAGTTTTTGCTGTTTCTGTTGTTGTCGCTCATAACGTTGGGGCTCTATCCGCTGTATTTCGTGGTCAGTCGAATGGAGGAGCAAAACGAATTGCTTGACGGCATATTGGGTGAGCTTCAACGGCGCGCCGGGGGATAGGGTGGATTTCAAACGGATCCGCTACTGTATTCCGCGCCGGGTGGACATCCCCTAGCTGGTTGAAGCTAGGGAACCTCTGAACAAGTCGCGTTCGCCCAGCGCCCCGCTGTTTGCGGGCGGA
>CAYGBY010000173.1:0-8429 GCA_964348115.1 uncultured Pseudomonadales bacterium
CATCACGCCCTTTAGGCTCCTCTGGGCTTCCGGGACTTGTGCAGAGGTTCCCTAGGGTTCGGTCGTTGTCGGAGTTGGCGCTGAAGTCGGCGATCAAGTCTTCGATATCAGGCGGGAGCGGGAAAGCACTTCGCCCAACCCGCATATTGCACCAAACCGCCTATCAGGTCGCCAAAAGAAGTGCAGTTCCATCAGGACCATCCCAAAGTGTTCGCTCTTGAAAGAGAATCTCTGGAAGGTCATTAGATGCCGCAGAATATGGCCCGGGCGCAGACCGCGCTGGCCGCGCCCTTGCGCACAGACCGTAATCCGGCGTGCGCATAGCGGTCCTGGGGCAATATGCGGGCTGGCCGACCGCACGGGCCGACAGCCAAGTTTCGTGCCGGCCCCGCTATCGAGCCTCAAGCCGACGCCGTCGACCCGCTCCCGACCGGACGGGCGACAAACACCGGGATGACTCGTTCAGTCTTGTTTCGGTATTCGTCATAGGGCGGGAAGGCTTCCGCCGCCAGCGTCCACAGCCGCGCCCGCTCCTCGGGGCCCTGCACTTCCCGAACCCGCATGGAGAAAACCTCGGTCTCATCGCGGATCTGCACATCGGGGTCCGCCCGCAGGTTGTGGACCCACACTGGATGCTTCGGCGCCCCGCCCATGGAGCCGACCAGCACATAGCCGTCCCCATCCTTGACCCGCATCAACGGCGTCTTGCGGATGGCGCCGGTCTTGTTGCCCTTGTGGGTGACGATGATGACCGGCATGCCGGTGTCCAACAGCGTGGTGCCCTCAGTGCCGCCGCTGCCCTCATAGAGCGCCACCTGCTCCGCGGCCCATTTGACGGGTGATGGAACGTACTCCGCCATCGCTTATCCTCCTGTTTCTGGCTATCTTTTTGGGATTGGTGAGGGGAAGTGTACAACGGGACATGGCCAATGTCTGCGAGCTTGTGCGACTTGGCGTGCATGAGGGGGACCTTGTTCCGGCAGGTAGATTGGGGCGATGACCAGCGGTGTTTGGTGAAAACGGCTTGCATACATCTCGGACGGGGCGGCCCGCTTCGGGGGCAGGGCTCTCAGTCCGTGGGCTGTCTCCCCAGAGTGCGATCGGTAGCGACGGTCCTTCTCCCGCATTGAGTGTGGAACGCTTGGCGGCGCCCCGGCAGGAGCGCGGCATCAAGGGCTATGACGGCACAGGTGCGCCGCTCGAAGGGCGTACGCCGGAGCTTCACCGCCGTCGGGCAGATCATCCCCCTCCCCCCTCGTACACGGCGCGATCCCCTGCGCATCGGTCGAATATCAAACCCCGGAACGAGCATCTTGCCACCCAGGAGGCCGCTTGATCGACCTGCGCCATAAGTATTGAGCCAGTTCAAGACTTGGATTCGACGCGTCGCCGCAGCCATAATGCCTTCACAGGCAGCCACTCGGCAGAGCAGGATGGCGGACGGATCCAAGCGCAAGGAAAGCCAGCCCGACCCTCTCGATGTTCCGTGGGAGGATCTCGCCACGCCGGCCGGTGCCCCTGCGCCAAACGAGAAACGACGCCAGCGAAGGAGCGCCGCCCAGCGCCGGGCCGCCACCCGCACGCGGACGCCATGCCAATCACGGTAGACACCAACAGAATCATGTTCCCAACGCAACGGCGCTTCAACGCGGCGTGGCGGGAAATGTCCGGCGGCCGCCTGCGCCTGCTGCCCCAGGTGGCGCGCGAGATCATGCACCATCGAGTCGATCCCGACTTTCTGGAAGAGGAAGCGGAACGCGCCAAGGCCGGACTCGAGCGCATCCGCAACTCCGCCACGGAGCGGGAACTGCTGCTGCGCGAATCAGATCTGTGGTGGGCGAAGGAACTGCTAAAAGACAATGGACCCTACGAACTGATCTCCATGTCGCGTGAACAGCGCGAACAGGCCGAGGCGATCTGCGACAACATGGACGCTGGCGCTTTTCCCGGCATTCGCCCGGAGGAGGTTCCGACCCACAGCGACACGATCATCATCGCGCAGGCGCTCGCGACGGGACAGCAGATGCTGGTGGCCGGCAACATGCGCTCCATCGAGCACAACACCGTCAACCACTGGGCGGAGCACCATGCCGCGACCTACGACATCGAACACCCCGACGTTTTGTACGTTCAGGACGAGCTGATGCCTGAGATGTATGCGGGCCAGGAAAGGAAACTCGAACTGTGCGCCATCGGACTCGGCGCAGCTTGGCCCGCCGATCCGAATGCGTCGTCGGAGGGAATCGAACGCGCCTTGGACCGAATGGTTGGCGCTTATGGAGGGGGCGCGGCTCAAAGACACCGGCATCGTCATCGCCAACACATGGCGGTCGGCAGCCGACCCTGACGCGCTGCTTGAGTCAGTGCGGAGACGGCTCCCGGAAAAGACGCACGCCAGCGAACGCAGCCATCCTGCCTTGGCGCGCGCAGCCCGCCGCCGATGGCGCCAAAGCAGGCGCAAACTGTAGGCGCCGCTCCGTTTCGGACCGGCAAGGCCATCCCCGCCGGGCGCCTGCGACCTGAGTGCGGCGCAAGCCGCCGAGCTGTCGCCCCGCAGGACACGGCCGCGGCCGGCTCGTCGTCTGACCTGCGTCGCGCAAGCCGCCAAGCTGCCGCTCCGCAGCCCCATTGGAACTGGCTGAGGCACAATGGCAAGGTTACGCGAGTGGCTGAGTCCCTGTTTGGTGGCCAAGCCGGACCGCCCCTTCCCCGATCAGCCAATAACATCAATAACAAGTAGTTCTTGCATCAATTTGATGTACTATAGTTGATCTTATGGTTGACCCTACTCTAGGGAGCAGGATATGGTGCAAGATAGCATGGCTCAGTCGGGTGGAAGGTCTTCAGCAGAGGCGGCTCCTATCCCAAGCGTTGAAGGCATCGATCTCGATGCTGAGCTCCATGGACAGCCAGACGAGGCGATCCCCATCCCGAGCGTTGAAGGCCTCGAGGCCGAACCCGGCTTCGGGATCGCCCACCGGCCAGGCGAGGCGGCCCCCATCCCGAACCTTGAAGGCCTCGAGGCCGAACCCGGCTTCGGGATCGCCCACCGGCCAGACGAGGGGGGCCCCATCCTGGACGTTGAAGGCATCGATATTCCATCGGCTGTATTCGATGATCGTTCCGCCTTCGTCGAAGCGGCGCGGCGGGGGGTGCCCGGAGCCGTGGTTAGACAGGCGGTGAAGATGCTGGGACACCGGGAACTCTTCGCTCGACTGTTGGGCACCACACCCGGAAACCTGAATCGCTTCTACCAGCGCAAATCACTCGCGCCGGCGCAGTCCGAAGCCCTGCTCGACCTACTACGTGTCTTCATTCAGGCCGCTTCCGTGTTTGGCGGCCGCGACAGCGGGAGCGAATGGCTTGTGACCCAGGTTCCCGCCTTAGGAGGCCAAAGACCGGTCGACCTGTGTGATACGTTCGAGGGGCGCACCTTGGTGCGCGAAGCACTGCGCAAGATCGAGTACGGCGAATTTCCCTGATGCGCTTGTACCGGATTGGCCGCCTGGAGCATCTGGAGGACTTCAGCGGATTGGGGGCAAGCTATCACGGCGGCGCACGTTGGAATGAAGCCGGCATTCCCGCTCTATACTTCGCGGAAACAGCCAGCGTCGCGATGCTCCAAATGGCCAATTACCTGCCGTCACCCCGCTTGGTTCCTTCCAGCTATCGGCTGGGCATCTATGACTTGCCGAATGACACACCGACGGAGCGCTGGCTGGTCTCCATGCTGCCCTCTGATTGGCGTGATTTCCCCTATCCCAAATCCACTCGACAGATGGGCACGGATTGGCTGATCGGGGGAGATGCCCACCTGCTCGTCGTCCCCAGCGCCGCTGTGCCTGCCGGCCTCGAAACCATCGTGTTGGCAAGTCCGGCGCGTATCGGGGCGGGCGCTATCCGTCTGATAGGCATGGAGGCGGACATTTACAACCGGGGGCGTTCGCCCCTTAGCCCTACCGTATGTCAAGCAACAACAGAAACTGACCGCTTGGCGACATGAAAACTGTCCCCCTTGCCGGATCAATAGCAGGATGGCTGGCGGGGTTGTCCGGGCTTTGCCCACCACGCTGGACCTCGGTGTTGGAAAGACGTGGTGGGCAAAGCATGGCTCCCCCCTCGAAGACCTTTGCCATGACGATCTGTCGTTCACGACGACAGCTATGTCGAACCCCTTTTGACTCAATACATATAAACATACATACTACAGCCGGTGGACACGCACTGGGATCCGAACAAGGCGCGGACGAATCTGGCCAAGCACGGCATCGCGTTTGAGGACGCCGAATTGGCTCTCGCCGATCCCCTCGGTCTGACCCGAGACGACCCCGACGCCCGCGGAGAGCCGCGTTTCGTCACTGTCGGCGCTGACGCCCTCGGACGCATCGTGACCGTTGTCTACAGCTACCGCGGCGAAGAGATCAGGCTGCTCTCCGCCCGTCCCGCCACCAGAAAGGAGACAGACATTTATGCGCAAGGAATATAACCTCTCTGGCGCCGTGCGCGGCCCAGCCGTCAAACATCCCCACAAAACACGCATCACCATCATGCTCGACCAGGATGTCGTCGCCGCGTTCCGCGCCCGGGCCCGCGATGCCGGATGCGGCTACCAGACCGCCATCAATCAGGCATTGCGCGAACACCTCGCCAACGAAGAACTCGAAACCACGCTACGCCGCATTGTGCGCGAAGAGCTCCGGAACGCCGGCTGATCCACGGCCCCCCTGTAAGCAGCGCCTGACGACCAAGGCCCCTTGCGAGAGCGTGGAAGCTCAACACCCCCGGCGCACCTGATTCGGTCGGGCGACATCCCCTCCCCAAGCGCACGGCATGGGCTTTCCCATCTTGATTGACGGAACTTTCTCACCTCCATTGTCGCTGCAGACCACCCTGCCTTCGACATCGTCCGTGTTCCACCCGAGGGTGTCGTTGGGGCCATAGTCACAAAACATCGAGTTCAACACGCTCGGCGCACGTCTGCTGTGTCCGTCGTAGTCCGTGGAGTCGACATAGTCATAAAACACCGAGTTCAACACGCTCGGCGCACACGGAATGCCAGCGCTGGTCACGGCGGCGCACCGAGTTTGCGTTGCCCAACTTCCAGATGGGCCTGCAACTCCCGCCACTTGTCAGGCCGATGCGCCGCCATGCTGTAGCGTTCCGCAGGGTCCGTGCGCATATCGAACAGCAGGTGGACGCCGTGCTCCGGCAGCCGACGGTCGATGCCCAGATAGCGGGCCTGAACCAGCATTTTCCAGTTTCGGGTGCGCACCGCGGCAATGCGTTCGTTGCTGAAGTAATACAACGCTTCGTGCGGTGAATCCGCGCCGCCCTTGAGCAACCCCGCAATGTTCTTGCCATCGAGTTTTCGCCCGGCGGGCAGGGCCGCCCCCGTGATGGCCTGCAAGGTCGGCAGCAGATCGATATTCATCGCCATGCCATCGGACGTGACGCCAGCGGGAATATGGCCTGGCCAACGTGCGATCAGGGGTACGCGATGCCCTCCTTCCCAGGCGGTGCCCTTGCCGCCGCGCAGCCCGCCGGTGCCGCCTTCCGGAAACGGGCCGTTGTCACTGGTGAAAACGACCAGCGTATTCGCCGCCGCCCCGGCTCGCTCCAGGGCCTCGAGCAGTTTGCCCACGCCCCAATCGAGTTCCTGTACGACATCGCCGTAGGCGCCTGCCTGGGAACTGGCCGCAAATTTGGAGGACGGAACCAAGGGAATGTGTGGCGCGCTGTACGACAAATACAGAAAGAACGGCAGCTTGGCGCCGCCTTCGCTAGGTTCGATGAATTCGATGGCCTCCTCGGTGAAAAGCCGGGTTAATGCGCCTTGGTCCAGGGGTTCGCCCACAGGCTCGGCATTTCGGTACAGCACCACGCCGGGGGCGTCGTTGGGCTGCAGCAAGCCATAGAAGAAGTCGAATCCGTGGGCGTTTGGCCGTTGCTCCGGCAGGTGATGTCCCAAGTGCCACTTGCCGACCAATGCCGTGCGATAACCCCGCTGCCGCAGCATGTCGGCAATGGTCGTGGCGTCCGCCGGCAGCCCCCGGGTGTCGTCAACGGTGATGGTGCCCTCGGCTAGGCCTTCCCGTATCGCATAGCGACCGGTGAGGAGTCCCGCCCGCGAGGGCGTGCAGACGTTGGCGCTGGCGTAAAAGTTCGTAAGCCGCACCCCTTCGCCGGCAAGCCGGTCCAGATGCGGGGTCTTGATCAGACTGTTGCCATAAATGCCGAGATCGCCGTAACCGAGATCATCGGCAAGGATCAAAACGATGTTTGGCGCCGCCGCGGCCGCAGAACCGCCGGCACCCGGCAGCAGGAAGCCAAGGAGCAGAATGCCGATGACAAGTTTCATTGCATCAGGCCGTGTTGAGAGGGTTCGGGTGCTTGCTAGGTGGTAGTCCTGATTGAACCAACAATCTTTTCTATCGCCAGATCAGTCTCGTTTTCCCTAGGCGTTTGCGCAAGTTGCCTCAAAGCCCAAGCTTTTCCACAGTTTTTTGGAAATCTCCGCCGATTCGGCGCAAATCCCTGATGCGAGCTTCCCGTCCACAATCCAAATGCACCTTGCTCTCCAACATATCCGGTGGAGTGAACGCATCCGCTAGCGCTTCCGTCCATGTGGTGACGTGGGCTTGACGTAATGCGTGGGCGCTTGGTGCCGGGGCCGGTCGCCGGGGACCGGCTGTTCCTTCTTGGCTCATAGCTGGTTTCGCGTCCATTGCAACCTTATGCTGGTGAATTAGCGCTTATTTGCAAAGTTTTTTCAATGCCTTGAGCCGGCTCAGTCAGAACCGTCTTAAAGACGACCCCAACTTGTTGATTTGTTGGACAAAACATCCGTGGTGAACAAAGCCCGCCGGGGGCACAATGCACCTCTAGGGAACCTCTGAACAAGTCCCGGAAGCCCAGAGGAGCCTAAAGGGCGTGATGGCAAGGCGCGGCGAAGCCGTGTGGCAGGTCCCACACAATGAGCCGCAACACAGCCAGCGCGCCCTTTAGGCCCTCCCGAAGGGCGCCCCGCGGCGTGCGGACTGCGGAATCCCCACGCCGCGGCTCGCCTTGCCATGGCCGCAACGCCATCTCCGCCCGCAAATAGCGGGGCGCTGGGTGAACGCGACTTGTTCAGAGGTTCCCTAGCTGTTGTTTGGGAGTTTGGTGTTGGTGGCTAGTGAAAACTGCGCACTTCATGTTTCCGGCATCTTCTCGGTTGTCGAAGCCAACGGAGTAGGTGCGGCGTGGGAAGCACGATTGGGAGATTAGAATGCGATTGGGGCGTTACCTCGAAATCGGGATGTCGAAGGCCGAGTCGTCGCGGCGCTTTGGCGTGAGTCGACGCGTGTCTTTTGAAGTTCCCGAAGCTGTGGGCGCAGCGTCTGTTCGACGAGGTGCGGATAGCCAGCTGCAAGGGCGCCCGCGGCAGGGTGCAGAACTATGCGTGCGGGGCGCGACTCCCTTGGCAAAAAGGGCTACGTCATGAATATCCCATTGGGCGGCGACGACCCGCCGGTGTATGTGAAACTGCAGCTCGGGTCAGGCAAAGTGATCGGGCGGAGTTTCCATTATTCGGAACGACCCAAAAAGGTGAGCAAGGAGTCAACAGATGGAAAGTGGAATGGGCGACAAGGTCGACGTTGGCGAAGGGGTCCGATGTCCGGACTGCGACGGTGCGGCGACGACGGCATGGCAGCGGCACGTGTTCCGTTACGGACTGGGCGAGTCCGCAGCGGACATCGAGGTGGAGCTGCCGGTCCGGGTTTGCGGCGCGTGCGGATTCGAATTCCTCGACCAGGAGGGGGAGCGTCTGAAGCATGAGTCGGTGTGCCGGCACTTGGGTGTGCTGTCGCCGCGGGAGATTGTCGAGATCCGAAAGCGATACGATATGACCCGTGCGGCGTTTGCGGCCAGGACCCGGCTCGGCGAGGCCTCGCTCGGGCGTTGGGAGACGGGTTCGGGAATCCAGTCGCACACCAACGACCTGTATCTTCGGCTATTGGCGCAGCCGGACGGCATGTCCCGGCCGTGGTCCGTACTCCGCTCAAAGCGGAACGCGGAGGGAAATCCGTACGGGGAAAGGTGACGGTGCTGTTCTTCCCGAACGAGCAGAACCTCCGCGGTCTGGACAACGGGAGCAGCCCCCATCGGCATCGGCAAAGAACGTGCACGGGACGCCAACTATCTGCAATGTCTGGCGGTGGCCAATTGGGCCGCGGACCGCCCCGAGCAAGCCGTAGAGTTCGCACGTCGGGCTCGGGAAGTTGGTCAGTCGTCACCGCGGGCGTTATTCAGTTGCTGGCGGAGATGGCGTTGCGGCCATGGGAAGGCGATTTGCGGCGCAGGCGCCTAGAGGAGATTGCCCGGCTTCACGACGCCCAAGCCGGCCTGAACGACCAGCACCGCCCAAATCGCCAACACCCAGGGCCGCA